>JAUVGH010000041.1 GCA_030593885.1 Methanomassiliicoccales archaeon
GATCACATGATCGGATCCGAGGGGTCCACTGAAGATCGACCCATCATCGAGTTTGAAATCGCCAAAATCCAGAAAATCGTCTGTAAATGCGATGATGTTGACAAGAGATTGTCTCGCACCTGAATTGTTGTTCTTCACCGAAACGGGAAGGACCATTAACGGTGCCACTGCGTCAATCTCAGTGTCCAGAAGCTGAACCCTAACCTCATCTGCGATTGATTGGTCGAACACCCCGACCGACCGTGCAGCCTCATCCACCGCACCCAGGTTCTGAAAGGTCGACTGCACCACGGCGTTCTCCAGCGAATCTCCTACAACAAGAGACCCGGTCACGATGGCGGCACCAACGGCGAGCCCAAAAACAGCGAACAATGTGGACCGCTTCCTCTTCAGGAAGTTCCGAACGGCGATCCTGAAGACCATGCGCGAGCGGACCGCAAGTAACCCTAAGATAATGAAAGTCCCGATAAGGACAACCGCAGAGCCAACAACTACGACATCCATGCCCAGTCCTCTAAGTACCACTGCCCAGAAGCCATACCAGCACCTTTCAAACAGCCCACTCGATATTTCATTCTTTCGAATGGATTCCCGACTGGGAAACAAAAAAGCCAGTATCGGTGATAGGAATCTTAATAATCCTCCAACATATGCCACGACCAACACAGGGGGAAGAGGTTTGGATTTCGAACTCGATGATACACAACAAGAATGGAAAGAGAAGGCCAGAGCTTTTGCGGAGGCGGTTGTCAAACCGGTCGTAGATGAGGTCGAGAGAGAGGGGAAGTTCTCAATTGACCTTTGGATCAAGTTGAAGGAAGAAGGACTGGCGGCAGTTCCCATACCGGCCGAGTACGGAGGCGCGGGAGCAGACCACATCAGCTACGTGAATGTCATAGAGGAGCTTTCGAAGGTCTCCGCATCCCTCGGGGGAGGCCTCAGCGTGCACACCACACTCTGTACCCAGACTATACTGACATTCGGAAACGAGGAACAGAAGAAGAAATACCTGCCACCCCTCGCAAGCGGGGACGTGATCGGCGCGTTCGCGCTGACAGAGGCCCAGGCGGGGACGGATGCGGCCGCAATGGAATCCACGGCCGTTCTGGACGGGGACGAATACGTTCTCAACGGAGCCAAGTACTTCATCACCCACGCGACGATCGCTGGCGTATTCATCATCATAGCGATAACGGACAAGGAGAAGGGTACGAAGGGAATGAGCGCGTTCATCGTTGACGGTGAGACCCCAGGCCTGAAGATCGGCAAGATATTCGACAAGATGGGGATACGGTCGGTAGAGCATGCAGAGATCATCATGGAAGACTGCAAGGTTCCCAAGGAGAACTTGCTCGGGAATGAAGGTGATGGTTTCAAGATCGCTATGATAACACTGGACTCGGGAAGGATCGGTATCGCGTCCCAGGCACTTGGCATCGCCCAGGCGTCATTGGACGCATCGATTCAGTATGCCAAAGAAAGGGTTCAGTTCGGAAAACCCATCGCAGCGCTTCAAGCCATCCAATGGATGATAGCCGACATGACCGTGAAGGTTGACTCGGCACGATGGCTGACATATCACGCCGCATCCCTCGAAGACAAAGGAGCGAGGTTCTCAAAGGAGGCTGCAATGGCGAAGTTGGCGGCATCCGCCGCCGCGGTCGAGGTTTCAAGAATGGCCATTCAGGTCCACGGCGGGTATGGTTACATGACCGACCTCCCGATCGAGAGATACTACAGGGACGCCAAGATCACGGAGATTTACGAAGGCACGTCAGAAGTCCAGAGAATGGTGATCTCGAGAAGCGTTCTGCGTTAGATCATGCAGTGACCAGATCGAGGTACTCGTCGTCGAACTTCCTGGGCCCGCTCTCCACCTTCTTAAGGCCCTCCTCAGTGGCCCTCGCCAGAAAATCGGAAGTCCCATTCCAGTTGACCTTCAAGTAACCCTTCCTCTCAAGAGATTCGATGTTCGCTTTCAATGTGTCGAATCCGATTCCCTTGATGTTCTGAAAGAAGAACTCCTTTGAGGCACCGTATTTTCCCTTTCCTGCGATAGCTTCCAGTACCTCCCACTCGAACTCCAGAACCTCTTCTTCTTCGTTGAGGCCGCTCACGATATTCTCGAGGGCCTTGGTTGCGATCTCCTGAAATGCATAATCAACGTTCTCTCCGGTGCTACAGCTGACATAGAGCACCTCTGAATCGTAATCGTTGGAGTACTTCTTGGTCATCGGATCGTATCTTATCACATTGTGGAGGGAATCGGATTTGTTCCCCACCAACTGGACTAGAATGTCCCCGGCAATCTCTCTTGCATCCTGTATCCAGCCCTCGAGGTTGTAAAGCGTCTCACTTCTTGACACGTCGCAGACCGCAACGATCATTCTCGCCCTCCGGAAGTAATCTCCCTTCAGGAACCTCAGGAAGCCTCTCTGTCCGGAGATGTCCCAGATATCCATCTCGAGTATGAACGTCTCGCCGTCCTTGTCTGGGAACTCAAAATCTATCTTCGTCACAGTTGTGCTGACAGTTGGGATGTACCGTACATCGAAAGCGTCCTGCGTCAGCCTCTTGACCAAACTGCTCTTGCCAACCCCGCTGTCTCCGACTAGACAGACTTTGACTCGGATCCTCTGTTTGTCGGGCATCTTCCGTCCTCTAAGCTAGGCTAACGGTTGAACATTTGTCAAGGAGATATATCGTGTTTATCACGAGAAATTCAACTTTGATAACGAATGACAGAACAAGAGAAGACGATGGGCTCAGGGAGGATCGAACTCCCGACCTTCACCATGTCAAGGTGACGTCATGCCTCTAGACCATGAGCCCTTGTTCGGGGCAACTGTTCCGCTAATTCATAAACTTTTTCGTTTCCGACCACAAACGTTTTGAATCCAGACATATATTCATCCAGTGGAGAGGTCGTATGCGTACGTATGTGACTGTATATGTCTCGAGTGAGGGGGAGAAGGCATCGAACGTGGCAATCAAAATGAAGGAAATGGGCTTCAGGACCACACTAGGGACGTTTGACTTCGTCTATGAATGGACGCAGGGGGAGGTCCCTTCGACCAAGGTCATTGAGTTCGTGGACCAGGTGCAGCGAGAACTGAACGGATCGGGTGCCCTGCTTCACTTCACGACGATCAGATAGGTGTAATGTTCGGCGGAAGACCATGGAAGAGTTCGCGCACGCCCACAGACAATGGAAAGAAGTAGTCTGGATGAGCCAGAACACCAACACCATACCCACCGACCCATCTGTGATCGAGGCCATCAAATCGGCTGTGGACGAGAGATTGTACAACCTGTATCCATTCAAGAAGGGGCTTTTTGGCCTCCCTGAAGCGATACTGAATGAGCTGGGAATGTCGGACCAGGACGTTCTCGTCACGAACGGAGCAATAGAGGCTCTCTATATTCTGAACAGGGCGTTGCTTGCCGAAGGGGACGAAGTGGTGGCGACGGACCCGAGCTTCATGCCCATTCATCACCAGATCGGACTCTCGAAGGCAAAACCGGTTGAGATTGGCATCTACAAGGACCCGTACAAGATGACGCCGGAAGAGGTGAATGAGGCGGTCACCGAGAAGACGAAGATGCTGCTGCTCATAGATCCCCTCAACCCTCTGGGAACGGATTACCGCAGGGATGAAGTGAGAGCATTCAGCGAGATCGCCCAGGACCACGATCTGTGGTTGGTGGACGACATAACGTACAGGGATTTCTCGGACGACCACACCCTCTCAGCAGAGTTCTATCCAGAGAAGTCGCTGACTGTATATTCCTTCTCCAAGAACTGCGGTCTGGCGGGGATGAGGATTGGGGCTCTTGTTGCACCACCCGGGGCTATGAATGACATCGTGAAGTTCGACACGAACGTGCTCTCGGTGAACATCCTCGCCCAGAAGGCCGCGCTCGCATCACTGGAGACCAAGGACCGGTGGATCGGCAATGTGATGAAGATCTGCAGGAACAACCAAGCGAAGATCAAGTCAGCCGTTGAGAAGATCGATGGTGCGTTCCTACCGGTCTACCCTTCATACACCAACATGTTCGTAATAGACGTGAGCGAGCTTGGAATCGACCCGGACAAGTTCGAGACCAAGATCCTATATGATCACAATATCTTCGTGAGGTCCGGGAACTACGTATCGAAGAAGTACGGACCAAACTTCGTTAGAGTGTCCTTCAGCGTTCCAGAAGACCAGTGCGAGAAGTTCGTGGAGGCTCTGGGGCCGACCATCGAATCGATGACCTGAAACATCATCCTTTTATTCGGAATCCAATATGCCATACTGTGGCAGTAAAGGAGCTTCAGAACGGTTCATTGCTCAAGGGGGATCTCCCGGATGGATGCCGATATTGCGAAATGGGAGCGAAGCTGGTCCTCCTTGTTACCGGAAGGTGCTCGAGCAATTGTTTCTACTGCCCCTTGTCATCAGAGAAATGGGGGAAGGACCTGATATATGCCGATGAGCTCAAAGTGCAGGACCCCAACGACATCATCTACGAAGCAAGGATGATAGACGCCCTCGGAGCCGGGATAACTGGCGGCGACCCGCTCGAGGTCCCAGAACGCACATGCGATTACATTGAGCTCTTGAAGGACGAGTTCGGGGAGAGATTCCACATTCATCTGTACACGTCAAAGACAGAGCCATCGATCATCGGGGATATGGAAGAATCCGGTCTTGACGAGATACGGTTCCACCCGCCCCTGAATACCTGGGACGAGATCGCTGAGTCTGACTACGCGGACGCATTCCGGGTCGTCACAGAAGGAAAGATGGACCTTGGTGTGGAGATACCAGTTCTACCTTGCGAAAAGGAGAGAACGAAAGCGCTGTTGAGATCTCTTGGCGAACTCGGTGTTCAGTTCGTGAACCTGGACGAGCTTGAGTTCTCTGAGACGAACTGGATGAAGCTCAGAAAGAAGGGTTACGAGACAAAAGACGATTTCTCGAGCGCAGTGGCGGAGTGCGAAGAGCTCGCGAGACAATTGCTGGATGAAGATCTGGACTTGTCGATCCATTACTGTAGTTCATCTTTCAAGGACGGGGTCCAGCTGAAGAACAGAATCATCAGAAGGGCCCATAACGTGGCTGGAGATTGGGAGATGATAACCAATGAGGGGACTCTGTACAAAGGGGTGATCGAGGGGCAGGACCTAGATGAACTGAAGGAAGAACTCAAGAAGCTGTTTGATGTGCCGGACAAGTTTCTGAACTTGGATTATGAGAAATCCAGGTTGGAGATAGCACCATGGGTCCTAATGGAGATCGCCAGTGATATTGATCTTCCATGTTTCCTCGTCGAAGAGTATCCCACCGCGGATAGACTGGAGGTGGAGAGAGAACCCCTCTGAACAAGAAGTAAATAGGACATTCACGTTCGTTTGCCTGATCCGATTGAAATCCAAGTATTCTGTTGCCATCATTGGCGGAGGCGTCATCGGGTGCAGCATCGCCTACCATCTTTCTGAGGACTTCGGTAAGGATGTGGTCCTCCTGGAGAAGGAATTCATCGCTTCCGGCAGTTCAGGTCTTTCGGCTGGCATTCTATCCCAACAGCTTTGGGACGCCATGAACACCGACATGGTCAGGAGAAGCATCGACTGGATCGAGAAGAAGAGCGAGGACGATGAAGCGTTGGTTCTGAACCGTGACGGACTTCTGAGAGTGGTATGTACTGAAGAGGAGACTGAACCGCTGAGGAAGAACGTGGACCTTCAGAGGACGCGTGGATGTGACGTCACGTATCTCGAACCCGATGAGATCCCGAGCGTTACGCCGGAGATTGCGGTCTATGACGTTCGAGGAGGAGCCTTCTGCCCAGATGATGCATACGTCGACCCATACCAGCTCTGCATTTCACTTGCTAGGGATGCCGAGGAGAGTGGTGTGAAGTTCTACCAGAAAAGCGAGGTCAAAAAGGTCGAAAGGGACAGCAACGGGTTCCATCTGAAGACCTCGAAAGATTCCTTCGAGTCGGAGACCGTCATCGTGTCATCGGGTCCATGGTCCAAGAAGGTGGGCAAGATGTTCGGCATCGATCTTCGACTAAAACCCTACCGTACCCAGGTAGCGATCACGACACCGTTCATGGGGGACGTCTCCATCCCGATAGTGCATGACGTCACCAACGACCTGTACATGAAACCCGAGACCGGAGGGACCATCCTCGCAGGCGACGGCACCGAGAACACCGAGAGCGACCCTGACGATTTCAAGGAAGGCACAGACTACGAATTCATGACATCCATCTCTGAGAGGATGTTGAGAAGGCTCCCGAGATCAAGGGAAGCCAGCTTGGTGAGAGGCTGGTCGGGGTTGTGCACCGCGACACCGGACAGGCATCCTCTGATAGGGTACCATTCAAAGGTTGATGGCCTCTTCCTCGCCGTGGGGTTCAACGCGTTGGGTGTTATGAGAGCCCCTGCAATTGGAGAGATCGTCCGCGACATGATCACGGGCAAAGCCAAAGAAGAACACCTCACCAGATTCGACCCGAACCGATTCGAGACGGACGAGGATTTCGAGATCAGACAGGGATTCACGCTGTAGCCTATAAATTTCTTAGTCTTGCCTTTTTCCCGCGGTGATAAGGCTAATAAACAAGAAGTGCATTCCCGAAAGGTCAGATGAAAGCATTGCTCGCCCTTGAGGACGGAACCCTTCTAAGGGGCGGTGCTTTTGGCGCAAAGACGACAGCTTTTGGAGAGATAGTTTTCAACACCAACATGACGGGGTACTGCGAGGCCCTGACGGATCCTTCTTACAAAGGCCAGGTATTGATGATGACCTATCCGTTGATCGGGAACTACGGGGTGCAACCTGAGACATTCGAATCAAAGAGCATCCAACCTTCCGCCTTCGTCATACGGGAGAACTGCGACCACCCCAACCATATCAAATCCGAGAAGACGCTCTCACAGTTCCTGGAATCTCACAACATCCCCGGCATATCCGACGTGGACACGAGGATGCTGACGATCAAGATACGAGAGCACGGAACTCTCAAAGCAGCTGTAACAACAGAACATAATGTCGATTCAGAGGAGTTGCTCAAAGAAGTTGCATCGATGCCCCATCCGACAGAGACGAACTGGGTGTCCACCGTTTCATGCAAGGAAACGATTGAACATCCCGGTAATGAGAAGAGGAGAATAGTCCTGATAGATTGCGGCACCAAACAGAGCATCATAACAGGCTGCCAGAGCATTGGAAATGTGATCCAGGTTCCTTACAATACCAGCGCCCAGGAGATTGAGGATCTGGAGCCTAACGGGGTTCTTATCTCCAACGGACCGGGGAATCCTGCACATCCGGAGATCATGGAAACCACGGTGAAGACGGTGCGGAGGCTTTCTGAGGAGTTCCCCATGATGGGCATATGCCTCGGACACCAGATCCTCAGCCTTGCTTTGGGAGGTAGGACATACAAGCTGAAGTTCGGCCACAGAGGAGGCAATCAGCCTGTCAAGAACCTCTCGACCGGGAGGTCGTACATAACGTCTCAGAATCACGGCTTCGCGGTCAAGCCAGAACTGCCAGAGGACATCGCAGTGGCAGAGATCAACCTCAACGATGGAACCGTGGAGAGCATACGGCACAAGTCGTTGCCGATACTCTCAGTCCAATACCATCCGGAGGCCGCACCGGGACCGCATGATGCACACCACCTCTTCGCTAGGTTCGAGGAACTCATGGAGGGCTCCCATGCTTGATGACCGGGTGAAGAAGGTCATGGTCATAGGGTCAGGCCCAATCGTGATAGGTCAAGCGGCGGAGTTCGATTACTCGGGATCTCAAGCACTGACATCATTGAGGGAAGAGGGTTACACGACGGTTGTGGTGAACTCGAACCCAGCAACTATCCAAACAGATCCAGCCATAGCTGACGCTGTCTATCTGGAACCTCTCACACCTTACTTCCTGGAGAAGATAATCGCCAAGGAAAGGCCGGATGGACTGCTCTCTGGAATGGGCGGTCAGACAGCACTGAACCTCTGCATCGAACTCTCGGAAAGAGGCATTCTCGACAAATACGGGGTTAGACTGCTCGGGACATCACTGGAGGCCATCAGAAAGTCGGAGGATAGAGAGAGCTTCAGAGATCTCATGCTGGAGATAGATGAACCGGTGCCGAGGAGTTTTCCGTGTTCGACCGTCAAGGAAGCAAAGGAGGCGGCACAAGAACTCGGATATCCGGTGATAGTGAGGGCGGCCTACACGTTGGGCGGAACAGGAAGCGGGATCGCACACGATGAAGAAGAGCTTGACACCACGGTGAGTCTGGGGTTGGTCTACTCCAGGATAAATCAGGTCCTCATAGAAGAAAGCGTGCTTGGTTGGATAGAGTACGAGTATGAGGTGATGAGGGACTCAGTGGACAGCTGCGTTACCATCTGCAACATGGAGAACCTCGATCCCATGGGACTTCACACAGGTGAGAGCATCGTTATAGCACCCGCTCAGACGCTAACTGACCGAGAGCACCAGATGTTGAGGAATGCAGCGCTCAAGATCATCAGGGCATTGAAGATAGAAGGTGGATGCAACATACAGTTCGCGGTCCATCCCACAACGAGAGAATACAGGGTCATAGAAGTTAATCCGAGGGTGTCCAGATCATCCGCGCTCGCATCAAAGGCAACGGGATATCCCATAGCCAGAATCGCCGCCAAGATAGGGGTTGGGCTGACACTGGATGAGATAAGAAACCCGATCATATCGGAAACATCAGCATGCTTCGAGCCAATGTTGGACTATGTTGTGATAAAGATACCAAGGTGGCCCTTCGACAAGTTCCGTACGGTCAACAAGAAACTGGGTACCCAGATGAAATCCACCGGAGAAGTGATGGGGATCGGAAGGACGGTGGAAGAGGCGCTTCTGAAATCTATCCGTTCACTGGACGTGGGCAAAATAGCGTTAGAAGCAGATGAGATGACCGACGAGGAGATCGCGGAGGAGCTTGAGCGACCAACTGACAAAAGGCTCTTCGCGATCGCAGAAGCGATACGCAGAGGAGTGGAGCTCGAGGAGATATCCCAGCTGTCCGGATGGGACTTGTTCTACCTGCAGAAGATAGAGAACATCCTGAACATGGAAAGAAGATTGAGCATCGATTCATCGTTAGTCCACGAGGCCAAAAGGATGGGATTCAGTGATGAGCACATAGCAGAGGTCACCAGATTAGAAGAAGATGAGGTCAGGGAAAGAAGAGGAGAGGCGACATTCAAAATGGTCGACACCTGCGCCGCCGAGTTCGAAGCTGTCACACCCTACTACTACACCACTCATGAAGATGAATGTGACATCGAGAGAACGAAAGCAAGAAAGGTCCTTATTGTGGGCGCCGGACCCATCAGGATCGGTCAGGGGATAGAGTTCGATACGTGCTGCGTTCATGGCATCCAGGCCCTGCGAGAAGAAGGCATCCAGGCGCTGATGCTCAACAACAACCCAGAGACGGTTTCCACCGACTTTGACATCTCTGATAGGCTTTTCTTCGATCCAATCACACTGGAGGACGTCCTCAACATCATCGAGAAGGAAGAACCCGAAGGAGTCATCCTGCAGCTCGGTGGGCAGACCTCGGTGAATCTGGCAGTTCCACTTCAGAAGGCGCTTGACGAGAATGGGTACAGAACGAAGATCCTCGGAACGAGTTCAGAGTCCATGGACGTCGCCGAGGACAGAAGAAGGTTCGAGGCCCTGATGAGGAAGCTGAACCTACACCAAGCGGAAGCTGGAACCGGCTTCTCTTTCGAGGAACTGAAGAAGGTCGCAGAGAGGATAGGATATCCGGTCCTCGTAAGGCCGAGCTATGTCCTGGGCGGCAGGGGGATGGAGATAGTCTACAATGAAGAAGAGCTCAAGAGATACGTCAGCGAGGCGACCCAGATCTCCAGCAAGCACCCGATTCTGGTGGACAAGTACCTTGACCATGCAATAGAGATAGACGTGGATGCGGTATCCGACGGCCAAGATGTCTTCATCGGAGGCATCCAGGAGCACGTGGAAGAGGCTGGGGTCCACTCAGGAGACGCGGTATGTGTGCTGCCTTCCCAGAACCTCGACGAAGACATTCTCCAAGAGATAAGAAGGGTCACCATCGAGATGTGCAGAGGGTTGAAGATCATAGGGCTCATAAACATCCAGATCGCCGTCAAAGACCGAACTGTGTACGTCCTTGAGGCGAACCCCAGAGCAAGCAGAACTGTCCCATATGTTTCAAAGGCGATCGGAATCCCGCTGACCAAGATCGCGACGAAGGTGGCCTTGGGATACACGCTGAAGGAACTGGGCTACGTTGGAGAGGCTGAAACGAGGAGGGTGGCCGTCAAAGCACCAGTGTTCTCTTTCCAAAAGCTGCAGGGCGTCGACTGCATCCTGGGGCCGGAGATGAAATCCACGGGAGAGATAATGGGACTGGATGATTCGTTCGGGACCTCCTACTACAAGGCGATGATATCTGCGGGGAATGAACTACCCCTCAAAGGAAGTGTGTTCATCAGCGTCAGGGATGAGGACAAGGAAGAGATAACCAGAGTTGCCCAGAAGCTGTCTGAGTACGGATTCGAGTTCTATGCCACGCTCGGGACGGCAAGACACCTGCGGGAACACGGGATAGATGTAGCAGCAGTGAACAAGATCGAGGAGAATAAGGCCCCGACCGCAATAGGTTTGATGAGGGAGTCCAAAATCAATCTGCTGATAAACACTCCCACAGAGTCGTGGGGAGCGAGGAGGGACGGGCACATGATGAGGAGGGTCGCGATCGACCTGGGCGTACCATTCCTCACAACGATACAAGCGGCCACAGCGGCTGTGCTGGCTCTGGAGGCGGTCCGTCATAATAAGATCGATGTTGCGCCTTTGGAACAAGAGATCGCGATGAGAAGAGATGAAGAAGTCCTAGTCGCCAGTGAGAAGATCTCAGAACCGGATTCAGAAGCGGAATAACCCTATTCTTTGAACCTCAGAGCCTCAGCAGGTATGATTCTAGCAGCCCTGAAAGCGGATGACACAGTAGCCAGCAGCGTGAAGCCAAAAGCGATTACGGTTATCAACAAGATGTTGGTGAATGGTATGAAATCGAGGAACTCGAAGAATGTTCCAGCATCACCGAAGAAGTCCCCATAGATGTAGTATGAGAGTCCGACGCCTAGCAGAACTCCAACGGATATGCCGAGAATCGAGATGAAAGATATCTCCATGATGAACGTGTTCCTGATCATCTTTCGTTTGTAGCCGATCGCCCTCATGACCCCTATCTCGTTGGTCCTTTCCACCACGCTTCTCACAGTGATTATGCCCAATCCAGCTATTCCGACCACAAGTCCCAGTCCGAGATAGACCTGGAAAAGGTTCATGAGCGAGCTGGCAATGTTGAGGAAGGTCTGGATCACATCCTTGATGACTATTGTTTGCATCCCGTATATTGCGAATTCCTTCTCCAGGTCTTTCGACAATGCCTTGGCATCGGAGGTGCTGGAATCACTGACCGTGAGGAAGTACATCGCAGGCCATCGGAATCCGAAGTGGTCGTTCACAGTATTGTCCGAAGTGATCATCCCTGAGAAAAAGAAAGACTGATCGAGAATTCCGATAACGGTCTTCTCCTCGGGTCCAGCCGCTGTTTTCACCACTACTTGCTCTCCGGCACTCACACGGAGACCGCCGATCACTTCGGGCCCATACATCATCTCCGTCGAAACACTTCCATCCACGACGACCAAGGAGGAGTTTGATCTGACTGCCGCCCAGACATCGTCCGGACTGTTATATCCATTCATGATGGATTTGAAAGTGAAATCATTGTCTTCGAAGAAGGAATCGTCCGCACCGTAGAGATTGGTCATGACGCTCGCATTCGGACCGTCCTCCTTGGCATACATACTTGCACGAGCTGAATTGAAACTGGAGATCTCATCGAACTGATTTGCCAAGGTTGACAGGGAGGAAATGTTCTGGGACAGATCGAAATCCGGAGCAAGGGTTGGAAAACCAATGATGTCATATCCTCCAGCCTCCTCCGTGAAGGTGGACTCGACACTGTTCGCCTGAAAACTGGAGATCATAGCTATGACAGTGACGGTGAAGATAATGAGTGAGAACATCCCGAGGGTCAACCCGGTTCTGAACTTCTTCTTCATGGGATAGGACAATGCGACACGTAGCACGGGCAGGGTCTTCTTCCGGCCGGACATCAATTTCGTGAGGGCTCCCAGCAGAGTGCTCGAATTGACCATGAGCAAGAGTATGGCGGCCAGAACAAGGAACATACCCGATATCACGAACATCTCCATTCCGGACTCCATATCCAGGGTCTCCAGCAGATTGTGGGGCAACAGTATCCACAACAGGACCGCGATGCTTCCCGCTGAATAGGCTATCCTCGGGCGACCTGCCAAAGTGCCAATTATGGCTCCTCCAAGGAACATCAAACAAGGTCCGGCCAGGAATAGTCCCGCTGATCTGGACTGAAGACTGGCTTGGAGCAAGATAAATCCGACAAAGACAAGGAATACCCCGAGAGCTAGGAATTTGAGGGAAGGTTTCGTTCTGATAGGATCCGGGATGGACCTGATCGCTCGAACAATATTGAGACGGCTGATGACCCACGAAGCCAGAAGGACCGTCAAGAAGGTTATGAAAACGCCCACCGAAAAGCCCATGACAAGGCTGTCAATCTCGAAGTGGAACGGCATCTGGAAACCCGCTTCTCCGAATATCGATCCAAAAGCAGTTATCATCACAAAGGCCAAGGCTAGACCCACAAGAGTGCCCAGGAATGATGCAATCAGTGAGTAGGCAGATCCCTCGAAGATATAGGCCTGGATCAGATGTGACTTCTTCATCCCGATAGCTCTGGAGATTCCCATTTCTGGCTTTCTCTCCTCGGCGAGCATGACGAAGATGTTGATGACGAGGATGATTCCCGCGATGATGCTGAAAGAACCCATAAGCCAGAATACTTCGGACATCATCTCACTCGCTGCCTCTGTCGCTTCGATGTTGTCCTTCTTTATGGCCTCCACTTCGAGAAGCGAGGCTCCATTGCTCCGTAGGACGCTCTCGATCTCGGCGACAGCCGAATCTGTGAGCTCCACACCGGTCTCAACGTTCCCTTCGTTGGAAACAGCGATGAGATTGATCTGGCCTTCTCTCCCCAATAGCTGTTGGGCCAAGTCGATGTTCATGTAGAGATTGCTGCCGTACAGGAAGTTGGCCTTCCCTTCGTTCTTGACAATCACCGAAACATGGAGCTCCTCTCTCCCGAGTGCGCCATCGGATGTAAAGTAGAACATCCAAATGAAGCTCCCTTCTTCAGCTTCAATACTCTCAGCCAAGCGCTTGTTGATGATGATATCACCTGGGTGAGAGAAGACCTCTTCCTCATCCACAATGTTCCCCGCCAGATCGCGAAGAGTGTCCAACTCTTGGCTGGCCTGAGGATCGACCCCAAACAGGTTGCCCATTGGTTCGGTCAGATTGTTCGCGGGGTTGAAGATGGGCAAGGTTTCGTACACGATCGGTAGAAGACCGTCAACGCTGGGCAACTGCCCTAAACCTCTTGCATCGGCAAGGTCATCGTAATATGATTGGTTGAAGTAAGAGAACAGCCCTGTTTCATTGCTCGATTGGTTGCCGCCTGGAGTGTGCACCAGTTCATCTATTTCCCCAAGTTGCTCGTTGATAGCATTCTTGAAGACGAAACCCATAGTGTCGCCCATTACGAAAGATGAGGTGATTATCGCCGTTCCGACTAGTAGGCCGATGATGACGATGGCCGTATTCCCCTTTCTCCTTCCCAGGTTCCTGGCCGCCATCTTTCTGAGGGAAGAGTTCCTCAGTGCTAGGATTCCGACGATTATGAATACGGCTATGACAACAATGATGAATGAGTAGTCCATGGTCTCATCCAATATGCACCGGTCGATATTCCTTTTCTATTATCCCATCTCTCAGTTTCAGAACCCGGTGCGCCATCTCTCCGACGGCGGCGTCGTGTGTGACAATGACGAAGGTCTGATTGTTCTTCTTGTTCAGGTCAAGGACGAGTTCCATGATCTGGTGGGTGGTCTCTTCGTCCAGGTTGCCGGTCAGTTCATCTCCAAAGACGATCGCGGGGTGATTGACGAGGGACCTGGCAATGGCCACCCTCTGCTGTTCACCGCCTGAAAGCTCGGATGGTCTGTGTGATTCCCATTTCTCGAGTCCTACCCAGCTCAGGGCTTCGAGGGCCTTCGTCCTTGCGTCCTTCAGCCTAAGGCCACCCAAGAGCAGGGGAAGTTCGACGTTCTCCACCGCGGTCAGTACGGGCAGAAGGTTGTAGGCCTGGAATATGAATCCTATTCTCTTAGCACGATATTCGGTCTTCTGGTTATCCGACATTCCCTCGATGGGTTGACCTTCGATGATTATCTGGCCCTCGGTGGCGTCATCTATCCCGGATAAACAATTCAGGAGAGTTGTCTTGCCGCAACCAGATGGACCCATGATGGAGACCATCTCTCCTTGCTGAATGTCCAGATCGATACCTCTGAGAGCGTTTACTTTCACTGTACCGGTGTCATACACCTTATGAAGATTCCTTGCTTGGACAACTGGGGGTGCTGCCATGGTCTCAAAACCTCCTGGTTCTAGAAGACAGTTCGCCTTTGCTTGAATTAATATAACATTGATATTTAAAGTCATCATATTTGGTGAGTGATGGCGGTAGGTGTTCACACTGTTATAATGGGGATGCTCCCGAGGGGATTTGAACCCCTGTCAAAGGCTCGAGAGGCCTCCATGATTGGCCGGGCTACACTACGGGAGCGCCAGAATCCGAACAGCCAATCAACTAAAAAAGGTTGGCATTGGGAACACCATAAGGATAAAGAAAGGGACCGACATTCTCTCGCTCATGAAAGTCCTTCTCGGGCAGCTTGCGCCGGAACTGGGAGAAAAGGAGAAGAATGTAGGGAAGATGAAGGGAGCGCTCGAAGGAAGGGATGTCGACCTAGCTCTCTTCGGGGAACTTTTTCTCACTGGCTACATGGTCCGGACCGATACGGCGAGGCTGGCAGAGACCATCGATGGAGAGTCCGTCAGTGCCGTGAAGGATATCGCTAGCTCAAGCGGAGCGCACATATTGTTCGGCATGCCTGAGCTCGATGAGAAGACGAAGGTGGTCTACAACAGTGCTGTTCTGGTAACACCCAAGAGAGAAACCAGCGTATACAGGAAGCTCCATCTGGCGACACTCGGCCCTTTCGAGGAGCAGTTGTACTTCGGTAGGGGAAAGGACCTATGTCCGTTTGAAACGGACATCGGAAGCATAGGCCCGATCATCTGCTTTGACTCCTTCTTCCCGGAGCTTTCGAAGGTGTACGCCCTACAAGGAGCGGACATCATAGCCTGCATATCCGGTTCCCCGTCATCCAGCCGTCCGATGTTCGAGGCTGTGTTGCCGGCCAGAGCGATCGAGAACACCGTCTTCGTGCTGTACTGCAATCTAGTGGGCACCGAGCTCAACATGGTCTACCACGGAGGCAGCTTCGTCATCGGTCCGAGAGGTGATGAAAAGGCCAAGGGGAAGTATTACGAAGAAGATCTGATCGAGTGCGATATCGACCTGGGAGAACTCCCCGCGTCAAGGGAGGCTAGACCGACCATCCGCGATACGCGTTTTGACGTTCTGAGAGAAATCGAGGGATTCGGGCCCGAAGACCCACTGGAACCATAGGAATATTTTTATATCCAATATGAATTCGAATGTCCCCGCTCTTCTATGAGCCGATGAGTGATGAAGTTCGGAAGAACTGAAGGAGGTGCAACATGGCTAAACCTATGTATGTCAGATTCGAAATGCCAGAAGATCTGATAGATAAAACGTACCAGATAGTGGAGTTGGCCCGAGATTCCGGAAAGGTCAGAAAAGGAACGAACGAAGTGACCAAGATCGTGGAAAGGGGAGAAGCCGTTTTCGTCGTTATGGCTGAGGACGTCGACCCCCAGGAGATACTTGCGCATATGCCTCTTCTCTGCGAGGAGAAGGGAATACCCTACGCCTACGTACCCAGCAAGCAGGAGCTCGGAGTGGCTTCGGGACTGGGGAAGGCCACAGCGTCGGTCTCCATTACGGATCTAGGAAAGGCCAAACCCATGCTGGGCGATGTTGTGAAACAGCTGAAGGGTCTGACGAAGTGAGATAGATGGTCAGGGAAAGCATACCGGCCGAGGTGGTCGAGATCATCGGAAGAACAGGAATGACCGGCGAGGCCATGCAGGTGAAGGTCAGGGTTTTGGATGGCAGAGACAAGGGGAGAATCATCACCCGGAACGTCAAAGGCGCTGTCCAATTGGGCGACGTTCTCATGCTTCGGGAGACCTCGAGAGAGGCGAGAAAGCTCTCCATCAGGTAGGTATCAGATATGGTGGAAAGACGTACTTGCTCCTTTTGCGGAAATGACATAGAACCCGGTACCGGGAAGATGTTCATCAAGAAGGATGGAACAGTGTTCTACTTCTGCCAGAACAAATGTCAGAAGAACCTTCTGAAACTTGGACGGGTCCCGCACAGGACCAGATGGACGACCAGATACGCCGAGATGAAAGCCGTCCGGCTGGCTCCAGAAAGAAAAGAGAAAGCTGAGAAAAAGAAGAAGGCCGCCAAGAAGGTCCGGGCAAAGAAACCTGCAAAGAAACCTGCAAAGCCCAAGAAGAAGAAAGAACCGGAGCCCGAAGAAAAGGCGTGATGTCATGACCAAAGAGAGGACGTTCTCGCTGATCAAACCGGACGGGGTCCAGAGAGGGTTCATCGGTGACATCGTTTCCAGGTTCGAAAGGAAAGGGCTGAAGATAGTTGCCATGAAGATGGTGGTAGTCAGCGAGGACCTGGCGAAGTCGTACTATTCGGAGCACATTGGCAAACCTTTCTTTGAACCGTTGATAGGATACATCACCTCTGGTCCGTCGGTCGCGATGGTCCTGGAGGGTGACCAGGCGGTCAAGGTCGCAAGGAAGATGATGGGAGCCACGAACCCCATAGATGCCGATCAAGGTACGATACGAGGCGACTTCGGACTGCATGTCGGCAGGAACATGATCCACGGTTCTGATTCTTTGACCTCGGCCGAACGGGAGATCTCACAGTTCTTCGCCGAGGAAGAAATCACCAACTACACGAAGGTGGATGAGGACTGGCTGTACGGTGAGTGATCCAAGATACGATTATTCCATGTTCTAGGCGGTGGGTCAGAATGATAAGACAACCCATAGTCAGCGTGCTCGGCCATGTTGATCATGGAAAGACGACTATTCTGGATGCCATTAGGGGAACTGCCGTTGTGTCCAGAGAGGCTGGAGCGATAACCCAGCACATAGGAGCGACCGAGGTCCCCTTGGAGACGATAATTGAGACTTGTGAGCCTCTGACCGGTGGTGACGAGTTCAGGGTTCCGGGCCTTCTATTCATCGATACTCCGGGACATCATTCTTTTGTCACGCTGAGGGCTAGAGGCGGGGCACTGGCAGACATAGCCTTGCTGGTGGTGGATGTCATGGAAGGGTTCATGCCCCGGACCCTGGAGTCAATAAGGATCCTGAAGATGCACAAAACACCTTTC
>JAUVGH010000076.1 GCA_030593885.1 Methanomassiliicoccales archaeon
AGATTGACTGGAAGAAGAGGGACAGCCGGATACTGTATATGTTCCTAGGATTACTGTCGCTTGGCATCGCGGGCGTATCTGCGACCGAGGCAGCATCCGGGGATCCTGATCTTCTCCGTGCTTTTAGCAATGTCATGGGCGGACTTACTGGCGCGTTCTCCGTGACGGGGATCTTGGCCTACATATACTATAAGGACCGCGGGATCGTCCCCGCGAAGAGAATGGTCAGGTTTTTTGCCAAGATCTCTCTGGTAGCAGCTATCGTACCCACAGTCTTCCTGTTGTATTTCGAGGTCGCTCCCATGGTCGAGAGCTCGCTCGAACTAGTGGCCGGAGCGCTCGCGATCTACCTGGCCATGTTTCTTGCCTTGTTTCTCGCCCTGTTCATATTCATGCTGATGGGTTTTGGTGTCATGGCAGTTCTCTTCATCGGTCAGAAGCGGTTCACTTCGGAGACCCTCGTCAGCATCAAAGGGATAACCGCGAACACCGAGGACCCCACCAAGATAAAGGTCCAGAAGAAAGGAATGGAACTTCCCGTTCTGCATTGGATGTACGCCATCCCGGACGTTCTGGACACTGGAACCCTCACCATAGACAGGGTCGGCCCACGCGACAAGTTCCCCTGGAAGCCCTTCCTGACCGCGCTAAAATGGGAGATCATCTTCAGCATGGTTCTGGCCGTCTATGTGAGCCTGAACCCGTTCCTATTGGGCTGGTCCGACCTTGCGGGACGATTCAGCCTAGCCTCGAACCTCTCCATCCTAATACCGATGTTCATTCTTCCCTGGTTCATATTCCTTCGACTCAATGCTCGTATCAAGGGGCCGGTCAGGGACTTCAAGCTGTTCAACGGGATCAAGGGCCGCATGACGAGCACGCTCATCGCCTTCGGTACGCTCATCGTATTCATTCGATTTGCCCTGAGGGACATTGGTGCCCTTGAGATCATCCAAGGGATCTTGGGCTTCTACTTGATTCTTCTGGCAGTGATCGTCGTAGTCACCTTCGTGTATTTCAACAACTTCGAGGATCCCCTGGCGAGGACGACGCTCCGTGACCTGGAGAGACGGGAGGATGGACCTGCGATGACGGCCGTTGAACCCGAGGACACTTGAAGGCGCATTACCGTCCATCCGAACCACATCATAAGTCTTATATATGCCCGCTTTGAGTGCGGAATATTCTCCAAGAATGAGTTTTCTGCTTGTTTCTTGCGAGATCAGGAGTCGATTCAATGCCTGTAGAAAACGGAGACAAGGTCAAGCTGGAGTACAAGGGAACTCTGGACGATGGTACGGTGTTCGACAGTTCGGAGGCACACGGTGAACCGCTGGAGTTCGAAGTGGGCGCACAGCAGGTCATCGCGGGCTTCGAGGAAGCCGTCATGGGAATGGACGAGGGTGAGGACAAGACATTCAAGCTGGAACCTTGCGATGCCTACGGCGAACACAACCCGCAACTGGTCAAGGCCGTGCCCAGGGACAAGATGCCTCTGGATGAGGAACCGGAGACCGGAATGATGCTGCTGACAGAGCTTCCAAACGGGGCCAAGGTACCCGCCGTCATAACTGATGTTGCGGAAGAAGAAGTCACGATCGATCTCAACCACCCCCTGGCCGGAAAGGCGCTGACCTTCGAGATCAAGGTCGTCGGAATCTCGTCTTAGAATCTCCTCTCGCATTCTCGAACCAACAGAGGTTCAGAAAAAACCATTTACCCTCCTTACCTTATCGTTTGAAATGCATGTTCGCAGAAAGAATGAGTTTTATCAAGCCTTCAGGAACCCTCAAACTGTCCGGCATGGCCGCTGACTTGCGGGCCAAAGGAAAGGATGTGATATCCTTCGGGCTGGGAGAGATGGACTATCCCACGCCGGAACTCGTGGTGGACGCGGCCAAGAAGGCACTGGATCAGGGGTTGACCAAGTACGGCCCCTCGAGAGGACTTCCCGAACTGAGGGAGGAGATCGCCAAATGCAGCCGTGAGAAGAGCGGGATCCCTTGCGGTCCCGAGAACGTCCTGGTCACGCCGGCCAAGTTCGCGATATACCTGAGTTGCGTCGCCCTGCTGGACAACGGGGAAGAGGCTCTTATCCCGGACCCGGGCTGGGTATCGTTCGAGGATATGGTTCACGCCGTCGGCGGCAAGCCCAAGTTCTACAAGCTCAAGAAAGGGTACTTCCTACCCGACGAAGAGGACCTGAAAGGGCTGATAAACGAGAAGACCAAGCTCATCATACTTAACACGCCTTCAAATCCTGCAGGTTCCGTGTTTCCCAGACAGACGCTCGAAATGATCGGGGACCTGGCCAAGGACAATGACATTTATGTCATGAGCGACGAGGTCTACGAGAACCAGGTGTTCGATGGAGAGCACCATTCGATCGCCTCGATGGAAGGCATGGCGGACAGGACAATCACGGTCAATGGATTCTCAAAGACGTATTCGATGACAGGGTGGCGCATTGGCTGGCTGACCGCTCCCACTTCCATGATGGACGCTCTGGGCAGACTGCAGGAGCACACCATGACATGCTTGCCCACGTTCATACAGAAAGGTGGCCTGGCTGCCCTCCAGGGGTCCCAGGCGTTCATAGACGATACAAGGGAAGAGCTTCGCAGGCTGCGCGATTTGGTCCACGAGAGGCTGAGCTCGATTGACGGATTGGACTGCCACAAGCCGGAGGGTACCTTCTACATCTTCCCCAAATACGAGTTCGATGTGCCATCGGCCGAGCTTTCTGAACGCATACTGAACGAGAGCAATGTACTGGTCATCCCCGGGAGCGCCTTCGGACCGGCAGGAGAGAACCACCTCAGGTTGGCCTTTGCTAAAGAGGATGAAGTGCTAGAAGAAGGACTGAGAAGGCTTGAACTAGCCTTGGGAAAAATAAAGAGATAGGGTGGAGGTTTTACTCCACCATTTCTGTCTCGCCGCAAGACGGGCACATTACTTCTATGGGTCGCTTGGAGGTCGTTATCTCGATCTCCGCACCGCATGACTTGCAGTTTATCGCAAGTGGGGATGCATCTTCTGGTGCTATCGGAGCCATCTCCTCTTCCACGGGTGCAGGCTCTGGCGGTGCCTTCTCTGGCGCTGGTGCTGCCGGTCTCCTGATCAAGAACATCAGGATTATTACAACGAAGATCAACAACAGCAGTATCCACGAGAACAGCGGTACGTCCAGTGCTCTGGTCCACTCCAGTGCGCTTGCTCCGTCCTGTACGTGCAAGACCTCATTGGCACCACCGACGAAGTTGCCGTCGCCGTCGTACGCGCTGACGTAGATGAGGATGTCGCCCTCATTGACGCCACCGGGTATCTCGTAGAAGATGTCTCCGCTTGGGCTGTCAGACTGCCATGTGTACTGGGGGCCGTTGGACATTCCATAGCTGAACATGAACTTGTCCGGGAATCCCTCGTCGCTCTTGGGCGTTATGTCGTAGTGGATTGTCACTCTGTCGCCGGGGTTGTATGTCGGGGCATCCACAGATATCTCCATGTCATACCCTGAGACCAGGTAGCATCGATCCAACGACGTGACCCATATGGCCTGTTCCTCGTACATCAGGTTCGCGTACACGTAGAAGGTGTAGGACCTTGATGGGACGTCAGGGACAACGTAGCTGATACTACCGGAATCAGCTGTGCCACCGATCTCGCCCTCCAGAACAATTCCCATCGAAGCATCTCGAACCCGATAGAAGAAGCCGGCAGGCGCAACGAGCGTGGTTATCAACTCGAAGGTTGCCTCGATCGTGTCTCCCGCTTCATACTGTTCAGGCTCCGCATTCACCAGGATCACGGCATAGTGTACTTCCTTGTCCTCGGAGTCAGTTCCTGAATCACCGTCGGCGTTGATCACTTCCACATCGAACGTCAGAGTTCCCTCGAAGTTGTTGGGTATGTCGTACCGGAAGATGTTGTCGTTCGTGACTTCTTGCGCCCTTGTTCCGCCTTGATCGTCGGTCACGGACACCAGGTAGGTCAGGTCAGTGTTCCCGCCAGCTGGTACCGCTGCACCTATCGTGAGGACAACCTCGTCGCCGGTTGTGTACACCTCTTTGTTGAATGCCATGTTGACCGAGATCGCTCGTCCGCCAGCCTCGACATCAAACGTGTCATCCATCGTGTCTTCCTTGAGCCACTTCTCCACGTTTGCTCGGGCTGTGTAGGTCCTGTCTTCCTCGAAGTCACTATCCAGAACGCTGAAAGCGTAGACGACTCTGCCCGAAGCATCCGACTCGAAGGTTCCGCCATAGCCATCTATCTCCGATGCATCGGTTCCAGTGTCTTCCATTATCAGGATCTCGACAGAGACACCAGGCTCCGGGACCGATGGCCAGACACCCAACACGGTTGTCTCCACGGTCACAATGACCACGCTGTCTATCTGGTACACAGCTCTGTCAACATACACGTTCAGTCCAAGGTCACGGACCGCGAAGCTCCCTGGATTTGCGTTGAGCCAGTACTCGGCTTTTCTATCGTCTCCGAACGTAGCGTTGACGAATATGCCAATCATGTACCAGTCAGTGGCAGACCCCTGGTTGCTTATCTTGAACTCGAAGCTTCCAGACGAATCAGCGAGGTCCTCGTTCACTTCGTGGGTTTCATCGTCAAATGACCAGACGCCCCATTCTCTGTCATCGAATGACAGTCCTGAAAACGCATCCTCGGTGATCAGGGAACCATCCTTGATGGATATGATGGAATAGAAGACCGTCACTGTGTCGCCAGGGACATATCCTCGGCTGTTGGTTTCGGCCATTATCTTGTACATCTGGACTCTGAACCATGTCTGATCGTAATCGTTGTCAGGTCCGTCGAATCCGTCGTTCTGTATCCAGTCTATTGGCCCAATGTACACATCATAGTTTCCGTCCTTCATCGCCTCGGTAGTATCTCCGGAGACCGTTGCCGAGCCCTTTCCATCTTCATCCACCGGAACGTCGTCGAAGATCTTGACCCTCTCGGACCAAGCTGTCTCACCAACGGGGAAGATGATGATGTCGTACTTGTCCTCGACTGCGTCCTGACCCTGCGTCCAGGCTATAATCTCAATCTCTACCGAATCGCCTGGGACGAACCATTTCTGGTCGGGGGATATTGATGTTGGATAGCCGCTGTCGGTGACATAGATATCCACATCGTCGTTGAGATAGTTGTCGTCCGCCATGACTAGGGGCAGTACCCCTAGAACAGTCACAAGCACAATGCACAGTGCCAAGATCTTGGCAAATCCTGTTCTTTTCATACCTGTTTCCTCCAATTAGGTGTTAACAAGGATGCAAGTCCAGTCAATCATCCCATCCTTCTTTGACCACCACGGTCAGATTTGTATGATAGTCAAGTATATAATAATTATTGTACGCCTTTCTAATTCGCAAATAAGGGTTCTGGCCAGTCATTTTCTCATCATTCCTTTTTCGTCTTTCCGCGTATCTTGTCGGTGAGCTGTCCCAACCTCTTGGCGTACTTGACCTTGGGTTCCAGGAGTTCGATGAACTCGAGGACCTCCTCGGCCTTGTTGTCTCCTGCCATGCTCTCTCCCTTCTTGAGGCACAGTCGCGCCGCTTCAGGATATCTTCCCGCCTCCACCAGGTGGTGCAGCCTCTCGAAATGATCCTCGGTCTTGAGGTGGTAGTCGGCCGCCAGACTGTGGGCTTCCTTCCTCTGCTGGGTGTCCATCCTGGAACAGAAGATGCTGCCGATCGTGGGGTTGACCGAGTAGGTCTCCCCCTCTTCTCTCAACAGAAGCATCCTGGTCAGGTTCTTGAGGACTATGGAGTTGGTTCCTTCGACCGCCTCCTTGGTCACCGGATACCTGTGGATGCACAATCTCCTGAGCGTGTTCTCATCCACTGGGCTGAGCTCTGAGAGTATTTGATCGTGAAGGTAGTTCTCGAATTCGGTCCTGGCCTTTTTCTCAGTCCTTGCCAGAACGAACTCCAGGTACAAGGGATGCCCTGTGGTCATCTCGTAGATGTTCTCTATCGATTTCTTGGTTGCTTTCGAGCCCGAATGATCAACGAGCTTCTCGGTGGCCTCAAGGTTCAGTCCTGACAGCTGGCACTCCTCCACCTTCCTGCTGAGGAGGGTGTCTCGCGTGTCGTAGAAATACGGCCTGGATCTCGAGGTCGCGACGACCCAGCCCTTGAACCCGTCCATCTCCTTGAAGACGCCCAGAAAGGTCTCCAGCTTCCTTGACTTGTGAATATCATCGAACACCAGCAGGCATCCTCTGAGGTCCCTCTTGAGTATCCTGGCAACATCGTCCCAGTCTATCATCCCTCCCAGCTTCGCCTTCAACGCCTTCTTGCCCTGGGTCTCCAGGAAAGCCGATAACGAACCCAAAACGAGCTCCGGGGTGTCCCATTCCTTGATCGAGTGATAGAACCGCGGTCCGTCGAAGTTCGAGGCCAGCCTCTTGACCAGCCGGGTCTTGCCCACTCCGGGTATGCCCAGGACCATCATGATCCTCGGCTCAATTCCGCCGAACCAGTCCTCGAAGTACTCCAGTTCGCCTTCCATACCGAAGAAGTCCTCTTCCTTCTCCTCCTCCGGTGATGCTGGCTTTCCCACCTTGGAGAAGTCCTGAGGGTCGATCTCCGCGTTCGTCAGCACGAGCTCGTACGCCTTGGCCTCGCCCAGGTTCAGCTCGGTCTTGAGGACGTTTATGGCCATCTGGCCGTCCACCACTTCGAACTCTCCCGCGGGATCCACTATCCTAACCTTCTTCTCCTTGGCGTAATCCCGCATCTCCCTGGCCCTGTTCTCTCCCCTCAGGTTGAGGAAATACACCTTCCTTCTCGTTTTGGCCTTGGTGACGTGAGCCACCCTCTCGTCCACCTCGCCCATCTCCTTGAGGCGTTTGAGCTCGATGGCCGCGTGCGCTCTTGATATGCCCAGGTTGGTCGAGATGCCCATTTGAGTGACCTCCTCCGGGCACTGAAAGCTCTCTTTGTGTCTGGTGTACTGCGAAAGAT
>JAUVGH010000037.1 GCA_030593885.1 Methanomassiliicoccales archaeon
TATCGGGCGGACCTGCACTGTGGTACCGTCCGTGAGACTTACCACAAAGCTCCCTTCAAGTGCGGGTTCCAACGCTGCCGGAAACTGATCCCCCACTTGGTCACGCGTGACCCATGCCGGACTGCTGGTTGCTTCGTCCCATACTACAAAGTCGTCCCATTCGTCCCTCAACGTCTGTGAGATGTATTGCCTATCTTGCTTGGTGAGAACGGGAACCGTTCCCCCGACCTGGGTGTAATTGGTCAGGTCTGGTGGGGTGTGAGGATCGAAGTCCTGTACATCCCTTGCCCTCAGGAGTTTCAGGTGAAGATCCCTGCCGCTCAAAGTCACATCGTCCATGCAGACCAGGAAAGGCAGGTCAGTGAATTGCTTCACATAATCCTTGTCAAAGCTCGGGGTCGATGGGTCATCGTCCATCAGAATCTGGGCGACGGACAGAGCAAAAGCCGTGTCTGTGGCTGGACGGATCACCACGACCTCGTCGGCCTTGTTGGCCGTGCTCTGATACTCGGTCGTAATGTTGATGAACTTCGCTCCCCTCAGACGAGCTTCGGTCAACCAGTGGCTCTCTACCATCTTTGTAGCTATCCAGTTCATACCCCAAGTTGTGATCAGATTGGCGTATTCGGTGGCGAAAAGGTCGAAGTCACTCGTCTTGTTTCCAGTGACCATCGGGTGTCCGGGTGGAAGGTCCGTGTGCCAGGAATATGAGTCCCAGCTTCTGGGGCCAGTTATATCTGGATCTCCATCTGGAAGACCTCGAATGTGAGCGTCTAGCAATGCCATTGAGTTGGCGAATCTGTAGAGACCGGTGAATCTCAGAGCAGAAAGCCAGGCCATGCTGGCTCGGAATTTTATCGTCCTGATTCCAGCATACTCTCCCGCAGGGGTCTTGGTCTTCTCTATCATGTCCTGGTGATAGCCCTGTTGAGCCAGATAGCTAGCACCTGTCGGTCCTGTATATGTTACGGCCACATCCTTGTAGACATTCGCCATGATCTCGTAAGCCTCGTCAAAAGCGACCTGCTCCCAGGTGTCCAGTCCTCTGTTGTCGAAGTACTGGCGAACTGGCAGACCATCAGACTCCCTCGGCATTCCGGCATCGTGCCAGTTCTTGAATCCAGTCCTGACCAGTGCACCCTTGACACGACGGTCGCTGTAGCATCTGCGGATATATGTGTGGCCGTTCGGGCATATCCTGGGGTCCCACCTGGAGGATGCCTGGTTTCCATAAATGTCGGTCGTCTGACCATATCCAAAACTCGGATCAGCGTACTTGACAACACCATTCTTCACGTGGGCCCGAAGTAGACATCCATGAGTATCGTTCGGCGCACACAGGAAGATGTAACTTGAGTCCGTAGAGTAGAGATCCCTATACACCTGCTCCCAGTCCCTGTTCGGGTAGACATCCAGTGGGTTAAGGTCCTTGTCAATGAGCTCAGCCTTTGAAGATGAAAACACTATGTCGGGAATATATCGTGCCAAGAGCGCTCCTGCAGCGGCGCTTCCCACAAGCTTGAGGAACTGGCGTCGATCGACATGAAGGCTCTTCTCCTCTTTCTTGGATCCCTTTTCCTCGGTCATAGAGGTGCCCCTCCCTCATCAATAATACGGGAACGTGAATGCCCTCAGGCACTTCCCAGACATTGCTATAGCGAATCCCTATTTAAAGTTCTTCAACTTCGAAATCCCGCCGATACCATGTTAGGGTATGGTCAAGGGACTTCGTTGACTGAATTGTAGAACGAACTGTTGCGAAACGACTCAGACGATTGATTAAAGCACTGCCAATAGCCGAAAAACTAATAAGCGATAACGTCTATCAAATCGTCGGTGAAATCATGGGTCTGCTAGATCCTGGTCCAGAACTGATCATCTTGATATTCATCGTGGTGATCTTGCTCTTCGGTGCAAAGAAGATACCGGAGTTGGCAAGAGGGATTGGCCGAGCGGTTGGTGAATTCAAGAGGGGAAAGACAGAGATCGAGAGGGAGATTGCCGATGCTTCATTTACTTCACCCGCAGCTGCGAACGGTGGTGTAACGGAGGCCGCGAGTGAGCTTGGACTCCTAGTAGAAGGTCGAAGCGAGGACGAACTGAAGAAGAGGATAGCCGAGGAGATTCCAAAGAGGGACGGTCCTAGTGTTGTCACTGTTGCGAAGGCCCTCAGGATAAACGTTGAGGGCGTCGGAGTGGAAGACCTCAGAAAGCAGATTATGGGAGCTGTATCCTAGATCGGGCCTTGCTGTCAGTGGGTCGATTGGAACCACCAAACTTCTGTTGTATCTACCATAGTAACTAGCCATCAGGCTCAACAAAAAGTAATTAAGCAAAAATCGTATGCCTATGTTCATGAGCGACAAGGAGGAAGCCGAGAAACTCTTGACTGTCATGAGTGGCATCGAGGCTCTGGACTACAGGACCAGGATTCTGTATCGACTCCTGTTAATCGTTCTGGGCGTCAACATTGTTTTCATTATCCTCTTTGTGCTGGCCACCTACAAAATCCTGTAGCGTCCATCTTTGTGACCAATGATATGGAGTGTATATGCTACCCACACGGCCCTGAAAAGCAAACCTACTCTTCTTCACCATAGACCTGACCTGGACAAAGCGTTTCTGGATACTTCTTCCTCAGTTTGTCACGCAATTCATAACAGAAGTGGCAAGCGTCTGCGTACTCCCCATCAGGTGTGTATGCGTATTTCCTGGAGAGCTCAACAGGGCCACCAGCAGCCAGAGGACCTATCATTGGATGCGATTTGTAATCGTAGTTCTTGACTATCTCTGAGAAGGGCTTCTCGAAAAGATTCCCCATGGTCAGGCCCTGACATACGTGAACGTACCCATACGGATCAACGTGTACCCTTCCGGGGTCCTCCAGGTTCTCGTGAGGGCACTCGTCGAACTCTTTCCAGGACTTCTTTGGGGCATCCTCAGTCAGGTTCACTGCCGCTCTTCCCTTATACATCACTCCTCCGAACCCTACCTCAGCTTCACCCACCCTATCCTTCTTCACCATATCTCCGTAGTCGATGGACATGATGTTTACCGGTATGCCCAATTCCACGGCAGCATCCGCAGCGTTCTTGGTTCGTTCAGATTCCAGATCTTCGTAGTGGAACGGGTCTGCGCTCAGAGACAATGACTTCAGTCCCAGATTCGAGATCGGTTCCAGCCATAATCTGGAGTCCTCAGGGTCGGTCGCCCAGTACGCATTTGACAGAAGCCCGACTTCGAAGCCCATTTCTCTTGCCATCTTGAGCGACTCGACCAAGACGGGATAGTACAGGAAAGGCTCCCCGCCCTCGAAATAGACATGATCGACCGTCTCTATTTTCCTCGATTCCTCAAGGATCTCCTTGACCTGGGCAAGGGACATCACACCCATGGCATCAGGGCCGCCAAAGACAAAACAATGGTCGCATTCTTCGATACACCGGTAGGTCAGCAAGAAATGTACGCCTGTCAAGGGCAACCTATCACCATGACCGGTATGAAAAATGACTAGAAAAGCGTTGGGAGAAAAAGAAAAGAGGGGAAGAGGGGCTAGATCCTCTTCTTGAAGAATTCCATGGCCAGAACGGTCTCGTTGTCCATCTCTCCGTCCTCGTCCGTGTCCTCGCCTTCGTAATGGTAGACAATCACGTGGACTATGTTGGGCTCTCCGTCATCATCGGGATCGACCGCTTCGTACAACAGGGCCGTGACCTTTGACCTCTCCTTTACTCCGTTGCTGTTCTCGTCCCAGCTCTCGGCGTGGAGAGCGAAAAGCCTCTCCGCTTCATGGGTCCCATCTTCGTCCAGGTCGACGTACTGGAAGCCCAAGACAACCAGTAGCTCGTGCTCGGCGTTTCCGTCATCGTTGTCATCATGGAGCTCGAATGCGATCACTATGACCCCTGCATATTCAGGCGTTCCGTTCGAGTTCATGTCAAGCATCTCGGCTGCCATTATGGCGGCGAAAGCGCTCTCGTTGTTGCCATTGCTGTTGGTGTCGTTCACCTGAAGCGTTCCCATGAGCGCCCTCTGGAACTCCGGGGCGCCATCCTCGTTTATGTCCAGGCGCTGATAAGCGAGGAATTCCAGCTTGTCCTTCTCCGTGAGGCCATCCTCGATCTCGTCCGTCCTCTCGAATCTGATCGCCAGGACACTAGTGTATTCAGGGACACCGTTGCTTGTGAGGTCCATGCCCTCGTATGCTCCGATCTCCGCGGACATCTTCTCCTGGAAACCGTTGGAGTTCTCGTCAAGCACTTCCAGGCTCAGGGAGAATGCCTTCTCGACCTCTGGGTTCCCGTCCATGTCGAGGTCCAGCTTCTCGTATGCCCATGCCTTTGCCGTCATCGTCTCATTGTTCCCGTCATCGTTGTCATCAACGGCGTTGAACTCGATCACCGCTGCGCCCTCATATTCGAGTGTCCCGTCGTCATGGATGTCATATGATCGATAGCCAGCTATCCTTGCGTGGGTGTATTCTGGGAGTTCGTTCTCGTTCTCGTCCATTATCTCCAGTTCAATGGCCAATGCCCTCTGGAACTCGTAGTTGCCGCTTTCATTGGCATCAACGTGCTCATAACAGCCGGCCTTGCCGGTGATCCAACTGGGAACTCCGTCATCATCGAAGTCCTCTATCGTTGCCCGAAGCGTGCAGACTCCCTCGTATTCCTGGTAGCCATTGCTTGTCGGGTCAAGCGTCAGATAGGCTCCAGCGAAGACCTCGGCCTTGTTGAACGTACCATCCGAATCAACGTCCCAAGCCTGGATCTGTCTTACCAGGACCAGCCTTATCTCCGGGTTTCCGTCCTCGTTCTCGTCGACCTCGCAGATGCCCATGATTGTCACGTTGATGTACTCTGGATTCCCGTCACCATCCGCGTCCTCGAAGTAAATGCTCCTTGTCCAGACGCAGAGAGGGTCCTCTTCCTCGTTGTTCATGACCTCGGCGAGAAGGTCCGCGTCATATTGTTCGTCCATCTCCCGTGTCTCTTCAGTGCCCTCTAGAAGCATGCCAGCAAGGTCTCCCAGATCTCCGTCTTCTCCTTGCTCCATGTCAAGTCCTTTCTGGTCCAGGATTTCTGAGACGTCGCCCAGGTTGTCCTTGTCCTTGAACTCCGACGGGTCAAAAGATTCTACCGGATAATCGGGATATTCCTGTCGTGCCACATCCCATGGGTCGCCGACGCTGTCCTTCGTCGTGGGGACGGTGGGCTCTTCCGCTTCTTCGGCTTCCTCAATACTCTTCTCGATCTCTGATTCATGTGTTATACCGGATTCCTTTCCTTCCGCGAACGTAACTGCTTCCACCTCAGCGGAATCGTCCATCTCGGCGCTCCTGGTGCCTTCGAACTTGGCCGAGGGATCCTCCTGGTTGAAGCTCGTGACTTTCTGGTAATCGCTGTTGTCCTCAAAGCTCATCATTCCATAGTTCCCAGAGAGGATCACAGATAACCCAATCGCTCCCAAAACCATGCACACGGTAGCCAGAATCACTGGCAGTTTGTTGCTCTTTTCCGGAATTGGTGTTCCGTACATTTCCAAACCTCAAGAATAGATGCTGGTGAAGGGGTATATAAAGGACTGAAACTCTCTTACAGAACAAAGTTTCCGTAGTCTTTATATATGGGAAATCGGGCCCCGAAGCCAGATGATTCCCGAAGGAATAACCATATATTGTGATACTGATACGCCCACGGAGCGAGGGTGGTCATGGCTGTCAAGAAGAAGATCGTGATGTTGGGGGATAGCGCTGTTGGCAAGACGAGTTTGATCAGACGTTTTGTGTTCGACAAGTTCGATGATGCTTATATATCGACCATTGGCAGCAAGGTCACCAAGAAGGAGATGGTGATTCCTAAGGATGGCAAGGAGACCGACCTGAGGCTCATGATCTGGGACATCCTGGGGAGGGAGGGCTACACCGCAACACACTCCAGGACCTTTGCGGGCGTTCACGGTGCAATACTCGTTTGCGATATGACCCGGAGGGAGACGTTGAAGACCCTTGAACGGTATTGGATTCCACTGCTCTTCGATGTGGTGGAGCACGTTCCGCTGGTCTTCGCCTGCAACAAGAACGATCTGTCCGGTGATTGCGTTTTTGAGCAGGACGACCTCGTTGCCATCGCATCAAGGTACAATTCAGGGTTCAAGAAGGAGCTTCCGGCCAATCTCGCAACTTGTTTCTCGACAAGTGCCAAGACCGGGGAAGATGTTGAGAGCGTCTTCGAAAGTCTGGGACATATGGTACTTGCCAAGGAGATACCTGACGACCCGATAAAGGACCTCTATGAGAGCCTGGTGGCGATGGGTAAGCACAGGCAGACGGACCGAGGCACATCTATGGGAGCTCTTGACGCAATCATAGTCGACTTCTGCGATGATTTCGATGATGACAGGATCGCGATGTCCCTATTGCGCCAGGAGATCGTCAGAGCTGGGATTGATATCAGAAGCCCGTCCATGGAAGGACTCCTGAAGCTTGTCGAGTATCTGGCAGAAGCACAGTCCGAATACAAGGACGAGAAGTTTGTGATCAGCAACCTGGACAAATGGTTGCAGTTGGCAAGGGATGTGAAGGACTAGTCTGCATCGAAGCATGAGACTGTCGCTGGGGAGCAAATTATATAGAAGGATTCAGATGGTGTGATGGAGAACGATGCTAGGCCTGGATTTTGAGCCAGAGATGGTTGGACGGGAAGAAGATCTCGAAGAGCTTCAGGCCTACGTGGAGATGGCATCTGACGGTTTTGGAAGTACGGTCCTACTCTCCGGAGAAGCTGGCATCGGAAAGACTAGGCTGATTGAGGAAGTTAAGGATTACGCTCAGTCAAAAGGCTTCCAAGTCCTTTCCGGATATAGTCTGTATGAATCTCTGACACCGTACATGCCCTTCATGGATGTCCTGAGGTCAGGCGGCCTGGACAATCTCTTCGCAGAGCAGTCCCCAATGATCGAGGGCGTGTATCTGGTGACCAAGACCGGTCTTTTGATCCAGGAGATCATTAGAGAGGAGACCGAGCTTGACCCTGATCTTTTCGCATCCATGCTGACTACCGTTGGTGACTTTGTCAGGGATACTCTCTCTCAACTCAGGGGCGAGGAGACATTGGACTCGCTCAACAAACTTGGTTATGGTGACTACACAATCCTCATCGAGAGCGGCGAGAGCACATACCTAGCTGCGATCATCACTGGGGAAGAGAACGAGTTCCTCATAAACGACATGAGGGACAGTCTGATCATTGTTGACAGAAAGTATGGCAAAGTGTTGGACAGATGGGATGGGGACGAAGAGAAGGTGAAGGGAATTGGAGGCATCTTGAGTCCTCTGATTTCTTCAGGGAAGTACGATGGCGTATATCATGGCCGAGATGACCCTAGGTCACGGCGGAACCTTCTTTTTGAGAATGTATCTCTGGGCCTGCAAAGGCAAGCACAGATGAGGCCTACCCTGTTGTGTCTGGAGGATCTCCAGTGGGCAGACCCATCTTCTTTGGCTTTGATGCATTACGTCGCAAGGAACACAAGGAAGCATAAGCTTCTGATTTTGGGCACATATCGTCCAGAGGACATCTTGGTCAAAGAAGGAGAATATCATCCCCTTGTCGATACGATGCAGTTGATGGGCAGGGAGGAGTTGTTCAAGAAGTTGGACGTTGGACGATTGCCAGAAGAGAGCATGACCGAGTTCCTGTCCTCCATGTTGGGCAAGGTGGGATTAGGCGAGGAGTTCCAGCTCAGGATTTACGAAGAGACCGAAGGGAATCCGCTTTACATAATAGAGCTCACGAAATTGCTGATTGATGAGGGAATTCTGGAGAAGTTTGATGAAATCTGGGTGCTTACCAAGGGTTGGGAAGAGGTAAACATACCTTCGAGAATCTGTGATGTGATTGTAAGGAGGCTTAACAGAGTTGAGACGGGGGATCGCAGGGTGTTGGACTATGCTTCTGTTGTGGGTGATGTCTTTGCATCAGATACCCTGTCAAGCGCTCTGAAATTGGAGAAGGTGCATCTCCTGGAGCGTCTCAGGGTACTCGAGAAGTCCCACGGACTTGTGCACTCACAGGACGGCGCATTCAAGTTTGACCATGCGAAGGTGAGAGAAGTCCTCTATAGCGAGATTCCACATGAGCTAAGAATGGAGTATCATGCAATAGTAGCCGACTCGATCGAGATGGTGAATAGTGCAAATCTGGACGAAGTGATTGGGGATCTTGCATTTCATTACTATCACTGCAAGAACAAGGAGAAGGCCACGACCTATCTGGTCAGGGCCGCTAGGAAAGCGATGGAAGAATACTCGAACGACGAAGCGATTAGATTCTTCACCGAAGCACAAGGCGTTGAAGATGACACGGACAAGAGGAAGGACATCTTGGAGGAACTTGGTTCGGTCTACGAGCTAATCGGGGACCTCAACGGGGCCTTGAAAACGTACAATGATGCACTTGAACTGGCCAGGGATCCTAGAGCAAGAGCCGCGATCCTTACAGGGATTGGTGGCATACATGAACATCAGGGTCAGTATGACAGTGCAATCGGCACCTACATCGAAGCACTTGATTTGGTGAGGGGTGAAGGATGCAGGGAAGAAGCATATGCGATCGCGGGAATAGGAATTGTGCATTGGAGCCTCGGAGAGTATGACAAGGCCCTAGAGTACTATACCAACTCTCTTGAGATAATGAGGGCCATAGGTGACAAACGGGGAATCGCAGACAGCCTCAATAATTTGGGCAACCTCCATGTTCAGAGGGGAGACTATCGACAAGCTCTAGATAATTATCAGGAGAATATGGAGATCAGGGAGAACACTGGTGATCTAAGGGGTGCCGCGCATGCTCTCAGCAACATCGGTGCGATTCACCTACACAAGAGTGAGTTCGACGACGCCCTTGAGAAGTTCGAAGATACCCTCCGAATCCTCGACAGGATCGGAGATCAGCTGGGCATCGCATATTCCCTGAACAACATAGGCGTCATACACGAAACCAGAAGCGAATACGAAGAGGCACTGGAGAACTACCGGAAGAGCTTGGAGTTGGTAGAGAAGATTGGCGATCAACAGGTTGTCGCATCCACTCTTCACAACATCGGCCTAATTTACAAGTACACCGGGAAGTACGACGAGGCTCTTGAACAGTACAAGAAGAGCCTGGAGATATGTGAGAAGATAGGCTTTCAGGTGGGCTTGGCTTTCAACTATTGCGGCATCGCTGAGGTTCACTTCATGAAGAATGAACTGGAAAAGGCAATGGACTTTTGCAGTCGCGGATTGGCACAGTCCGAGGAAATTGGCGTGAAGGAGTACATCTCTGATTCGAAGAGGATTTTAGGGATGATCTTCCGAGAGACGAGCAAGTGGGAAGAGGCTGCAGAGAATTTCAGGGAAAGTGTCGATATCTGCAAGGAGATAGGAAGGGAAAAGGAGCTCGGGAAGTCCTACTACGAATTCGGGTTGATGTGGGCCCGGAAAGGAGACGCCCAGAATGCCCGAGCAAATCTGGACAATGCAATTGAGATATTTCAGAAGCTCGAGCTTGGCAGGGAACTCCAGAGTGCAAGGGAAGCCCTAGGCGATCTAGTCGAATCTGAACGAACTTCTGCCGAATCTCTATGAAGCAAACCCGCTATCACTTTCTCGATGTGAACAGAATAACGACCCCGTTTGGAGCTTGCGGTCCGCCGAGGTTTATGTTCACCTGCTTATTGGACGTACACTCCAACGGCAGAGTCACTGGTTCACTTCCCTGAAGGGCACTACCCTGTGCAATGACCACCAAGCCCGCCGGATAGTCCTTCTGATCCACTGCTATATTGCCCGCGGCGAGATTCGCCAACGGAACAACGTTGGGGAATCCTGTTTCCGGGGGCAGCGGTGTCACACTGGCATATCCGTCCTGAGGAATCGGCTGAAAAGGTATGACTCCTGCATCTGACATTCTTATCACCTCCCTCTGGTAATCGATGACTGCGAAAAGAGTATAAAAGGGATTCGGTCATCTCACTGGATACTCACAGCTCAGAGTACTTCTTCCATTCCTCCAAGATCCTCTCTTTTGTCTTGAGGCTCAACTTCTGAAGTTCAAGGGCGCTGTCATGCGCACCTACTTCGTACAACACATACCCCAGCTGATTGAGGACCCTGGCAATCTCCTCTTTATCTGCCTCTTGCCTCGCGATCTTCAGATCTTTCATCAAGTATCCGACAGCCTTCTCAAACCTCCCCTTCCTGGCCATTATGGATCCAATTCCTCCCAGTATCCTCGCCGCCTCCATTGTTTCGCTATCCTTGCCGATGGTCGACAGTGCCTTCAGGTAAGCCTTCAGGCCTTCCTCGAATTCTCCGATGCTTCTGTGAATCGAACCGATCTTACGCCCGCACCTCGCTGCCCCTTCGCTGTCCCCCACCTCTTCGTGAAAAACCCTGCTTTCCTCATACTTGGCAATGGCATCGTCCAAGTGCCCCTTCGTCCAGAAAATGTCTCCCCCCCTCTCTGTGAGGATTGCCTTCTCTTCTGCGTTCAGGATCTTAGGGTCGAACTCCATGAGAAGCGCCAGCATCTCATCGTTAAACCCGCTCTTGATGAGTTTCTCGCCAATGTCTCTAAGATATCTGGCCGCCCAAGAATGGTTGCCGGAAACAAGAAGATGATGAATTCCCTCTATCTGGAGTATCTCGTCCTCCTCCCTAAGCAGTCCCTCCGACGCCCATAAGTGATATCTATCCTTCTCCTGGGGAGTCAACATCGACAGGAAGGGCTTGCGTATCATTTCATGTACTTTAACTCGCCCGTCTTCAAGCGTTATGATCAGCATCCTCTTCTTTAGGGCAAGATACGTTTCGATGCCCATAGTATCGTCGAAGAACAGTCTCGAGATCTGAACCGGGTTCTCATATACCGAAGCGATCTTCATCATCTGCTTCTCCTTAGGCTCCAGTTCAGAGTAGATCTCCTCCTCGATGAACTGGTCGACATATCTCAATCTCGGCTCTGGACCTATCGTGGGAACCGAGGCGATTAGCTCCAAGAACAAGGGGTGACCCTGGGTGGCAGTGTATATCTCATCAAACATGCCAAATTCATCCAAGTCCGTCCCGAGCAGGTCCTTGCTGCTCATCTTGTCCAATCCCAGTAGCTGAATCTCCTCAACTGTGTGATCCACTTCCACTTCCTTGCGATCGTAGAAAGGCACGATTTCCCTCGTCATCAAGACTATGGCAAGCCCCCTCTTCTCTCTGAAGACAGGCAATAGCTGACGGAAGAAATCCACGGTCTCATCGTTCGCTTTCTGGAAATCGTCAAAGAACAACACGGCTCTACATGTGTCGAGATCATCTCTGAGTGCTGACCTCACACTCTCCATGTCCAGGTCCTTTTCTATCCTTAGATACTTGCTCAGATTTCGGGCTCCCATCGCCTCCAGGAACCTTGAGAGCTCATTCAGAAGGCCCCAGAGACTATGCCATTTGCAAAACTCATACCAGAAAACGCTGCTCTTCTTCTTGACCTCGGAGCAGGCCTTTGATGCGAGTGCCGTTTTGCCGATTCCAGCAATTCCCTGGATGACCACTATTCTCCCCCTCTCGATTCCGGTCAGGATAGCCTTCTTCTCAACCTCCCTGCCGCAGAATCTCTCAGGTATCGGACTCGTCCTTGAGAAGTCCACAATTCGGGCCTCCCGCTTTGTTGCTCTTCTCCTCAGCAGAGTGGGGTCCAAGACTTCGCTTCTCTCGAGTTCATCTACGAGCTGAACGAGTGACACGTTCCCTGCCGAGTCAATGATCTCCGAGATCTTCCCTTCTGAGATCCTTCCATTCAAATCGAAGTACCGAATCTCCTCGGACAGCAAGGAGTTCTTGAGGCTGGTCGCGCTTGAGAGACCGCCTTTCTGCAGTGAGTATACCTTCCTCTTCCTTCTGCCTCCTCTTATTCGGGAGGATCGCTCTGCAACCAGTTCCTCCTCCAGCAGAGGTTTCATGTACTGTCTGAAGTGGGACGGCAGGATGCCAATACCTTCCGAAATGCCGGTCTGCGTTACATCCTCAGGCGCCTCATGATCGTCAGCCGAGGAACGGTTCTCCAGAAGATACAGCTGGATTTTCTCCTTTGTTGTAAGGATGCGCCTCAGAACCAACTCCTCCAGTACAAACCTCATGCTGAGAGCCATAAATATCTTTTTGGGAGCAAATGGCCCCATTTTTCGCGATTCCCCATCATCCCTGTCCTGATAATGCTCCAAACTCCGTGTTCATAGTACCTACTACGATTCCCTTATGTATCTCGGCTTAGAGAGAAGTTGCTACGCGCAGCTCAGGGCAGTTGAGAGGCATGCCTTGGGCTCGCGACCAAAAAAAGGGGAGGAGGGCCATTTCGCCCGGAATAGTAATCAAGGAAGTTGGCGAGTTTGGCGGGACGGAACCCAACGGTTTCGGACCCGAGTCCAGGAACCTTGAGTCCCTGAGAGGGCTTATCCAGAGGCTTGAGATGTACGAAGAGACCCGGATCACGAGACAAGGAAGCGAGGAGGAGTGCTTCGTCCTAGCATTGAGAAAGTGGTTGGACGGAGATGATCACGCAATCGACGAGTGGCTGAGCATAATCTAACCCGGTGTCACGTCACTAAGGGGGAAGAAGTTCCGCATGTCACGCACGGATGGAGGGGAGCGTGGTATGCTGGGTTCCGCCCTTCGTCAAATGGTCCTCCGTGCCCCTGTCCAACGATCTACTCCATCATTCGTCAAATTGTCACGAATTCTGGCTAAAACACACTAACCTTAAGTATGTCTTCGCAAATAATCGCTAGTCATCCTAAGCTCAAAGGTGCGCCGAGAACAGTATGAGGAGGGTCGCGTTTTGAGTTTGAGGTTCTCAATATGTGGTAGGAGGATTTGTAAGATGAAAAGAACTTCGAGTTATGTGAGCGAGCCTGAAAGAATTTGGAAGTATCGCGGATTTGCCCTCATTGTGTTTGCCGTGCTTTTGGCATCTGCAATGGGAGTTCTCGTGAGCTCCTTCGCCGCCTTTGCGGGTCAAACAGAAACCGCCAACGGTCTTCCTGAGATGGAAGCTATGGGTGATGATTGGCCGGAGCCCACAGGAGCTCCTGGAAGCGGGTGGATAGCTGACCAGTTGGCCGAAGGTCTATCCAATGATGCTGGGTCTCCGACAATAACGACCGGACCTGATGGCGTGTTGCACGCCGTCTACGAAAGTTTCTCGATTGCCGCTGGGTACCAAATCGCATACACTAATTCGACCGACGGTGGGATCACTTGGAATCCTATCGGTTTGGCTGGATATAGCGTCGAAGACGACTTGAATCCGGACATCGCGGTATCTCCCTTTGATGGAAGGATTTTCGTTGCCTTTGAACGCCACGTCTTATTACAGGATGTTGACTTGCACGTTGCCTATTCTGACGACGGAATCACCTGGACACAAGTGGTGATGGATATGGGTGTGACCCAGTATATCAATCCCAGTATAGTTGTCGAACACAATCAGGGGGCCGCTTATAATGTGTATGTGGCCTTTGAAGAGGATTTCGGTGATCCCGACAATCGGAACATCTATCTTTATCGGAGCACCGACCAAGGAGCAACCTACACGGGGCAGTTATACCTCGGTGCCCCCCCTGACCCCAGCGTCTACGCCGACCCTGACCTGGCCTATCAGCGTGGCTCTGACATGGTCGATCGCCTGTTCATGGTGTACGCTTATGGTAATGACGCTGTTGACACACAGAATATCGGCGTTTACTGGTCGGAAGATAGGGCGGGGACCTGGTCGGGGGCCAATGTGCTTTCGGACACTGCTCTCGTGTACTATCCGACGATAGCCGCTTCCCGGGACGGAGACACGCTGCTGACGGCCTGGCAGGTGAACACAGGTGGGGATTATCTGATTCGTTATGCGATTCAAATGGATGCGACCAATCCTTCGGCAGCTTGGAACTTCGCCAGCAGAGACAGTCTTGGCGCCGATGACTTCGCGCCCAAGTTATCGGTTGATGGGCAGGGGACAACGTCGGACTCAATTGGAGGTAACTACCACCTCATCTGGACGGTCGGCACTGGTTTCAACTACTTGAACTACACCTCTAGATCGACGTCCATGTTAACTCCATGGACAACAGTCAAGACCATTGATGACATCGTCGGCAGACCGTCTGTGTTTCTCCCGGTGAAAGGTCTTACGACTCAGAACAGGGGCGGAACTTGGTATCCAGCCGCGGTCTGGGCGGATTCACGATCTGCTGGTGGAGACGACATCTACTACGTGACACCTGGCATGCAAGCGAGGTTGGCTACCAGCCCTACAGGGGGCATTGTACTCGACGTTGATGGATCCCCCTTTGCCGCTCCTCAGACATTTGACTGGCCTGCAGGGAACCAGTACGATATCTTCGCTCCCTCGCCACAAACGGTCAGTCCCACTTCCCAGTATGCATGGGTCAATTGGAGCGATGCTGGGGCCCAGTTGCACACTGTGACGGCGACCACAACAGACACCACATACATAGCCAACTTCATCCTTCAGTATGAGGTAATCATAGATACGGCTCCTACGGGACTGAATGTCTGGGTAGACTCAATCGAGGGCCCCGCACCGGTGACAAGCTGGTGGGACAATGGAAGCACCCATGATCTTGACGCCACTTCGCCTCAACCGGGCGGTATCCCGCAACAGAGGTACGTCTGGAACAGCTGGAGCGATGCCGGTTCTCAGGCCCATCAGATAACCGTAACCACGTCTGGAACGATTACAGCCAACTTTGACTTGCAGGACGAGTTGACGATAGATGCGTGGGACCAGACGAACTTAGTACCGCTGCCTAATGTTCCCGTCTACATAGACGGACCACAGGTAGGAATCACTCCACATGTGGCTTGGATCAATAACGGGCAGATGTATGATATCGGCGTACAGGATCCGTTCAATGACGGTGTCAACGACTACAATTTCGTCGACTGGGACTTCGGTCTTGTTGCGAATCCGGCTCCAATTACCGGATGGGGATCTATCACTGCCAATTATGACGAGGCACCCCCCACCGCATTCTCCCTGGAGATTGCGCCGCTGACGAGAACAATAGCCCCTGGAGGCACCACCACATATACCATCACACTGACTTCACTGAGCGGATACGCGGGGGATGTCCAGCTGAGTGCCAGTGCCCTTCCGGGCACACTCTTGCCACCAGCGACTGCGACCTTCCTACCTAATCCGGCAACCGTTCCGCTCGGAGGGCAGGTCACATCTACACTGACCATCGACAACACCGCGACAGTTCCAGACGCCATCTACACAATAACGGTTCTCGGCGAGGACACCGTCTCGGTGGCAATATCTGACAGCAATGACACCGAGCTGATAGTGGCGACACCTATGTTCGTCGTCACAGCCACGCCTCTGACGCTGACTCGAGCGCCGGGTCAGGATGCGATCTACGATGTGACCGTGACATCTGTCAACGGCTATGTCGGAAACGTAGGCCTCAACGCAACGGCTATCCCGGCCGGTCTACTGCCTCCAGGTCCAGCGACAGCGACCTTTGTGCCGAGTGTAGTTTCAGTTCCTCTCGGGTTAAGCGCACAATCAACTCTTACCATCAGCAATACTGGAGCTGTTCCTGATGCCACGTACACGATTACCATCATTGGTGACGATCCAACAGACACAGACACATTCGACGTCGATCTGGTCATCACGACTGTTCCGTTCTTTACAATGGACGCGACACCTGCGACACAACAGGTCTCGCCAGGCGGTTCCACGACATTCACCGTCACTGCAACATCAGAGAACACCTACGTTGGTGCCATTGATGTGAGCGTTTCACACGGTCTGACAGCTGCCGATGCATCATTGAGCTGGAGCAAGACAACGCTCAATGTGCCGGACGGTGGCAGCGACTTCGCGGTGCTGACCGTGGTCACGACTGGCTCCATCGCCGGCATGGACTACACACTGACCTTCTACGCTGAAGACCTTCTTTTGCCGTTGAATGAGTCCGACACAACGACTCTGAACGTATCCAGCACTATGCCTGGCAGCATCTCAGGAACCGTTGAAGACGAGAATGGCGACCCTGTCGAGAACGCGGATGTGGAACTCGTAGATGATAACGATCAGCTCGTGGACTCAACCACTTCGGACAGCGATGGGTTCTACGAGTTCACCGACGTCGATTCTGGTTCCTACACCGTCAGGGCCAGCAAGTCCGGCTACGTGGACGATGAAGAGCCTGTCACCTTAGCAGGTGGTGAGGACAAGACCGGTCAAGATCTCGAACTGAAGTTCGGTTCCATCAGAGGCGTGGTAGTCGACGAGAACGGTGACGAAGTTCCCGACGCAACTGTTGAAGTGATCGACGAGAACGGCGATGTGGTCGGAACCGACACAACCAACTCCCAAGGAGAATATCGAATCGATGACCTGCTCCTTGGAACGTATACGGTCAGAATCACAGCTGATGGATATGAGACCGCTACCGAGGAAGATCAGGTTCTGGACAGCGCCATACTCACTGTACCCGACATTACGGCCAACTCCGAAGGAGCTGGCGGCGACTTCCTCGCCGACTACTGGTGGCTGCTGCTCCTCATAATCATAATTGTGGTCGTGGTGATACTAATCGCCATGCTGGCCAAGAGGAAGAAGCCAGTTCCAGAGGAAGCACCGCCCGAGTACGCGACGGCGCAGGTCCCAGCAGAACAGGCACCTCCCTACCAGGAGGCTCCCGCTGAACAGCCTCCATCCGAGGCCCCGCCTGAGCAATATCCCCAGGAACCACAGCCAGAGCAGTACCCAGAGGAACCACAGCCAGAGACATCCCCTGAGGCGCCTCCAGAAGGATATCCTTCGGAAGAGTAGGATCTCTGGAAATCGGTCAATGCACATCAAGGCTGGTCAAGCACAAGACCAGCCTTTCTTCCTTCATTTCAATCTATAGAATCATTTCTTGCCTCAGCATCCGATGCGTCTCAGCACTCATAGGGCTAATCATCCCCGAAGGGAATGGGATGCACCATGGAGAAGCTCAAGGAAGTGAGCAGGAGTATTTATCATCAATTGGCCCTCGGTGCCCCTGTCCAACAATTCACACATGCGTTTGTCGAATGGTCCAGTGTTTTGGCTCGAACACACTAAGTTTAAGTATGTTCATTGAATTCATCTGACAGATTCCCCGATTGTGAAGGATGCAAATCAGAAGTGAACGACCGTCCTTGTTGGGGGATTCTGGATATGTTAGGAGGAATGAATCCAATGAGAAAGAATTCGAATAATGTGAGCGGGAAGAACAGGACTATCGGCATGCTAGCCATCGCCGCTTTCTTGGTGCTCTTCGCTTCCACGTTGGGCATGGGATGGATATCCCAGAGCGCTGTGGCCGGCACGTCGGACATCGACGAGATGGGCGATCCAGTTCCCGAACCAGCCGGTGGTTGGGGAAGCGGGTGGATCGATGATACAGTAACTGAAGCGCTTGCTGTGAACTGCCGAGACCCCGCAATTGCAACGGGGCCGGGTGGCGTTCTCCATGCGGTGTTCCAGTGCTATGTATCGGGTGGCATTTGGGGCATTTTCTACTCGTCCTCCACTGATGGTGGCGAAACCTGGTCCCTCCAGGTCGGTGCGGCCAACACGGCCGACGACGAGACAGATCCCGATATTGCAGTCAGTCCGGATAACGGAAGGATATTTGTGGTCTACGAAAGGCTCGTCGCACCGGGCAACAGGAACATCTGGTCAACCTGGTCGGATGATGGTGTCTCCTGGAACCAGGTGTCGATTGTGGGTTTCAGCGGAGATGACGTCAATCCGAGCGTTACGGTTGAGCATAATCAGGGACTGCTTTACTATGTATATATGGCCTTTGAGGCCGTCGTTGACACCAACAACCGTAATGTATTGGTCTACAGAAGCACTGATCGTGGGCTCACCTGGGGACAGCAACTGAACCATGGAAGTGGCGATCAGAACGTTTACTCGGATCCAGACATATGCTACCAAGCTGGCACTGACGGAAATGACTATCTGTACGTCGCCTTTGTCGAGGGTGTTGACGCAGCAGACATGTACGAGATATCGATCATCTGGTCGGATGATTACGGCGTAACTTGGAGCACACCGTACCAAATCTCAACAGAGATTGATCTCGTCAACGACCCGTCGATTGCTGGGTCAAGGGACGGCGACAAGCTCGTAGTCGCCTACTCATATGCAAACTCCGGTGACCGGTCAATAAGATACGGATATGACCATGATCCCACGACGCCGGCTGCCGGATGGAGCGTCCTGACACGAGGGAACACAGCGACCAATACACAGATCGATCTCTCTCCAGAGGTGAAAGCCGATGGTGAGGGCACTACATCAACCGCCATTGGCGGCAACTTCCACTTGGTATGGACCCAAGGAACCCCCGATTGGCATGTCGTGTACAGCACATCCACTTCAACTGGTACGGGCTTTGGTGGTATGGCAGTCGTGACAGACATCGGTCTCGATGCATCGGCTGCTTATCCGTGGAAAGGTCTCACGACCCAAGACAGAGGAGGTACTTGGTATGCTTGTCTCAACTACGCTGAGGTCACTGGGTTCTACGACATCTACTATACAACACCCGGCATGCGAAGCATGGTCGACAC
>JAUVGH010000043.1 GCA_030593885.1 Methanomassiliicoccales archaeon
CACCGGTCTCCTTTCAAAGTTTGTGATGGGCGAAGCTCACGGCCGCGTAGATGAGCAGGAATCCAGCAGAGTGGAGAGTGGCTATGCCCTCCAGATCCAGGAAGTTCACGATCACTATGACGAGTCCTGCAGATATGAAAAGTCCCTCAGTGCTCTTACCCCACACCTTCCTCTCGAAGAACTTGGGCAGCTCCCCCTTCTTTGCCGCCTCATAACTTATGTTGGCACCGCCGTAGAGAGTGGCGTTGATGGCAGATGAGGTGGAGAACAGGGCGGCAATGGCAACGATCTTGAATCCGACCAGACCCATGAAGGGTTCGGCTGCGGCAGCCAGAGCGTGGTCTTCGGCATCAATGATATTGGAAATTGGGAGATTTCCCACGACCACGAAAGAGACCAGAACATAGATCGCGAAGGTTATGATGACGCTGATGTACAGAGCCTTAGGAATGGTCTTGCGAGGGTTTTCCATGTCATCCGCGGCATTTGTGATCAATCCGAACCCCTCGTAAGCGAGGAACACCATTCCAGCACCGAGGAATATCCCGGCTGTGGACGGCCAGTCCGAAGGGGAAAGATTGGCCGGTTCGATGAAGAAGAAGCCTATCACAACGAACACCACAAGGATGAACACCTTAACGATGACCGCCAACATCTCCGAGCGTCCCACCGCTTTTACGCTGATGAAATTGACCCCAGTGAACACAAGGACGATTGCCGTTGATATGATGTTCACCCAGATCGTCGGTGTCCCAGCGGGTAGAAATGTCATCGCGAACCCGCCAAATGCCCTGGCGTATAGTGCAATAGCGAACAGATAGGCGACCCACATGAAGATGTTGAGAGCTCCCCCGAGAACACTGTCACCGTAACCCTTGACAAAGAACTCGACAGGACCCCGGCAGTGGGATACCTCGCACCCAACTTCGCGTACGAGTAAGTGCTTAGAAGGGCCACGATTCCCGCAATCATGAAAGAAATGTAGATGGCATTGCCAGCAATCTCTGTGGCCACACCAAGAACTGAGAAGATACCGCCCCCGATCATCCCCCCGATCCCGATGGATACAGCGGACCACAACCCGATTGGTTTCTTCTTGCTCACAATGATTCCCTCGATCCTTTGCCAGTAAGCTCAAAATCACGAAACCCAAACAAGGTAATGTCTTCTTCTACAGATATCACGGCGAGAGCCACCACATCATAATATATCGGCAACATATCACGTTACGAGGTGGAAATATGGATGATCTCAAAGCGGAGGTTGTCGTGTCGGCACCGCTGAACGATGTCTGGTCGGCCTGGACATCCTCGGAAGGCGTCAAATCCTGGTTCTCGCCGGAAGCCAATGTCGATCCCCGTCCGGGGGGACCTTTCGAGCTGTTCTTCGACCCAGCCAATCACGACCATGAGAGTACGAAAGGATGTGTTTTCACTGAGATCGAGCATGGGTCTTCGTTGAGCTTCACCTGGAAGGGACCGGGGCAGTTCGCCCAGCTGATGAACGACCCTTCTAGATTGACGAAGGTTCTCGTTACGTTCCACGATGTCAGCGGACTGACCAGGGTGATCATCAATCACATAGGATGGGGCGATAGCGAGGAATGGGCACAGGCCAGGGAGTGGCACCAAAAGGCGTGGAAGGACGTGCTAGCAAGCCTCAAATCGGTGCTGGAATCCAGCATTGATGACCTCTGGACCGCTCCTGAGCAGAACGATGAGGGAACATGATTCTGCGAATGTCCCCTGCTTCCGTCAGTGGATGCAGAAAGTATATTTACGAATTTGTCAATCATACTGGTTGAGAAGCATAGCGTACATCATACATTTTGGATTATGGAGAAGTAGCAGAACATGAAGAATCATTGGGCCTTGTTGGTTGTCTTTGCGGTGATTGCATCGGCTGGATATGGAATCTGGTTCCAATCTGAGGAAGCAGCGGACAAGGTCACCCTGGATTCTGTCCTGCCTGCGCCGGTGACTAGAGATTCACTGGGCCACATCCCTCAGATGAGCGGTGACATCGACCCAACATCTTCTCCGATGATTCCTTTGGGCCTGCCGGAACCACCGATGCCTAACGACCCTCCGGGTCCTGAGGACCGTGCGGAGTACATGATAGGCAGGGTAGCTGTCACCACAATATTCGCCGAGAGCAACGGTGCGGTCGACCCGAACAGCGAATCCTGGAACCAGATGCGCATGGACAATGTGTACAGCGAGATCTACACGGGTCTTGACTGGTGGGAGGCCCAGATGCCCAACGGAAGGTTGCAGTTCAACGTGTACACTCTGGGACAACAGAACACCAGCTTTGAACCCATAACGAGATCATACGGAGACCAGTTCAGATGGGTGGGCGAGATACTCAACAATCTTGGCTACACTTCAGGAGATTACTTCCAAGACGCGATCGACCTGAACAACGATGTTAGGAACACGTACGGAGCGGACTGGGCATATGTCGCGTTCATAGTCGACAGTCTCAATGATGTTGATGGATCGTTCAGTGATGGTGTCTCAGCTTATGCTTACGGCCTGGGCGGACCGTTCATGGTTATGACGTATGACAACGGGGGCTGGGGCATAAACAACATGGACAGTGTGATGGCCCACGAGACCGGCCACATGTTCTATGCCACCGATGAATACACAAGACCTGGAGAATGGAGCGGTTACCTCAACATCCTGGAGCAGGACAATTCGGGTTGCCTGATGGACACGGGTGCGTGGTGTCTCTCGACCCCGACCAAACACCAGGTCGGATGGAGGGACAGCGACTCAGATGGGATAATGGATCCCGAGGACACGATTCCCAATTCAATACTTGACCCGCAGATGCCGAACCCGACCACCACGAACGTTCTGACCTACACCGGCACAGCCGAAGAGATCGCACTGACCAATCAGAATCCGACCTACAACAACTGGCTCAACGGGCACAGGGTGAACGCGGGGAACGATGTGAGCATCAATGTCATTACACTTGTCCAGTACAGGATAGACGGCGGACCCTGGATGATGACCATGGCCATGGACGGGGCTTTTGACGAAGCCTTTGAGGGTTTCACATTCACCACCGCTGCGATCCCTGACGGGACCCGCATGATAGAGACCAGGGCAAGGAACACCGTTGGCAACTGGGAGGACACTTATTCTTCCGACATCGTAACCGTGGACACTACGCCACCTGTCACGACTGCGGTGATCGACGGCACACCGGGGACCAACGGGTGGTTCAGAACTGATGTCACCATTACTCTGATTGGGAACGACGCATCAAGCGGTATCCAGTACACCAGGTACAAGCTGAACGGAGCGGGATGGCAGATATACGTGGGTCCATTCCCGGTGAACGGTGATGGGATAATCACCCTGGAGTATCACTCGGTTGATAACGTGGACCTCGTGGAAGTAACCAAGAACCGAGACGTCAAGATCGACAAGGCGACCCCCAGCACCAGCGAAGGTGTGGCAGGATCGTTGGGTGTGAACGGATATTACACCAGTGAGGTGACGGTCACATTGTGGGCATCCGATCTGGTAAGCGGTATACACGAGACCAAGTTCAGCGTTGACGGAGGCGTGTTCCAGACCTATGTGGGCCCGTTCAACGTGAGCGGGGATTGGACGCATTCAATATTGTATTACTCGGTAGATATCGCCGGGAACACCGAGGGCATGAACTCCTTCGATGTGATGATAGATGCAACCGACCCATTCACCGGCAGGACGCTCTCTGGTACGCTGGGCAACAACAACTGGTATCTGTCATCGGTAGACATCACTCTGAATCCACAGGATTCTGCAAGCGGGGTCAACGTGACCAAATACAGGATAAACGGGGGAACCTGGTTGGACTACGTCGGACCCTTCCAGGTGACCGGGGACGGGCTACACGATGTGGAGTTCTACTCGGGCGACTATGCTGGCAATGTGGAAAGCATGAACGCGGTTCTGGTTCGCATAGACATGGAGAATCCGAGCACTGGCTCCACGCCGTCAGGGACCGTGGGCACGATGGGGTGGTTCACCAGCAACGTCAACTTCGACCTTGTGGGTACAGATGTGATCAGCGGGGTTTCGGACATTCAATACAGGGTGGATGGGCAGACCTGGCAGACCTACGTGGGTTCATTCTTGGTTAGCGGTGAGGGATGGCACACGATAGAGTATTTCTCTGTGGATGTCGCGGGTAACACTGAACTTGCACAGACATCTCAGGTGATGATAGATACAGTGGAACCGATGACGGGCGAAGAGATCACGGGTCCGGCAGGATCCGGCGGGTGGTTCACAGACGGGGTGGTAGTATCTCTTACCAGCTCCGACGCAACAAGCGGGGTCGGCGGGACCAAATACAGAATCGACGGCGGAACATGGAAGACGTATTCAGGTTCATTCCCGATAACCTCCTACGGGACTCACTCCCTGGAGTACTATTCAGTGGATAACGCGAGCAATGAGGAGAGTGTCACATCAGTCACGGTCAAGATAGACTCTGCATCACCGATCACGGTTGCTTCCTCATCTGGCAATGAAGGAAAGAGCGATTGGTACAGGGGAGATGTCACGGTCGCATTGACGGGTTCTGACATGACCAGCGGCATCCATGCAACGATGTACAGAATAGGAGGAGGGTCCTGGCTAGACTACTCGGACGTGGTCGTGCTAATGAATGATGGAGAGTTCTTGGTCGAGTTCTACTCGGTTGACGAGGCCGGGAATGTTGAGTCCATCAGAACACTCGAGGTCAAGATAGACACCACAGCACCGAATATCCACACAATCTTCCTGCTCGGTCCAGACGGGGATGGAACGCTGACAACACCAAATGCAAGGGTCCAATGGACGGGTTCGGATGCGATGTCTGGCATGGACCACTACGAGGCTAAGATCGACGATGGTGAGTTTTCGAGAACTGATCTGATTTCATACCGGGAATTCTTAGACCTTGACGATGGTACGCACAAGGTGACCGTGAAGGCGGTTGACAAGGCCGGCAACTCATGGGAAGATTCGATCGAGTTCACAACTGACACGGATCCACTGAGCCCGACCGGCCCCACCGGCGGCCTTCTTATCTATGTGATCATCATCCTGGTCGTGGCTGTCATACTTGCGTTGGCTCTGTTGCTCTGGAGAAGGAAGAAGAAGGAGCCGGAGGAGCAATAACATTTTTCACGTCTGGGGGGATTACATCCTGAGGGACGTAAACGAAGATCAGAAACTTCCACCTAGATGATCTACGAGAGTATGTTGAATTATATAACTTGGCCGAGGCCAAGAATCCAGACTTCAGAAAGTTCACAGCCAGTCATGTCCGTAGAACATTACTTGAATACCCGAGCTACGACCCAGAAGGACATTTCACAGCGATGGACAAGGGCAGGATGATTGGTAGCGGCTTGGCCATGTATGATCCTAATCGGGCCGCCATAAAGGGTCCCGAGGGGTATTTCGATCTTTTCATTCTTCCTGAGTATCTGGGACAGGACATAGAGAGGGAGCTGTTCGCAAGGGTAGTCGAGAACATCAGACAGAGAGGTGGGGAATGGATCACCACACGCGTGGACACTAGATATGTGGAGAGGGTCTCCCTCCTAAAGAGACTCGGATTCTCCAAGACCGAGTACCAGAACCACGGAATGGAGAAGGACCCTCGGAGTATCGAGGAGCCAAGAGCGCCCGAGGGCTATCGGATCCAAGTGGCGAGCTTACCCGAGGAATTGGAGACGATGCACCGTGTGCTCAACGATTCGTTCGCCACAAGGGACAAGTGGGCGCCGAAGTCGTTTGAAGTGTTCCAGAAGAGCTGGATCTTCGATGAAAGCGAGGATCGCTCGGGAATCTTCCTTGCATCACGGGATTCAGACGAGGAAGTCGTTGGAATGGTCTTCAGTGCTATCAACCGGAGGTATAACGAAGAGCATGGAGTCAGAAGAGGAGGCACATACGCCCTTGCAGTAATACCGTCAGAGAGGAAAAAGGGGCTCGGAACATGCCTTACCCTCAAGAGCATCAAATGGATTGGGGAGAAGGGGATGGACGTGGCCTACGTGAGCGTCAATGCAGCCAACAAGGATGCACTGAAGATCTATCAGTCGTTAGGGTACCAGACTGTTCAGGTCTATCAAGGGTATCGGAAGACCATCATCTAGAAGTCTTGTGGACAGTGGACGCTGGAACGGAACCCGAAGAATCTTGGTGGGAGACGTATACCATTCCATCAACAACAATGTTCAGATGTTTGATGAGGTTCCTTCTCTCGAGGTATACGGCAATCAAGTCATAGACACCGAGTGCCCAAGCTTCCAGTGAAAAGAGGATTGAGAAGTAAAGGGAGAAGAACCATTTTATGCTGAGTGTCTGCAATGCAATGGAATCGTTGTACGAGAAATACTCAATGAACAGGAATCCTCCATAGACCAACAGAAACAGTACAAACCAAATCATGAAAGAGATGAGGAAGAACAGCAAGATCTCCTTCCTCCAGTTGACTTTCTTATCTACAGGCCCTCCAGGACGAATCACAGTGCTAACTCCTTGAGTGGCCCCTTCTTGGACCTTCCGGACAATCGTGAAAGGATGGCATATACAAAGTCGCGAATACTCCTGGAAAAGATGTGGCTAGTGATGTAACCCAGGACCATGAACCCAAAGCAATAACGCCAGACCAGTAACATGGATAGAGGGAGACTCGCGAAGTAGATTAGGGAGAAATCTCGCCAATCAAGGATGTATCCACCGTACCAGGCCCCGATCACATGAGGAAGATTGGGGTCCTGGGCGATGAGGCACAGGAACAGGAAGCCCTTGAGGATGTAATAGTAGACCGGTATCAGGACACACGCAAAGAAAAGCTCTGACATGTCTTCAGATTCTGAAATGACACTCCACTCCGAGACGAAGCCCAGGAAGAAGAACATCGGAATGAGAAAGACCAGGAAGCCGACCTGGTGATTGATCACATAGTGCATGTTCCAGGTCTTGTGGAAGTCAACGAACGGGTTCAAGTAATCGAGAAGCACCAACAATATGGTCATGCCCAATGTAAACGTGAATACCTTCCAGTTCTTCCCCACAACGTCTCGCAGTCCCATAGAAAGACGATACTCGTCAATCATACATAAGCTCATTAGTACGGATTTTGTGTATTATAAGAAATCTGCGTTGCATTTCAGAGTGAAGGCTTTATCGACCAAGGGCCGAGTTTCTTTCCCCGCAACAACTATATAACGACATTATAGAATAACATGCAACATGGGGGAGATTACTCTCAAACCAATCGGTGTGGCGAGGAACAGCATCAAGGAGCCTCAGTTCGGCGGCTTCGACGATGAGATCACCGAGATAGTGGTGGACGAGGACTACGCAGACGGTCTGGATGACATAACCAAGTACTCTCATGTAATAGTGGTCTTCTGGATGGACCAGGTTGACGAGTGTAACCTTCATCACCGCCCCCAGGGCAACCCTGACGTGCCCGTCGTTGGTATATTCGCTTGCAGGTGCCCTCAGAGGCCCAACCCGATCGCTATCTCGACGGTGAAGTTGCTTGGGCGCGAAGGGAATAAGATAAGAGTGAAGGGTCTGGACGCGATAGATGGTTCTCCAGTGATCGATATAAAACCGGTCTGGCCGAAGTACGATGGTGGAGAGGACAGAAGGGTTCCTAGTTGGGTGGACAAACTGGACCTTTGAGTCTCATCCGAGACCTTAACGATATTAGTGAAAAGCCCCGAAAGCTCTTTTGCGGTCAGATGCCTGAGAACTTTCCCAGACTCAATGTGTAAATATCAAACAATTCTTCAAATCAGTATGAACCATGTCAACGTGGAGAAGCTAGAGAAGCTCGTGAAAGATATCCAAGAGGACCCCTCAAATGCAAAGATCAATCCGAAGGTCAAAGGGGAATGGGTCTTCGAGGACGGACAACCACAGTTCCGCTCGACAATGAACGTGGAAGGAGGAGCCTTCACTATCGAAGCTGATATGCCGAGCAAACTCGGGGGATGGGGAAGCGCACCTGGTCCGTTGAACTATTGCCTGTATGGTCTCGCGTCGTGTTATGCGTTCACCTTCGCGTCACTTGCGGCCATGGAAGGAGTTGCGCTCACCAAGCTCGTGGTTGAGGCCGAGTCCCATGTGGACGTGTCCAAGGTCGTGGGTCTGTCGGATAATCCCATTGTAGAAGGAGTTGAATGGAAGGTAACCATCAGCTCTGATGCAGACGAGGCAACGATAGAGAACTTGAAGAAGCTGGCAGAGGAGAGGTGCCCTGCCGTCTATTGCCTGACCAACCCCGTCAAGCTCACGATAGATGTCGAGAGAGAATAATCGAGGATGCCAGTTGACCCATCACAAGGGGCTGCTGGATAAGTCTGGAAAGGGCACAAACACCAAATACGAGCTTGTCGCTCTCTCTCTAGAGGATTGATACTCCAACAAGGGGGTGAGGAAGAATGTCTAACAACCTGCTTCTAGAACTGGCGAACCCCGTCAGGATGAAGATTCTGCGAAAAATAGCGGTCGAACCTGGATCTGCTGAAGACATGGCCCAGGTGGTGGGAACGAGCATAGAGGAGGCCCAGGTGGGTCTGGACAGACTATGTAGCTTCAAGTTCGTGCAGAAGGGGGCTGATAGCAATTATCACGCGAGCCCGCTCGGACATCTTGCGCTCACGACCCTCGCGGACATGGACTTCGTCTCAAAGCACTCAGATTTCTTCCAGGACCACGAACTCTCGCTTCTTCCATCGAACCTCGTCTCACGCCTCGGAGAATTGGCGGAGAGCAGACGAATGGACGGCAGTGTGTCCAACATCCAGCGTGTGGAGAGGGTGATAAGGCGGGCCGATGAACGCGTTTGGGCGGTGACGAACGAGGTGATGTTGGATGTCGTGCCGGTGATCAGAGAGAAGATCTCGCAGGGAGCGGACTTCAAGCTCATAATTGACCAGACGTTCAAGCCTCCAGAATCATTCGAGGCGACCATACCAGAGCTGTGGAGAACGGTTCCAAGGATCCCTGCAATGACCGTGGTGACAGGGAGCGAGGCAATGCTGTTCTTTCCCAATGAGAAGCTGGAACCCGACACGTCAAAGGCATTCGCATCCGAAGACCCTCAGTTCATGAAGTGGTGCGAGGACCTCGTTGATCACCTTTGGAGGGCGGGCCACAAGCTGAAGTGATCAGTCTTGTCCGTGGATAGCGAGTGGCGTAGAGCGTTATCATCTTCTTTTCCCAAGCAGCACGGGGCCTGGTCGATCCTGATCGCCTGTTTCATCCTGGGTACCTTCGTCGGCGGCAGCTTCGGTCTGAACGGCATTGTGCTGTTAATCTCGGTCATATTCGGTTACATGGCGAGACATGCTTGGAATGTGGGTCTGAGTCCTTCAAAAGATGGGAGAATGAGGACAGGAGCACTTGGATTGTCTGCGTTCTATTTCCTTATCGCCCTTGGGGGAGGAGCCTACCTAGCGTTCGTGGCAGGGCTGTGGGACATTCTGCAATTCGCACTTCTTGCCCTGATCATCGGGGTCCTGACTCTCATATTGAGCAAACAGAAGAAGGAGTTCACTGCAGGAGGCGAGATCGCAGGCATGGTGGGGCTCACCCTGGCGGCTCCGGCAGCAGAGTTGGTTGGTTCGGGGGAGCTCTCGATCCAGACCTGGGGCCTGTACGTCCTCTGTCTTCTCTTCTTCTCGGGGAGCGTTTACCACGTTCGGTACCTTGTGAGGTCGAAGAAGGCCACCCATGGACCTGTCGGGGAGCGAATGAAACACGGATATCCATCGATTCTCCATCATCTTCTTGCACTGGCAATAGTGGTGGTGGGTTCCACAGTGATTGGGGTGCTTCCGCCTTTTGCCCCAATAGCACTCATTCCGGTGACGATCAAGGCCCTCTGGACCGTGGCACATAGCCACGAGAAAACGCTGCGGGTCCGTCAGATTGGATACCGAGAGGTTGTCCACACTGTGACATTCATGATCATCGCTGGACTGGCCTATTATCTGGGTTAAGTTTCTATATCCGGAAGTAGTTTCACACAACCCCTCATAGAGATCATATATATGCACATCAGATGAGGGATTGGAGGTAGAATATGACCAAGAACGCATTCTGTCACATAGAGTGGGCGACCACTGACCTTGAAAGGACCAAGAACCTGCTCTCAGGACTGTTCGGATGGGAGTTCGAATCTTGGGGAGAGGAATACATGATCTACAAAACACCCAAAGGTGTTGGCGGAGGGATCTTGAAGGCGGATACTGTCGAGCCTGGCAGATCTCCTTACGTATATGTGGATGTGGACAAGATAGAGCCATATCTGGAGAAGGCAGTCGAGCTCGGTGCCGAGATTGACACACCCAAGACCCCGATTCCAGAGGTTGGATGGTTCGCTCACATAAAGGACCAAGATGGGAACATCTTTGGCATAGTCCAGGGCATGGAAGAGGAATCATCCCAAGAATAATCTGATTAGATACTCCATCTGATCAAACGTTATCTTCCAGATTGAAATCTGTCCTTTCTTCATCCGGGTCTCCTCCTGCATACGAGGTTCCCAGGACTTCTTCTGCAATCAGCGCCAGCTTCATGAATTGGATGTGGATCAGATAGGCGATGGCCCCGAAGAAGATGAAAATGACCACAACGGCAATAACACCCTCAAAGGCCCCGGGTTGAAGCACTGAAGTGGCCATCCACATCGAATCGGCATATGTAGTGATAGCAAGGTATCTCAGCACAAGGTAGATGACCAGTATGGAAAGGCCGAAAAGAATCAAGGCTTTGGCAACGAGTGATACATCGAACGGTTCACCGGACTCCGGCTCTTCCTCGAAAGATACTTCCTGCACTTCTGTTTCTTCCACTTCCGTCAAGATGCTCACAACTTGTATCCCATTTTCCGAAGGAACTTCTTCCTTTCCTTCACATCCTCTTCGGTCTCAATGCCCTTGGACCGTTCTCCATCGACGACCCCGATGATCCCTCTGCCCCTCTCGTTCTCCGCCACCACAACGTCAATGGGATTGGCCGTGGCCGCGAAGATGTTGCACACCTCAGGGACGTTCTTAATCGCGTTGAGGACGTTGAGAGGAAAACCTTCCTTCATGAAGGCAATGAAAGAGTGGCCAGCTCCAATGTTCATCGCGTTCTTGGCTGCCAAGTTCTTCAGAGAATCGTCATTCCCCTCCACTCTGACCAGACATGGACCGGACGCCTCGCAGAAGGCCACACCGAACTTCATGGAAGGTGCCGCCCCGACGAATGCTTCATACAGGTCCTCCGCGCTCTTTATGAAGTGGGTCTGCCCGATGACCAGATTCAGGTTCTCAGGGTTCTCGACCGGAATGCTGATTGTCTCCATTCTACCCTTATCCGAGAGAATCTCAGTATCCTAAAAAGGTTGCCCCTCTGGAGCTCTGGAATCTGTGGGCGTATACGGAAGAAGAATCTCGCTATGCGAAAACTGACCCACGAAGCAAAGGTTTATGGACATTTCAGGAGTTGTGATTCCGATGATCTACCTCGGTCCTGCGGGCATACCTCTGGGAGCCAAGTCGACCAAAGAAAGCATGAAGATCCTCAAAGAAAGAGGGCTCAACGCCATGGAGGTCGAGTTCGTTTACCACGTGAATATGAAACCAGAGACTGCTGAGATAATTGGCAAAGAAGCGAAGAAGAACGGCATCAGGCTCTCTGCCCATGCTCCCTATTACATCAACCTGAACTCGAAGACCAAGGAGACGGTGAAGAAGAGCCGGATCTGGATATACAAGGTCGCGGAGCTGTGCGACATCATGGAAGCGCCGATAATCGCGTTCCACCCTGGTTTCTACCACGGAATGAACAAGGATGTGGTGGAGAGGAACATCAGGAGGCAGCTCAATCACATGCTGAGGAAGATCCGGAGGGAGGATTGGAGCGTCCTTCTTGGACTGGAAGTGACCGGAAAGAAGAGCGCCTGGGGGACCATAGAGGACATCGTGGACATGTGCAAGGATGTTGAGGGCACGATTCCTGTGGTCGATTGGGCCCATCATCACGCAAGGCTGGGTGGAGGGCTCAGGACGAAAGAGGATTTCGAGTACGTCTTCTCGAAGTACGAAGAACTCGGCAATGATGTAATGCACTGCCATCTCAGCTGCATCCGGTACGGGGACAGGGGAGAGATAGAGCATCTGGACCTGGGCCAGGGGGAGCCAGACTATGATCCCGGATTATCGGTATTCAAGGAGAAGAAATACGACATAGTGATGATTCTTGAAACGAAGGCAAAGGACGACGATGCTCTGAAGATGAAGAAGATGCTTGGACTGTGACCCTGCCTAATCTCCTCTAATGGTGGGAGTCAGAACTATCAAACAGAAGCCCATCCACACGAAGGCGAAGACCGTCAAGATAACGTCGGTTATCAGGAACATGTCCACCATTACCAGCAACGCAGGTATCAGGAACGTGATTAGGACGAACAACAGCAACTCGCCACGTCTTTCCATGCGACCCTTGTGAGAGAACTTCAGCATAATAAGGGTATCGATTCTATTCCGAGCAGGCGTCCTTCAGACTCGCTATCCTCTCCTTGGGGTCTCCTCTGAAAACAAAGGAACCTGCAACCAAGATATTCCCCCCGGCGCAGGCGACCTCGTTGGCATTCTCCGATGTTATCCCCCCGTCCACTTCCAGGTCCACCGAAAGCCCTTCCTTCTCGATGAACTCCTTCGCCTTGGCTATCTTTGGGACAACTTCTGGCATGAAGCCCTGTCCACCGAAACCAGGATTCACCGTCATTATCAGAACCATCTCGATCTCGTTGATGAAACCTTCAGCAACAGAGAGTGGCGTGCCGGGATTCAACACTACTCCAGCCTGCTTCCCTAGATCATGTATGTGCTTGATGGTCTCGTGGGGGTTGTGATCCGATTCCACATGAACGGTGAGAATGTCCGCACCAGCATTGATGAAATCCTCCACGTAGTCCTGCGGTTTGCGGACCATCAGATGAACGTCGAATGGCATCTTGGTCAGCGGTCTGATGCTCTCCACTACTACGGGTCCGATGGTAATGTTGGGGACGAAATTACCGTCCATGACATCTATGTGAACAAGGTCTGCCCCGCCGTCCTCGATGGCCTTTATCTCTTCACCAAGCTTGCTGAAGTCCGCGGATAGTATGGATGGTGCTACTCTGATCATCGCGTCCAAAATGCGGCCGCCGTATAAAGTCATTTTCGATTTGCAACCTTTAATTAGTTTAAGAACATTACCTCAGCCGTTATTGAATTGGGCCGGAGGGGAGGCATTTCCATGGCCGTTTACGACAAGAGGCTCATCAGCAAACTGGAAAGAAAAGCGAATCTCATAAGGCAACACGTCGTCCGAATGATCTACCTCGCTGGTTCGGGTCATCCAGGTGGCTCTCTCTCTGCCGTAGAGGTCATCGTTGCTCTGTATTTTCACGTGATGAACATTGACCCCAAGAAACCGGATTGGCCCAACAGGGACAGGTTCATTCTCAGCAAGGGGCACGGTTGTCCCACTTGGTACGCCACATTGGCGGAGAAGGGTTACATCCCTGTCGAAGAACTGGACACTCTGAGGAAACTTGGCAGCAGGCTCCAGGGGCATCCTGATATGAGAGCTTGCCCGGGAGTTGAGGCGTCCACCGGTTCAGAGGGGCAGGGCCTTTCTATGGGAGTGGGCATGGCTTTGGCCGCAAGACTCGACAGGAAACTTTACCACGTGTACGTCATGATCGGCGACGGTGAACTGGACTGCGGGCAGACCTGGGAGGCCGCGATGGCCGCGTCCCATTTCCATGTTGACAACCTCACAGCGATAGTGGACAGGAACATGCTCCAGTTGGATGGTCCGACTGCACATATCATGTCCGTCGAGCCCTTGGCGGACAAATGGAAGGCGTTCGGCTGGCACGTCACCGAGATCGATGGTCACAATTTCAAGGAGATACTGAGGGCGCTGGAGAAATCCAAGGATGTGAAAGGCAGACCCAATCTGATAATTGCGCACACGGTCAAGGGCAAGGGAGTCAGCTACATGGAGGGTGCGGTAAGCTTCCACGGCAAGGCGCCCAACAAGGAGGAGTACGAACAGGCGATGGAGGAACTGGGGGGAAAGCCATGAACCTCAAGGACTTCAAGCTGGAGAGCCAGAGGGAATACTGGGCCAAGGCACTCGTGGAGCTCGGTAGGAAACGTAAGGACATAGTCGTGTTGAGCGCGGACCTGTCGTCCTCGGTGAAGACATCGCTTTTCGCAAAGGATTTTCCTGAGAGACATTTCAACGTGGGGATCGCGGAGCAGAACATGATGAGCATAGCTGCAGGGCTGGCAGCATGCGGGAAGACCGCGTTCGCTAGCACGTTCGCGGCATTTGGGACTGGAAGGGTCTACGACCAGATCAGGCAGTCCATCGCATATCCGAAGCTCAACGTGAAGATTATCGCCACACACGCTGGCATTACGGTCGGGGGTGACGGTGCGACCCATCAGATAGTGGAAGACCTGGCATTGATGAGGGCCCTGCCCAACATGACGGTAATAGTTCCGGCGGATGCACCCGAAACTTACAGGGCAATCAAAGCAGTGGCCGACTACATCGGTCCGGTGTACGTCAGGATGGGGAGAGCCAACATACCCACGATCACCAACAGCAAGGGCAAGTTCAAGATTGGCAAAGCCACAGTGCTCAGAGACGGAGATGACGTGAGCCTGATCGGAACCGGAATAATGGTCTCCAGATGCCTTCTGGCAGCCGAAGAGCTGAAGAAGCACAAGATCTCAGCGAGGGTGATCGATCTGAGCACCATCAAGCCTATCGATACCAAGACGATTGTGAAAGCTGCCCGTGAGACCGGAGGCGTTGTGACCGCTGAGGAACACAGCTCGATAGTCGGCATGGGCAGCGCCGTGGCGATGTGCCTGGTGGAGAACGCTCACGTACCCATGAAGAGAGTGGGCATTCCAGATGTGTTCGGCCAGAGCGGTGATTCGGACGAACTGATGGAGACGTATGGTCTTACCGCGGAGAACATAATTGAAGCTGCACATGACGTTCTTGGCAGGAAAGGGAGGTAGAAGGATGAAGATATTTCTTGATACCGCAAATGTTGAGAAGATCAGGGAGATGGCCGGCTGGGGAGTGGTCGATGGTGTTACCACAAACCCCACGCTCATAGCGATGGAAGGCAGGAAGTTCGAAGAGGTCGTTCAGGAGATCTGCACGATAGTGGACGGACCCATTAGTGCTGAGGTTATCTCCACAGACGCCGAAGGGATGATCGCTGAAGCGAGGGAGATATCCAAGATCCACAAGAACATTGTCATCAAAGTCCCGATAATTCCAGAGGGTTTGAAAGCCATCAAGGTTCTTGAGGCCGAAGGAATCAGGACAAATGCAACTCTCGTCTTCTCGTGCAACCAGGCGCTCCTGGCATGCAAGGCCGGGGCATCGTACATAAGTCCGTTCGTGGGCAGGATAGACGATCAGGGAGGAGATGGGATGGGCGTCATTTCTGAGATCGTCCAGATGATAGAGAACTACGATTTCGAGTCAGAGGTTATTGTGGCCAGTGTAAGGCATCCGGTACATGTTGTGGAGTCGGCGATGATTGGCGCTCACATAGCGACAGTGCCTGCAGGAGTTCTCGAGAAGATGGTGAAGCACACGCTTACTGATGTTGGTTTGAAGAGGTTTTTGGAGGATTGGGAGAAGGTGCCCAAGTAGTGCTGCGGATTACCATATTCTTTATATATTTCAAAGCCAGATGGCGAGCGGATGCAGGAAGAGG
>JAUVGH010000026.1 GCA_030593885.1 Methanomassiliicoccales archaeon
TTACGGAGGTCCCCCCTACCGAGAGAGTGTCAAAGGATGAGGCAGAACTCAGGGATTGGCTGAGCGATCAGAAGGAGAAGCAGAGGGAGATAGTCGACCTCAGAAAGGAACTGGCGAGGGAGGCTAAGAGGCCCACCCCAAAACCAGCCTCGAAAGGACTGGTGAACGGTTTGGGCAGAGAAGGAGCCGTTTCGAGAGGTCTCACAAACGGGGTAAGGGCAACGGGACGGACGAACGGTGTGGTCAACGGTCTCACCAACGGACTAAGCAGCACCCTGAGAGGGTTGACTAATGGTCTAACCAACGGAAATGGACTCACCAACGGTCTCGGACATCAGCGGTTCACCAATGAATCCAAGATACGGAGGCACAAGATACTCCTCATACCAATAATCGCGTTCATACTATTGACATTGCCACTTTTCACCGCTCCTGAGCTGTTACCAGAGGGGAAGATACAGATCGATGGAGGTTTCTCGGACTGGAAAGGGGTAGTCTCCAATAACCAGGATTCCGGGGTTGGGGCCGGTGTTGACCTCACAGCGACCTATGTCGATTCGGACGAAAAATCTCTATATCTGTACGCTGAAGTGGGCGGCTCAATCCTTTCTGGGTCCTCTGGCCAGAGGATACCTGACAGCGTTAGGGCGCTGATTGACTTGGACAGAGATGACTCAACCGGATACCCGGCCGGAGGCATCGGTGCTGACTATATGGTGGAGGTAAGTGGCTTTGGGGGACAAGCAACCTCTTCCAGGCTGTTCATGTTCGACCTGGACCAAAACCGAGGAAGGAATGACTGGAACAGCTGGAGAGGGGTAAACTCGGTCAAGTCCTCTGTTGGAAGGGACTCCGGAGATTTCGGGAAACTTGAGATCAAGGTTCCTTGGGACCACATGGTCGCAGAAGAATCCACTGTGAACGTGATGTTCTACACGACCGCCCACAACCGTGACAGTGATTCCTCCGATTATGTCCTGAGCAACTCCCCTGGCGTCCTGGAGATCACCCAGGGATTCCCGCTGCAGCCCGGTTCCAACATAATCACCACGAGCCAAGCGACGGGTGTGCTCACCCTCAACGCGAGGGCCCAGGACGAGGACATCACCATACAGAGCATCCGGGTGAAGTTTATCGGGACCGCCAGTGCCACTGACGTGGCAACTGTGGCTTTGAAGTCCTCAACTGGAAGCACGATATCTTCGACCCAGCCGACCATCTCAGAGGCTGTGTTTGACTCTCTGGATATTGAGGTCCTTGAAGGCCAACAGGTCCAAATGTCCGTGGATGTCCAGACAGATGCCTCAAGCGGGAGAACACTGGGATTGGAGATTCTGTCCAGCTCGGCTGTCACGACCGATCGAGGGGCAGTGACGATCATCACACAGCCAGCGGAGCAGAAGGTTGGCTACATAGGGGTCATGCCTGGCGATATCATGATCGATGGAGCGTTTGATGATTGGAAGAGCTCTATGAAGGAAAGCGATGGACTGGATGAAGCTCCGACAGGTGGCAACGCAGACATTGACATCGCGAGGTACGCCAACCACACAGATGGGACAAGCCTCAACCTATTCTTGGAAGTCGATGGGAGTATGGCAGGAGGGGAGCCAATTCCAGTCAGGAACAGGGCGCTTCCAGAGTTTGCACCAGGACTCCGTGATTCGGATCGGGACACCGTTCCAGATGACCTCGATTCAATGCCAATAGATTTCGACAATGACGGGGTCGAGGATGTCAATGAAGGGGGAGACATCGACAGTGATGGAATACCTGACTACCCGTACGGGGCCGACGAGTGGTTGGAGACGACCATTCCAGATGACTTCCCGGTTGGGTATCGAGGACTGTTCATTCGGTTGTTCATCGGCGAGATAGTCAAGCCCGTTCTGGAAGGAGTCGATGTCGCGAGAGTGTACATTGATTCCGATGATGACACAGGAACGGGATACTCAACCAACAAGATCGGTGCGAATTATATGCTGGAGATACTGGGCATTGAAGGAGTCATAATCTCCAAGAGCGTGATGCAGTTCGACGGTGCGTCACAAATGCAGTGGTCCTGGATTACAGCCCTGAGCGGAGCGCAGGTTAGGGCTGAACTGGCTTTCTCAAGCATGGAATCCGGGTTTGATACTCAAAGCCTAGGTTTCGACGCTCAAATCACAATTGCCTTTGAAACGAGCGACTGGAGGAATCGAGGCGATGAAGCCTCGGCATCGGGTGGTAGGTCGCTCACTCGGGGGGATTACGGTGATTACGACATATCCTATTCCTCGGGTTCGTACGAAGCGTTCTTCACCGAAGAAGCGGGAAGTGTGATGTTCAGCAGAGGAGGCAACGAGATAAGTTGGGAACTGCCGGATTCGATATATTGGACCTCGGACGGCGAAAGGGGTTTGATTGACGAGCTAGCCCTGTCGAACGCTCAGTTGTGGGGGCCGGATATCACATACGAAAGCATGGACTCATCGGTTCGCGTCAAATATGTGGTAGAATCCGGTGCGCTGAAGGAGACGATAACAATCTCATCAAGGATGGATGGACCCGAAGGTTCGGAACTGTCCATTCCAATGAACATCCAGTTCTCTCCCGAACTGATGATATACGTGGAAGGGCAGGAAAGCGAAGGAAGTCTAAGGACCAGAGGTCCCATCACGTTCTACGAGAAGGACTCCTCTAGATTCCACATAAACTCTCCATATGCCGTTGACTCAAAGGGAAATAGGGTGGACTGCGAGTTCGTTTATCGAGACCGGGATGGATTGCTAGATATGGTCTGTCCAATGAACTGGATGATGGATGCAGACTATCCTGTTGTCATCGATCCCACCGTATCATACACACTTGAGAACGATGGAACTCTCGGCCAGGCCAATGAGAGTCTCGGTCATTCCGTCGCAATAGGAGACTTCGACAACGACGGCTACGCGGATGTTCTGACCGGTGCACCATACGCCACTGTGAACTCGGTCTCCAATGCTGGGGCGGCTTACATCTATTACGGGCCGTTCAGCGCATCGGACACGACCCCAGACGTTTATATCGAAGGCAGCTCGGGTACGAATCTAGGATGGGCGGTCGTGGCAGGTCTGTTCAACAACGACGATTACTGGGACGCGGCAGTATCGCAGAAGGACGACGACGTGTACGTGTACTACGGCTCATCAAGCTGGTCGGGACAGGAGAACACACCGGATGTCACATTTGACGAGTCTTCGATCACTGCTGATGTTGGGGAAGAAGGCTTCGGAATGTCCCTGGCGGCCGGCAACTTCGATTATGACGGGACTCCACTCAACTTCGACGACCTTCTGATAGGTGCTCCTTTCAAGAACATCGGAACGGGGCAGCAGGACCCCGACGGGGGAGTGTACGCGTTCATTAGCGTGTTCGGCTCCACCGAGACGGGAGAGGACCACCTGCTCAGGCCTGATGCCAACAAGGACAAGGCCCATTTCGGTCACTCAATCGCCATGGGAAAAATAGACAACGACGACAAGTTGGATGTGGTCGTGGGTGAACCTTGGAACGACACAGGAGATGGATCCGTGCAAATCTTCTACGGAGCTGAGATCAACACCGCGTCAGAATCTCCAAATGAATGGCTTGAACCAATTACGACTGACGAGAAATTCGGGTTCAGCGTGGGTGTGGGGGACATGGACACGAACAGTTACGCGGACATACTTGTAGGCGCCCCGTACAGCGATGTAGGTGGGACCGACATCGGAAGGGCATACATCTACCAATCGGAGACCGACGGGAGTGGCATGTTGGCCGAATCCAGCCCAGACATGGATCTGGAAGGCAAGGAAGCCGGCAGCCTGTTCGGATTCAACGTCACTGTCGGGGACTTCTACGGCGATGGACAGGGAGACGCGATAGTATCAGCACCCTACAACACCACGAACGATTACGGTTCGATATTCATCTACGATGATCCCATAGGAGGGAACAACGTCACCGACGATTACATAGATGGGGACCAGCCCAATGAACATCTGGGCTGGTCGGTTGCCGGCGGGAAGTTCGCCAACGACACCGCCTATATACTGGCTGCAGGAGCTCCGGATTGGGACGATGCAAGTCCATCAGAGACCGATGCGGGGCGGATCATGGTGGCCCTCATTCCCGAGTTTGATAATATTGCCATTTCGGTATTTATCCCCCTTCTTATCTGGACAACGGTATGGCACCGAAGGAAGAGGAAGTCCTAACGCTGGAGCGCTCATCACCAATATGGAAAGAAGCAAAGTTATTTATCCAAGCAAAACAATCTGATAATGGTCATCGGGTCGCTTTTGGTGGGTCTAGGGGGAGAGCGAAATGATACCAAAACCGTGGGCAAGGGCATTGAGCTTGCTAATAGTGGTCTCTCTTCTGACCAGTGTATATGTTATTACGGATTTTCCCACAAGGGATGTGAAGGCGGTCAACCATGGCGGAGTGATCAGCGTCGATGAGACATGGAGCGGGACGGGCAACCACTTCATCACTTCGAACGTGACGATCACCGAGAACGCCACTGTGTACGTGGAAGCGGGTGCCGATATCCTATTTGAGGTCATAGCTAATTTGGGCCCTCTGAACATCTTCGTGAACGGCAGTTTCATTCTGGACGGCATAGCGGGGAATATGATTACCATCTACCCCAGAGTTCAGTCTGGCAAGGAGTTCCCTGGTGATTGGGGGACAATCTACTACAACGCCACAAGCAATGACACTGCCAGCAAAGTTTCCTACGCGGAGATCGCATACGGAACCACAGGGCTCTACATTGAGGATTCGAACTTATTAGTAGAGAACAGCGAGATCCACAACATGTCCCAGGAGGGGATATTGTCCTATGCTTCAAGTCCGATCATAAGAAACAACACTTTGCATTACAACAACTTCGGGATCTGGGCGGAGGCGGGTGGAGAGCCACTAATCCAGAACAACACCATAGAATGGAACATGTACGATGGGATATACGGCGTCAGCAGGGTCAATCCTACCATCAAAGACAATCGCATCGAGAACAACATCGATGATGGCATTCACCTGCTCGCATTGTTCGCTGAAGCGGAGATCTCTAACAACACGATCATCTACAATAGGGACATGGGGATGGTGCTGAACGTACGTGCAGACGCACTCGTAACGGACAATAACATCTCAAGGAACGGCGATGCTGGCATATGGATGCGTGCGGCTGGACCTACGATACATCATAATCTGATCACAAACAACACAAGGAACGGAATTAGGATATTCGACTGCAAAGTATCTGAGGGGTGCCCCGCGCCCAATATCGTCAATAATACTATCGCGTACAACAACAAGGAAAGCGGGCTCTATCCTGGAATATTCGTGGAGAACGCTGACCCTCACATAATGAACAACTACATCGCGTTCAACGACGCTGAAGGCATTTACCTTAGGAGGGATTCCGGTGGGGACATTACCAGCAACGCGATACTGAATAACCAGATTGGAATATCATTGAACGAATCCAACACATGGGTGATCGACAACAACCCCATTTCCGGCAATGTGGCAGGCATCTTTGTGAGGGGCGGTGAACCGCTTATCAGGGACAATGTGATCACCAATAACAAATACGGCATCTACACATATGACGGAGCCAAGCCAGGCATTTACCGAAATGTGATCGCCAGCGCCAGCGGGAAGGACCTATTGGTCGGGGACATGGATGGGAAGGTCAGTTACTACCAGAACCGAGGCGAGAGCGTCTTCAAGGACCTAGGGAGAGTGAGACTGGACACGGGAGCTGACGTGGATGTTGGTTCCTTTGCAAACCCGGGATGGGGTGATATCGACTACGACGGACTTGACGACCTTCTTGTTGGCAACGGCTGGGGAAATGTACACTATTACCGGAACCTTGGAAACGGCTTCTTCAAAGACATGGGACTCCTGACCAACGAAACGCCAGTGACGACCATTGGCAATATCATCGGGTCTTACTGCAATCCCTTTGTCGATGATTGGGACCAGGATGGCGACTTGGATCTGTTCTGTGGAACCACCCTAAGTGGCTACATCTACTACCTTACGAATAACGGTGATAACGTCTTCACGGGAATGGGACGTGTGACCGAGGGTCCGTTCACTCCTCTGAATCCGGGCTCAAAATCCGCGCCGTTCTTCCTTGACTGGAACGGGGACGGAGATAAGGATCTCATTGTCGGCAACTTCTGGGGGAATGTGAACTATTATGAGAACAACGAACCCCCCGGCGGCGTGGGAAACATCTCATTCACCTATTCGGGCCCCCTCCAATACACCCCGGACGGCATTACCACAATCGACATAGTGGGCGACAACAACATGGTCCCTTGGATGGTGGACTGGGATGGGGATCTTAGAGAGGATTTGGTCACCAGCGATGATACAGGAGTATACCTCTGGATGAGGACCATTGGACAATACTTCGATCCCTCGATACAGCTCCTGAGCAGCGGGGTCGAGGTCAACGCGCGAGCGGTGGACTGGAATCTTGATGGATACCAGGACCTGATAGTGGGGGGTATGGGCGGATATGTCAAGTACTACAGGAACGACGGAAATGACAACTTCCAGATGATCCAGATGAAGAATGGGACCAAAGACCTCTACCTCTTGCCATGGGCCTCGCCGTTTCCAATAGATTTCGATGGCGACGGTATATTTGACCTGATAATCGGGGACGCGAACGGTGACGTGTGGTTCTTCAGAGGAACTGCCGATGGGAGCCCGGTCATGGAGTTCGTGGAAATCCTCACAGGGTCGGGTACCCCGCAGGCCATAAAGGTAGGAATGACTGCCGCAGTAACCTCGACGGACTGGGACGATGATAATCATGCTGACCTCGTCGTAGGAGAGATAAACGGCTTTGTCTGGCTGTACACCAACGACCGTGACGAGACTTTCTCATCCCATGGAAAGGCGCACAACGAGACCGGTTGGAACATCAGAACCCCAGGCATGAGCTCTTCACCCGCCGTTGGAGATTGGGACGGGGACTCATGGGATGACCTGATAGTCGGCGATTCATTTGGATATGTTTACTTCTGGAAGAGGAACAACGTCCCAGGAGACAATTTCAACTTCACAGTATCCGGAAAACTCTGGGCAGACGGAAGTCCCTTGAGAGTGAGTGGCTACGCCTGTCCCTATGTGGACGATTGGAACGCCGATGGTGATCTGGACCTGCTTGTGGGGGAGTTATCTGGAAGGGTGCAATACTTCGAGAACGTTGGTGACGGAACTCTGACGCTGAAGGGAAACCTCTCAAACATCCTTGGTGGGGATCTGAAGGTATCGAACAATGCCTGTCCGCAGGGTATCGGCTATCACGGTTCATTAAAAGGCTACAAGGGCGGCATCGGAATATATGCCAAAGACTCTTCTCCAGATATCGCCAACAATGTCATGATCAAAGGAGGAGACGGGAACCGGACTGCCGGCGTGGGAGAAATGGGGGGCGTTGGAATATACCTCCTGAGATCGAATGCCACAATCACGAACAACAAGAACATAAGTGGAGGAACTGGCGGACTGGGAATTGCCTCACCTGGGTTGGATATCTACGGGGGCCAGGGAGGACACGGAATCTACTTGGACGACTCCACCGGATACATATTGAACAACGTCATAATTGGAGGGATAGGTGGAGCAGCGGAAGCGGCTACAAATCCCAATCTAAGCATCGGCGGTGACGGCGGAAGCGGTGTGTATGCCGTCAACAATTCTACTACCACTATCATAAGCAACGTCATAATCGCTGGAGACGGGAATCTCGGGGTCGACACGACGGGAGGGAACGGTTCAGGGGTGAAAGCGACCAGCAACTCCCAACCATACATTGAGGATTGCCTGATCACTGGTGGCATAGGAGTGTACGCAGACAATTCCACGCCCTACATCGTCAACAGCACGATAGACGCATACGTCATGAGCTTCAATATCACCAATAAGGCCCATGCCATAGCACTCAACACGACCTTCGACAGGACCCTGACGTACTATGGAGATGATGAGTCTGTTCTGGAAACGCAGTGGTACCTCCATGTCAAGGTAGTGGACCGAAGCGGATTCTACGTTCCGGACACCACGATAACGATTGAGAGGGACGGTCTCGCGTTCATGGGACACCTCGACTCAGGCTTTGCTCCGCTGGCCACGTCGGCAGGTCCTTCGCCAACAGTTGTGGATTGGGACGAAGATGGGTTCGATGATCTGATCGTTGGCGAGAACGACGGAGATGTCCAGTGGTACAAGAACCGAGGGGACAATACATACGAGCTACAGCCCACTCTGTTGAGAGGGGACCTCCCCGGAGGTGCCAGACCATACGTATATGACCTTGATTTTGACGGAGAACCGGATGTAGTCATTGGAGATAGCTGGGGACGGATCCACTGGTACAAGAGGAACGGCATTAATCTGGAGTTCTACAGTTTATTCAACCTCGTTGATGAAAATGACACATTCCTGGGGGATGTCAACGTAAGCGGACCCGGCAAGGCAGCACCGGCAATCGGTGACTGGAACGGGGACGGTTTCTGGGACCTGGTCATCGGAGACGGAATGGGTATGGTGAACATATTCGAAAGACGCCCGGGATCATTCCTCAATTTCATCGCGGCCGACATAGCGAGAATGACAGACGGAACGCCAGCCAGGACGTTCGTTGACGCGATTCCACACGTAGTGGACTGGAACGATGACGGGAAGCGAGATTTGATACTCTCATCCTTGGGTCAGGTCAGGCTGTATCTGAGTTGCGAGAACGGAACCCTTCTCGGGGGAGGACCTTTCTACACGAACAGGTCTGGTCTGAACCCGATTCAATTGGGCGGTTTCTCGGCAGCCACCGTGCTTGACTACAACGGAGACGGTGATCTCGACCTTCTAGTGGGGACCACGAACTCGTCGTTGCCAGACACCGGGAACATCGAATACTTCGAGAGCGCCAGGAATGGGTACACGAGGACGCTACTGACCGACGACAAGGGTGAGCTGAACTGGATAATCGTCACTGAGTTCATAGAATCGGACAAGAACGGCAACCATTTCGGAGACGATGATGGAGACAAGGTCTACTTCACACCCCACTCCATAAAGGCCAAGAAGAACATCGACATTGGATGCGCCTCGCCACAGGCTTTGATGACCGAGAGTCGGGACGTGATAGTGACCATGTGCAGGGATGTGACACTGCCCATGATAGAGAGAACCTACCCCGTGTCAGGTCAGCAGGGTGTTCCGATCAATGAGAAAGTCAGAATATGGTTCACCAAACCGATGAACGAGAGTCGCACATTTGTTACGGTAAAGGACGATGATCCAGTTTCCCCCGGTGTATCAGCAGACTTCACCTGGGAAGAGAGCAGCACTCTTCTCACTCTGTCCTTGAACGCGCCACCTGCGTACCTGTTGGAGTATGATAGACATTATACCATCAACATAGGCGGAGGATCGCAGGACAAGTGGGGGAAGTACCTGGACGGAAACAGGAACGGAGTCCAAAATGGTCCAGGCGTAGATGACTATGTGTTCTCTTTCCATACAGAGGTGGTGGACAAGGAACCACCCGTAGCAGTTCTCGATCATCAGCCTCCAGTGCCGGCTTTTCTGGTGCCAGCCCAGGTTGTGTTCAGCGGAGTAAACTCATCGGATAACAAGGGCATAGTGTGGTGGATAATTGACGTGGACAACGGCGCGGTGGTTCAGACGTTCGAGAGTGGCAACATATCGGAAGCCATCACACCCACAATATGGTTCAATCAGACAGGTATCTTCTGCGCTGAGCTTAATGTCACTGACTGGGTGGGATTATTTGACAACACAACCTCATGCGTGCAAATTGGACTGGTTGACGATACCGATCCTGTTGCTGATGCGGGTCCTGATTGGACAATAGCCCCGGGAGAGACCGTGTTCTTCGATGGGGGGCAGTCCTACGACGACTTCACTCAGACGCCGGATCTCAACTACACATGGCTCTTCTCCAATGGAACCGGCGGAGCGATTTTGTACGGGATGATCCCGACATACTCGGGATTCCTGACGGTTGGAACCTTTGTAGTTACGCTGAATGTGACAGACGAAGCTGGCAACTTCGACATAGATACTATGAATGTCATCGTTGACTTTGATCCCGATCCAGTGGCTGAGGCCGGACCTTCCTTCAGCATATGTGCTGGGGAGTCTGTGACTCTTGACGGAAGCGGCACCACTGACAACAATCCAATCAACGATTTGACCTTCAATTGGACTTTCAACGATGGAACTGGCCCCAATTTCCTCCAAGGGATGTTCATTATCCATCAATTCGATCTCCCAGGCAGTTACCTGATCACTTTGGATGTTTCAGACGTGTCCGGGAATCATGACATCGATACCACCTGGGTAAACGTAACAGTCTGCTACAAGCCCATCGTTAGGAACTGGGGACCAATAGGCCCCGATCATCTGGCGAACGTCACCGTGTGGGCCGAGTTCAGCAAGGATATGGACGAAACGACTCTCAAGTTCGCGTTCACACTTGAAGAATTCACTACCGGTGCGCCTGTGGTTGGCCTTCCCATTTATGACGCGGCAACACGTAACTTCACCTTTGGTCCGTTCGCATCTTTGAACTACGGAACCACGTACAAAGCTTGCTTCAATGGGAGCATTGCGAGGGACACCGAAGGGTTCTACCTGGACGGCAATGGGAACAATGTCTCTGAGATGCATCCCATAGACGATTTCTGCTGGACGTTCAGAACTGCGAACCTCCCGACTGTGGGGTCGACAACACCATCTGCCGGGGAGATGGATGTCAGTGTCAAGACCAACATTTCGATAGCTTTTAACGTACCCATGGATGCCACATCGATTCAATCCTCGTTCAGCATCACCGACGGGTTCACGGTCTGGGACAGCACCTCATTCACATCAAGCTGGACCACGGACCTGCTGGTGTTCACGTTCTCAGGTTCCAGTTTCACCTTCGATTACTCCAAAATGTACACTGTCACCATAGATTCATCAATTGCCAAGAGCGAGATTGGTGTGTTCCTCGACGGCAATCAGGACGGGTTCCCGATGGGACCGCCCATTGACGACCATGTCTGGTCATTTTCGATGGAGTCCACGCCAACCGTGACAGGAGCTCCGACCGGCTCAGACATACCTCTAGATGCGAGCATAGTCCTGACGTTCAACAAGATAATGGACTGGACCTCGGTGAAATCAGCGCTCACCATCAAGGAGGACGGAACGCCATTGACGATAGACACCTTCGGAGTGACCTCGTTCGACAACGTGGCCAGGACGTTCACCGTCGACCCATTCTCACTGCTCAACGGCGTTCCATACAACATAACATTGTCCGGGGACCTAACCACAGGGGCCAAAGATCTGAACGGCAACACACTTGACGGAAACAAGAACAGCCTTCTGGATGGTTCCCCCGTTGACGACTACTCTTGGGAGTTCTTGACGGTCGCGATCGACGATGTCCCACCGCAGATAGTCACCAATTTCCCCTTGGACGGAACGACCGACGTTCCCTTGAACTCAGTAATAACCATAACCTTCAACGAGCAGATGATAGAGTCGACCTTCGCCACAGGCATAGCTGCCAAGGTGAACATGAGCACATACTCGCTGGAGCCCTTTGCAGATTCGGTTTGGCACACAGCGAACAGGACGCTCGTTCTCACCCCCCACGGAGGGCTGGACTACGACACAACATACACGATAATCATCTCCGGGGACAACATTGACGGAGTCAAGGACCTCGCAAACAACCAACTGGACGGAGACAAGGACGGGATTCCGGAGGGATCGCCGCAGGATGACCACAGGTTCACTTTCAAGACGCCAGACCCGATCCCGCCATACATAGTGAACACGACGCCATATTCCGATGAGGATCATGTCAAGCAGGACACCAACATCACAATGACATTCGACGATAACATGAACGAGACAACGCTGACTCTCGGCAACGTAGAGGTTAGGGAGGAGTTGAGCGGCGACCTTATCAGCGGTCAGTTGAGCTATGATTCCCAAACGAAGACCCTGACATTCGATCCCGATGACAACCTGCTTCCATCAAGGACCTACACCGTGACAATCTACAATGTCTCCGACTCTGACGGCAATGTGATGGCCTCACCGTACGCCTGGTCGTTCACGACCACGTTGGACATCAATCGACCAATAGTCACCATCACCTATCCTCCAAACGGTTTCGCGACAACACGTGGAGATGAGATGACCATAACAGGAACCGCGTTCGATGATTCAGGCATCCAGTCAATTCTGATACAAATCGGCGGTGGATCTCAGATCGACATAACGAGCGGCTACAACTCGACGGATGGAACGTGGAGCTATGTGTGGGATACGAGCAGCTACGGACCTGGCAGTGTGAGTATCAACGCGACGGCATACGACACGCTCCTGCTGCAGGGTAGCTATGAGATAACAGTTCAGGTAGAAGTGGATGCAGCTGAAGACATCACCTGGCTCATCCTTGTCATTCTGGCCGTTGTGATAGCAATCGTCGCGACCGTTATGTTCTTCTTCATGTGGAGGAGGAAGAGAGAAGCGGACGAAGATGAGTTGATAGCGGAAGAGGTCAGGAAGGAGATGGACGAGGAACGGGAGGCCGAGGAGGAAGTGACCTCTGAAGAGGGCGAAGATACGGAGGAGGAAGAAAAGCCTGAAGAGGTTGTGGATGTCGAGGCGTTGGAGGAGCGTGAAGAGGCGGAAGGACCGGAAGAAGGTGAGGTCGAAGGGGAGCCGGCACGTCATCTCATGAAGCCTGTCCGAAGGGTGAAGAAGTAGAACTCCTCCCCCACACTCTCGATTTGTTCTGATGTAAGTACCCAGCGTCAGCTATGAAGTCAATTGTAGATGCATCTCAAGAACCATTATCAATGAAGAAGTAAGAGAAGAATGAAGATATAGAAAAAAGGGAAGAAGGTTGGTTTTTGGTTTAGGCGTTAGACAACTTTGGCTTAGAAGCCGTAGACGTCCTTGCGGTCTTGTCCTGTCAAGCCACCGTTTCCGTTACCCTCGTTGCCTTCTTCCTGGCCAGGTGCGAATCCCCAGAACTGCATGCCCATACCGTACGAACCGGTAAGGCTTGAAGATGCTGAGTGGGCGTGCTCTACGTCATCGCCGCCCCCGCAACCATTTTCGAACCAGGAAACAAGCAGCAGGATAGCGTCTTCCGGCGCTAGCAGTGCACCACCTCGGCGCTCCTTATGAAAAGTTGACTCTGACCACCAGAAAAATCAGAACGTAACGGATTGCGGGTCTCTATATGATAAAGGGATTCGTCTCCCCTCCTTCCCCAGGACTCATACTCGGAGCTTGCTGTCCGATGTAGTGTAATATATGAATATGTGGATATTTAAAGGTTATTGAAATCTCGAACGGAATACCTTATTAATGGAAGCGTTTCGAGGGGCTGATAGGGGCAATAACGGGATTGGGCCGAGGGTATATCGCACTGATAGTCAGTAATGTAACAGAAATGTTTATAATGGCAGAAATCACTATTTACAGTAATCAGGGTGACGGCATCTAGCGATCCGATTGTATTGATGGAAGGTGGGATCGAAAGCAATGGCAAAGAGCACTAAAAGAGCATCAGGTGGCAAGATTAGGGGGAAGGCTTCAAAAGCCGAAGAACTTGTTGAATGCTTCTATTGCGGAGGCTTGGTTCATGACTGGAACTGGAAATGCCCTCACTGTGGGAAGGTGTTCGGTTCCGGGAAGAGGGCGATTGCCATCTTCGTTGTAGTAATCCTCATTGCCTCGATAATAGGGACGTACCCGTTCTGGCGACCTGTTCCAGGTAGAGAATCACAACCTCTGACGGTTTATCGTGTCACGCCTGTGGACGGAAACACAACCGCCTACTTGGGGGCCCATCCTTCGGTGGAGTTCGACAAGTGGCACCCATTCAACGTTTCCAAGATCGATAAGGAATCATGCATGAACGCATTCTCTCTAACCCCGTCGATCAATGGCACATTGTTCTGGTCCGGGTTCGAAGGGCATGAGAACTTCCTGACCTACATTCCAAGCAAGATGGGCGACAACGATTGGTTGTTTGACAACTGGTTGCAGCCGAACACCACATATAATCTGAAGGTGACGAAGGGCTGCAAGGACATCAGCGGGAATAGATTGTCCGAAGAGTGGAATTCCTGGTTCACGACAGAAGCGGAATATCGCACTGCACCTGGTGGTGGGGGTTAGATACTAACTTGGTTCCTCCAGATGGGCTTGACGGAAAGGTATTTATCGACTGCTTCTCTCTACAATATTCGTGCTTGGAACTACCCTATGGCGAAGATGCCAACTCAGTTCATTTTTGGCAATCTCCTTTTTGTTGTCATCACTGTTCGCTCCCGTTTACTTGGGGAGCGAGGTCGCCTTACCTCCTCCGATGTCCAGGGGCAGAGCTGACATCTACTGGAACTCCACAACGACCAATTACATCACCGAGAACTATGTGGTTCCCTTCGGAACTACCCTTTACATTGAATCCGGGGCCAGCGTAGTGTTCGAAGGGTATTTCAGCATCTTTGTCGAAGGCACCATTGAAGCAACGGGTACGATCGCTGACCCGATACTATTCACTTCAGGTCTTGACTACAAAGAGCCAGGAGATTGGGGCTCGGTCCAATTCAATTCAACCAGCGGCGTCTCAAGTACTATATCAAATGCGGAATTTGAGTACGGTGAGGTCGGGGTGAAATGTATGGGTGCGTCCCCATCGATCTCGGAAAGCGTCTTCACCAACAATCTCTTCTCGGGCATCTACACGATCAATTCAGATTCGATTATTGAGAACAACTCGATCTCTGGAAACCTGGGTCTTGGCATCCATGCGGTGGGATCTGACCTGACGCTCTGGGGGAATTCCATATCAGGGAACGGAGCCGACGGGGTTCTGGCGCAGTCCTCCAGTTCGATGTCCTTATGGAACAACGATATTCTGTCAAACAGCAACGACGGGGTCCATGTGAGCGAAGGTGCAAATGCCATATTGGTGAACAACGACATTTCCCTCAATCAACATCACGGTGTTCTGCTCGAGGAGACGACGAGCGCGACCCTCGCTTCCAACGTAATAGCGAACAACTCTTGGTCTGGCTTGAAGGCGATGCATACGGACTCCGTTATCGAATACAACATGATAGCGGACAACGGCAAGTCTGACCACTACCCAGGTATCGGTCTGGAGGAGTCCAGCGCTGTCATCCAATGGAACCACATCGCCAGGAACCGAGGGGACGGGATCTCCATGGAAGAATCCAGCGGATGGATATCGAACAACACACTGACCACTAACGATGCAGGGATAAGCCTTTGGCGCTCATCTCCACTTATCTACGGAAACAAACCCATCGAGGCCAATCAATACGGCGTCTACGTTGAGGAGAGCTCCCCGACGATAGAACGGAACGTGATGAAGGACAATAGATATGGGATATATTCCCTCAACTCCCAGGACATCGTGGTCGAGGGCAACATAATAACGAACTCCTATGGTAAGGACCTGGTAGTGGGCAACGAAGATGGGGATCTTCTCAAGTTCTACAGCAACGGGGAACAGCAGTACACTGGAATGGGTTCTTTGAGGACGGTCGATCATGCGAAGATTGATGTCAGTTCCAACGCCGTCCCGACGACGGTGGACATGGACAATGACGGTTATGAGGATCTGATCGTGGGGAACCAGCAGGGGTATTTCCATTACTACAGGAACACTGGGGACGGCTATGAGGACATGGGGCTACTGTCGAACAGAACACCATTGAAAGATCTGGATGTGGGGTCGTACTCTCACCCGTTCGTGACCGATTATGACAATGATGGGGACCTCGACCTGATGGTAGGCCAGGGTGACGGACGAATTTCATATTTCAAGAATGATGGTAACGACGTATTCTCATTCCAGGATTACTTGGGGCCACTAAGTCTCATCTCCATGGCGGCACCGTACTTGGTTGACTGGATAGGCTGGCCGCCCGTTGACCTCATCGCTGGAAGCAGCGATGGGAAGGTCCGTTCGTACATCGGATCGAACACAACGAGCTTTTCGTTCAGTCACACACTCAGCAACGCGACATCCGAGATTGAGGTTGCTGGCAATTCCTCCCCGATCCTTACCATGTGGGACAATGACACCTTCTGGGACTTGATCATCGGCGATGGCCAAGGGTACCTGCACTATTATGTGACCCCCTCTAGAGGTGGGGTTTTCGAGTACAAAGGTCTCGTTCTCTTGGCAAATGGAAGTGATCTCAAGATCCCCAAGGACGCTGTTCCCGCCCTAGAAGACTGGAACAGGGATGGTTACCTAGACATAATCCTCGGCGGTGGTGACGGCTTCGTGTATTACTATGAGAACGCAGGGAACAACTCCTTCAGACCTCCTGAGAACTTCAAGGAAGGTGGATTGGACCTGAGCGTCGGGAATTGGTCTGCTCCGTTCGTGATCGATTGGAATGAGGATGGTGTCTATGACCTCTTGGTGGGCGATGCCGGTGGAACCCTGACACTTTTCCTGGGGCAGGAGACAGATAACCTGACTCTGCAACCAGGTCAGACCATCCAAATCAAGGGACTTCCAACATTCATCACCACCGGCGGATGGTCAGCCCCTGCGATGGTGGACTGGAATGGAGATGGATATCCGGATCTGCTGGGCGGTGGAGATGATGGGAAGATATCATATTATGAGAACGATGGCGCAAACGAGTTCGTCTTTCAGTGGAACCTGAGGATGAGCGGGTCAGAGATCGACGTCGGATTCCGTTCAGCCCCCAGGGTGGTTGACTGGGACTCGAATGGTTCTGTGGATCTCTTGGTCGGAGATCTTGATGGATACATTTACAGGTTCGAGAGCATCACTGGGGACCTGAGGAACTTGACAGCTCTGGGAAAGATGGATGCGGACGGATCTCAAATCAGGGTTGGTCAGCGGGCGGTACCATGCACAGCGGATATCGACGAGGATTTTGACCTTGATCTCCTGGTAGGCGACGACTCTGGAAGGGTCCGATGGTTCGAAAGGAAGAACGGGCAGCTGTTCGACAGGGGTCACATCAAATCCGGAATTCAGGACCTAAGTGTGGGTAGATTTTCCGCGCCAATAGTCCTGGGATGGGGGTCCTCATCCAGCGATTTCTCGACGAGATATGGGTTGTTCCTGGACAATGCGACCGCTGAGATAGCATACAATGAAGTCATTCGAGGCGGGGGTGGCGGATTTGCACTGTACGTGTCAAACTCAAGCGTATCATTGAGTGACAACGGATTGGTAGCTGGCGGCAATGGTCTGTACGGAGGTGGATCGGCGGACAAATCAGCGACTGGAGGGCAAGGGATCTTGGCTCTGGGCTCCGATGTTATCATCTCAAACACACCGGTCCACGCAGGGGATGGAAGCGATTCCTCAAGACAGAAGCTGGAAGGTGGGGATGGAGGAACGGCGATAGAGGCCTGGAACGGGTCCCTGACAATCCTGAACGGTACAGCAATCGGTGGCGCAGGAAGGGAGGGCATCGCTACTGACGGTATTGGAGGTGTGGGGCTTTCGATCAAAAGCGTTGCTGACGTTCTCATCGACTCATCGTCCATCAGGGGAAGGACGGGGCTCCTGTCCTCAGACTCCGGTGCATATCTGCGCAATAGTGCCGTGGTCTCCGGAGAGAATGATTTCAATCTTGCGGACAACTCAAGTGCAGTGTCCATGAACACCTCCTTTGACAAGTCCAGAGTCATCTTCTGGGACTCGTTGTCAGTATTGACAGTTGGTTGGTATCTCGATGTGTTGGTGCTGGATGGGGTTTCCTCACCGGTGCCCAAAACCGAACTGAGGGTATGGCCTGCGACATTCACAACCGAATTCGAAGTGGCGTTGAACCCATCAGTCATCGGTCCAGCATCGCCGACGATCGCGAACCTCAGTTCACCGAACGGGGATGACCTGCTGATTGGCGACGGTAACGGGAATGTACAGCACTTCATATGGATTAGTGGCCAGTTCGTTTACAATGGAACACTGAACAAGAGCGGGGGAGTACCTGTCGGAGTACTGGGTCCAGGTTCCCCAGATCTCGAAGACTGGGACGGGGACGGAGATCAAGATCTAATCCTGGGAGACGCGGCGGGTTCGATCTGGTTCTTCAACAACACCGGGAACGGGGTCTTCGCCGATGGGGCGATGTTGTACCTGACCAACCTCACCGCGATCAACATCTCGACTCAGGTCATTCCGAGAATCGTCGATTGGGACGGCGATGGACATCTGGACATCATCGCGGGCGGTGACGGCCATATCCTGTTCTTCCGGAACAATGGAAGCGGGGAGTTCTATGCCGGCCAGAGAGTCAAAGCGGACGGAACTGATATTGAACATGGAACATGGTTGTCGCCATTCATCAAGGATTATGATGGGGACGGTTTGCTGGACCTCTTGGTAGGGAGAATGGATGGAACGGCGATGCTCTATCTCAATGACACTTTCGGAGAGCTGAAACTGGGAGAATTTCTCAAGGCCAACAACAGCGACCTGCAGAACATCGACGCCGGGGACGGTTCAATACTGACAATGAAGGATCTGAATGGGGACGGTCTTGAGGACCTGATTGTAGGTAACCTCAATGGAGAAGTGACATGGTTCAGCAACAACAGATTCGTTGGGGATCTGATCTCGTTCACCGATGCCAGCGGCAATGCCATTGGCATTCCAGTAGTTGAATACGAACAGAGGGATACGAACGGAGACTCGGACGGAGAGGACGAGGGAGAGAGGTTCTACCTCAGCCCATCGGGAATCATCGGAGCGAGATGCGGGGCACTGGGTAATACCGCACCTCTGCCTCATATCACGGAGGACACATCGGTAGTAGTCAGAATGAACATCGACGTCAGCAATTGTCCTCCGGTTGTCCAATCAACATTTCCATTCCAGAATCAGAAAGATGTTCCGGTGACTTCCACCATAACCATCAGTTTCGACAAGGACATGGACAAGACCTCCGTAGAAGGTGCGTTGTCATTCAATCCCCCACTGTCCATAACACCCAGTTGGCCCTCCAACAGAACGATCGTGCTGAACGTGACGTCTATGGACTTCTCGACTGATTATGCGCTGACGGTCTCTGGGTCCATAGCCCATGATATCTTGGCAAGAGGCCTTGACGGAAACTCGAATGGCATCTCAGAGGGGAGTCCGGATGATGATTACGTACTCAGATTCAGGACAGAGGATATCGCCCAAGTGGTGTCTCACGGTCCGGATGGCATCGGAGAGTCTGTGGACTCTTTGATCTCGATCTGCTTCAGCAAGATGATGGACGAAACGTCCGTGGAGCAGTTGCTGTCAATCTCACCTGCGACAAGTCGATGGTCGTGGTGGAATTGGATCGGGTCTTGTCTGTACGTCGACGCTGATCTCGAGCACGGTACAACCTATACCGTGTCAATCTCAGGAGATGCCGAGGACACCAACGGGAACAGGTTGGACGGCAATGGAGACGGAACGCTCCAAGGGGGCAATGCAGACAAGTACGAGTGGCAATTCTCGACGGTGGCGGACTCCATCCCTCCCCAAGTGGTGGACACATACCCCGCGAACGGACAGACAGACGTGGACTTGAACATAGACCTCATCATCAACTTCACCGAACCCATCGATCTGGACAGTTTGAGAACGGGGTTGATGTTCTCCGGCAACGGACTAATATGGGGAAAAGGAACGGCCCCTGGCAACATCCCCATCCGGGATCTTGGGGCCTTCGATCTGAACGTAACTACCCTGACAGTATCCGACCTGTCCTTCCGAACGGATGCAACATATCAGGTCACGCTTTCCGGCAACGCCTCGGACGGGATAACAGACATCAAAGGGAACACTCTGGACGGCAACAAGAACGGGTTCTCGGAAGGTTCGCCGATGGACGATCACGTCTTCTCATTCTCAACGTTGGACCGAACACCTCCGAACGTGGTCTTCACATTCCCAGTTGATGCCCAGGTTGACGTTCCTGTTTCATCGGTCATCAGGGTCATCTTCGATGACGATATGGATGTCTCCACCCTCACAAGCCAGACCGTGCTGTTGTGGGACGATTCGGGATCAGAACAGATTGTGAACGTTTCTTACTTGATCGTCAACAGGACGATGCTCATAGAGCCCGTATGGGGATTGAATTTCTCAACAGATTACCAAGTATCTGTCTCTTCAATGGTCAGGGACACCGGGGGCAACCTCCTTGATGGAAACGGAGATGGAGTGGGCTCAGGCACCTTCTCGGACAATTACTCATGGAGCTTCAAGACGGCTCCCGACGCGGTCCCTCCATCATTGTCCATCATCTACCCGGAAGACGATTCGAGGTTCACGATCGGGGATATGATCCGCATCAACGGAACAGCAACGGACTCAGATAGGGTGGAACTTCTTGAGATCAGCATCCAGTTCGGGGACTGGATCGAGATCACAGAGTTCCTGAATGAAACAAACGGCACCTGGTTCTACAATTGGGACACCACAGGTTACGAAGATGGCAACTACCCGATCCAAGTAAGAGCGACAGACCCATCGTTACTGACCTCGTTCGATGAGAGGATTGTCGGACTCAGAACGCCTGTGGTTCCTTTCCCTGTCTGGATACCGATACTTCTGACAATCATCATACTCATCAGCGCAACCGTTAGCTACCGATATTTCAGGTCTGCCTACGTTGAAAGAGAGAGGGTGACAGAACAAAGAAGGACGGAAGTGGAAGAACTGCTCAGGAAGCTCGAGGAGGAGCACGAGGCTCTTGCCACAAGGGCCCAGGAGATCGAAGTGAAGGAACTGGACCTGGATACCAGGGAAGAGTATCTCAGGGACCTTGACGAACACTACGAATCTCTAGCAGCGTCGTTGCTAGCAAGAGAGAGCATAGATCTAGCTGCAGGCGAAAGAATAGTCGCCCAGGAGATGGGGGATAACTTGTACGAGATCAAGAGACATGCAAAGGCGTTCACGCTCCTTTCAGAGGCAGAGGCGTCGGAGGCCGGTGAGATGACCAAGAAACTTCCTGAATCAGGGAAGAAGGCTCTGCTCCTCGTCTACTTCAACGCCTTGGAGGCATATCTGAGAGAGAAGCTGAAGGACCTTGTCCCTACAGGTGCGACCATACTGCTCGGGGAAAAAGGACACATAAACACGAGATCCAGGACCTGGGAGGAGAAATGGGCCACCCTTTCGCTCGGGGTCCTGTCGCACGCGATCGACCATAACAAACACTTCTTCGTGGAGAATGAGGAAGAGTGGGAAGACACCAAGGACCTCATGCGTGAGACCATCGAGATAAGAAACCTAACGGCACATCCCTCCGAGACGAACCCCGATGTATCGGACGTCAGAGAGAGGGTCTACACCACCATCCAGACATTGTCACGGATCCTCAAGAGACCCAGAGAGCTCAAGAAATAGACGCATATACCGTCATCTTTAAATCTCCAATTCCCGATGGTTTACCATTACAACATCCTTCAAATGGGAAGGTGGGAGTAAGATGGGCAGGAGTTCTCGTTCGATATCATTGTCCAGGACCATATCCTTGGTAACAGCCATGTGTCTCCTGTTCTCTTCCCTGGCGATCCTGATCTCATTCGATTCGAGCAATGTGAAGGCGCTTCCGCCGCCCTGGACGGACGACATGGAGGCTGGCCCCGGTCTCTGGAGAACATACTCGAACGCTGCAGGAACCGAATGGGAATGGGGAACGCCTCAGAACTTCGGGCCCAATGCAACTCACTCCGGGACGAATGCTTGGGGGACCAACATAGCATCGAACTACACGAATGGGGGGATCGCGTACCTGGAGTCGCCGCCGTTTGACCTAGCTCTCTCATCAGATACGGTTCTCACCTTCTGGCATTACATGGACACGGACGACTTCTTCACACACGACTGGGACGGAGGAATCATTGAGGTCTCGACAGACGCCGGAAAGACGTGGGAACAGATCGACGACATGGCCAAGCCGAACCCGAACCCTTACTACGATTCTGTCCTTAGGGACGCCACCGGAAACCTGCTGGGAGGGCTGTATGCCTACTGCTATGACCAGTTCAATTGGACCGAGATCGCAGTGGACCTTTCAGATTATGATGGATCCTCCAACCTGGCCTTCAGATTCACATTCAGCAGCGACCTGTTCGTGGATTCAGCCGGATGGTACATCGATGACGTCGCATTGACGGCTACCGTTAGAGAGGGTGTTGTCGTTGAACCTGATTACTACGTCATAGGGCTCGAGGGCACGACAAAACGATTCGACCTGACCATCAGGAACCTCCAGACCATATCTGAGATCGTTGACATTGCTTTTATAGAGAACCTTGGGTGGCCGGTATCCCTCTTCCAGTTCGATGGGGTTTCTCCTTTGATCGATAGTGGTGGTCTACCGGGAGTCCCAGACAGCGGCGTATTGTCCCCCGGATCCACGTTTGACATCGTGGTGGAGGTCACAATACCGCCAGGAACGCCTTTCTCAACAGAGGATGAGGTGATGGTGGATGGGATACCATTTCTGGGTTCGGTCAGCACTGACAGCGCCCACATCAGAGTGTCCACCCCGTCTCCGGACGTGTCTGTGGACGACTTCATTGTACCTCAGGTCCAGGTATCTGGAGAACAGGCCAACATAACGGCGTTCATCTCAAATCTAGGGATATTCCCGCAATCGTTCGACGTGTACTTGGACGTCTATGGACCTGGCCCGGTCGCCTATACCCCAGTGCAGTCAGTCCTGAATCTCAAGCCTAACGAAACGACCTCCCTCACCTGGCTTCTCACGCCCAACGTGCCGGGCGATTACATAGTGACGGTGGAGACGATGCTCGCGGGAGACGCCGTCCCTGAGAACAACATCTCAAAGCGTATTATGACCGTCATGACACCCATCTTTGAGGACGACATGGAGATAGGTGGTCCAGCGTCCACGGGTCAGTGGACCCCAGGATCGAATCCGCAGACATCTTGGGAGCTTGGTGTTCCAACCGTGGTGGGACCGACGGAATGCAGTTCTCTGACGGATTGCTGGGGAACGAACCTGAACTCTCAATATGAGAGGAGCGCGGACCTACGTCTGGAGATGCCATCGATGAATCTCTCCAAATCAGAAAGGGTTGCCTTGAGGTTCTGGCACTTCTACGACATATACGGACCTTTCAGGAATGACGGGGGCTTCGTCGAGGTGAGCGTTGATGGAGGATCCTCTTGGATAAATATCGAACCCATTGGCGATTACCCTGGAAGCGTTGATCTGACCGCTCCAACGCCCCCAGGAGGTGGCGCCGGCGCTTATGCTGGCTTCAGCTTCGATTGGGAGCTGGCCCTGTTCGACCTGACACAGTTCGTGGATCAGGACATCATAATCGGTTTCCATTTATGGCAGGATTCGTCGAACTTTCAAGCGGGATGGGCCGGATGGTACATCGATGACGTTCAAATCGTTCACGTTCCTGTTGGGGCAATCCTTCTCTTCTCTGAGGTGCAGGACAGCGGAGTTGGCGGGGAGCGCATCGAGGTCTACAACGCGGGAAAGGAAACTGACAACCTTAACAACTACGATCTGACCGAGGACTGGGGGAACGTGACCCTGTCGGGAACTTGGAGCATTACGCAGATAAACCCAGGCCAGCACTCTGTGTTCTCAACCGGTGGCAACGAGCTCAATGACGATGGGGCATTTCTGCAACTTGTCAATACCACCTCAGATTGGATTGAAGACGGGTTCGGCTATGGGCAACGAGGTGTGGTCCCCGACCCTGTTGCAGGCGAATCATCTGCAAGGTTCTGGAACGGGACCGCCTACGAAGATCAGTGGACGAGATCGTTCCTGCCGAGCTTCGGTCTCCAAAACTTGGTCCAGAGCTGGACACCTGATACAGCGGTCGTTCTGAACGAGGTGTACTTCAACTCTCAGATACCTGGAGAGGAGTTCATAGAGATACTCTACAAAGGTAACAGCTCCGTCAACATCAGGAACTACATCATCGTATGCGACAATCCCTATTTCATCGCGTCAGACGTCATACTGAACACAATCCAGACTCATCACATCCTGCTCCCGGTGACCTACCCTGGCCTCTTCATGGAAATGACGACCACAGGGGAGAACATATACATCTACGACTCGATGGAATCCTTCCTTGACATGGCTGGATGGAACTCGTCCCACAATGCGGGTGAGTCCATGAGCAGAGTACCCGAGGGGAACGGCACCCATGACGGATATGACGACAAGACCTCGTACGAGGCAGGCTGGAGGTTCGGACGGCAGCCCACGATGGCCCTCATCTTGGTTTGGCCCGATCAAACGGACCACGGGGATCTGGGGGATACGATAAGCTACGGCCTTACACTGCTCAATCAGCCATTTGATGATTTGATCACATTCACAATGAACACAAGCATCCCTTGGCAGGCAGATTTCCTTCAACAGGATTGGTCTCCAATCACGGACACAAACTTCGATGGGCAACTTGACACCGGACCAATTCTCGCATCCACCTTCTACAACTTCACCGTGAACGTGACGATCCCGACCCAACCTCCCGTGGGGAGCGAGATGGTGGCCGAAGTCTACGTGAACTCGACGATCAACAAAGCCAAGGACCTGGCAATCCTTCGGACCAGGACCTCACCCCACCTTGAGCCCATGAAGACGGCTGACCCAGAGACGGTATACCTCGAGGGAGTGGGTACAAATGAGGTGACCAAGATAACCCTGGAAGTTTTCGGAGGAGGTCACACGATTACCGAGAAGCATCCTCAGGACACAGTCCTTGTCATAGACAGTTCAGAGAGCATGGGATCCAACGATCCGCTCGACCTCAGACTGGAGGCTGCGAAGAAATACGTGGACAATATGTCGCTGCCGGATAGGGGAGCGGTCGTGGATTTCGATGATGTTGGCACCCTGGTTCCGGGTCCGACCGGGGACCATCTCAGCAGCAACTACGCGCAGATCAAATCGAACATCGACACCATAGACGCCAACGGCGGTACCAACATAGGCGCCGGTCTTCAGGTGGCAAATTCGGAACTCATTGGCTACGGGAACTCATCCCATCTCTGGGTGGAGATACTCCTTACGGACGGACACGAGGCCTCAACGAACTACCCATTCACATCTCAACAGATACAGGAAGCGGTTGACAACAACATCGTGGTTTTCACCGTGGGTCTGGGCATAGGCGTGAACGAGACCTTGCTGAAGGAGATCGCGGATCGAACGGGCGGGAGGTACTACTTCGCAAAGGACGCCGAGGCGTTGGAAGAGATCTACAGCAGGATCGGTTTTCTGGTCTTCGACATCGCCGGAAGGGACACTAACGTTACTGACTCGGTTCCCATGGTCAAGGACGTCGTACCTTCGCACATCCACGTGGACTTCAGCTCTTTCTCGATCTTCCCTGACGAGATATACAACAACACGGACGGACTCAATTTCGAGTGGAACGTCTCACAGATACTGGTCAATGAGAGCTGGACCACGTCCTATGACGCCACTTGTTCCCAGTTGGGTTGGGTGCCAGTGGGCGTGTTCCCAAAAGCAAAGGTGGAATACGTGACCTGGAACAACAAGAACGCGACCATGCCATTTCCTGACACCAAGATACAGTGCGTCCTTCCCCCCATAGGCCCTCCGACAGAACTCCGTGCTTCAGTTGAGAGCAATGTGGACATAAGACTTGAGTGGATTCCGCCTGTGATGACAGTTGGCTACTATCTCATCTACCGTTCAGAGCACCAGACAGAGTTCGATTTCACGGTTCCGGTGTACAACACATCACTGGACGTTGATCCTTCCAGAACCAATTGGACCGACGCGGGCGCGGCTGGTCCGGGAGCTCCCAAGGAATACTATTACACGATACGTGTCGTCGACACGAACGGGTCTTCGAGCACGACGACCAACACCGCTGGAAAATGGACGAAGACCTTGAGACCCGGCCTGAGCAGCTTTTCGCTGCCATTGGAGCCATTCGATCAGACCAATGTCTCACAGCTCGCGAACGACATACTGAACACCAATCTCATAAGATGGATGGATGTTGGCGGAAGATGGGTAACTCACGTTGCCGGCTCTGGGCAGGGTGTCAACGACGCCGTCGCGGCCGTCGGGGAAGGATACGAGATATCCGTCGCCACCTGGACGAACCATACATTTGTGGGATTCCCCGGATCCATGATAAGCCATCGGGAGGGTTTCGGAGATTCGATCGGATTCCGAAAGGGCTTGACGGCAGCCGTGCAAGGAACCAACATCACCTTGACCTGGCAACCTCTCCCAGGCGCTTCTGAGTATGAGATATATCGATCGATGAAAAGGGATGGATTGTTCGACGGATCACTGCAGCCGATAGGTATGGTATTGGCCCCCACAAACGACTTCACGGATTTCGGCCTGGTAGTCCCGAATAGACAATACTACTACTGGGTCATACCGTTGACACCGGGAGGAGAGAAAGGGAGCGGGACCTACAGCATTGGTCTCTTCATCAGGAGCTATAGTCAAGGATCGGACACTTACGCGCTACCCTTCAAGCTCAATCTGACGAAAGGGGTCGATGAGCTCTGCGACATGATCAACGAAATTGTGGGGATGTCATACATAACAAACGGGATCTGGAAGTTCCATGCTAAGGAGATGCCTGCAGGAATCTACGACACCCTCATTGAACAGTCGAGGGGATATCAGATCTCAACATCAAGAGCCACATACTATCTGTTTGTCGGATGGTGATGCTATCCAGTCAGCATGTCATGAATTGGCATAACATTCTTATATCTGATAATAGATTATTTTTAAGGGCATGGGGCTTCTTTCTCTCAGCGAGGAACGTAGGGCCATTGCCATAGCCAGGGGTCCCATATGGGCAGATGGGGGCGGACATTGAGAACAAGACGAGGAGTCAGGAAGACGCTTCTGAAGGTAATTCCTTGGCCAATGCTGGTTGCATTGATATCCTTGACCATCTTCTCTGGTCTTTTGAGCTTTCCAAACGCCAGGGCAGCAGGACTGCCATTGACGGTTGGGAACGTCCAGTTCACCATTAACGACTTCGGTGTCATCAGTAATGAGATCTCGTGGAAGTGGGTGACGCAATCACACTTCGTTTACAAGAGCTACCTTACTATCGCCCACAGCGCCTATCCCGTCGGAGGCGGGAGCACTGATGTGGCCAACGGATACGGATCGGGTACAGGGGACTTCACTGTGGATGAGCAGAGCGTTTACATCCAGTCCAACACTGTCCAAGAGATATACTCTTCATATACGCAGACTGGAGTAACGGGCGTCGCGAACGACCTCAAGATCTATCAGAAGGCGTTCAGCAAGGAGAACGAAAACTGGGCCATCTTGATGTGGAAGCTTGAGAACATATACGGAACAGACATCAATGACCTGAGAGTTGGAATGAACTTCCGAACCAGGATTGACGATTCTCCAGGAGACGATCTGGATGCCTGGAACGCTGCAGATTCTATGTACTACATCGAGGACACAGCCACCGGAAACAACTTCATGGGACTTGCTTCCGCAGACCTGAACGTCCCGATTAACCACTACCATGGAACCGAGGCTGGAAAGGCAGGAGCCGTGGACCCAGCCGACGACAAGACGCTTCAGACCGCCCTAATGACAAACCAGGTCTTCGGCACCCCAGTAGAAATCTCCACGATGGTGGGCTGGGAGGTTGGAACGTTGCCCGCAGGCGCCAACGTGACCCTGCCATTGGTGATATCGTTCGGGACTAGGTACCAGGATCTGTCATGGGCGACTACAAAGGCAAGGGAGTTCCTGGTTCTGCAGTCAATCGGACTGGACCTAACGGAGATCCAAGACTTCCATTCCACTGACAACGTGAAGATCGAGATCTACAATCACGGTGACATGACGGTTTCGGCTTCGGACATCTACCTCACACCGAATGGCTTCGACATCTGGGACACTGGGATTTGGAGCAACACGATGATAGCCCCCGGCGAGTACTCAGTGTATTCATTGGGTCCTGGAGAATCATTCGCAAGTATGG
>JAUVGH010000021.1 GCA_030593885.1 Methanomassiliicoccales archaeon
CCAACACCCTCGGTGTGAGCCAAAAACGCAATTGCGAGAAAGAGGGACAACACCAAAACCCAGAAGAGTATTCTTTCTCGTTTGGTTTTTGCCATGAGGAAACCAATAATCCGTTTTGTCAAACCCATATGTCATCTGCTCCACAGCTATTCAGCTTCAGCATTTCTCTTGCGGTAGATAAGGATTTTGCTGGCTCTGAATTAGAAGTGTGGCTTATGCCTTCTTCAGCATTTCCTTGTCAGAATGCAGATAGACCATCGTGGTCTCGATTGCCTATGCCAGATATGAGGCCCCCGCGGTCAACAATGGGATATCCAACGTGCAGTGTTCTCAAGTGAAGCAGCTGCGCCAAAATTGTGCCTAAATCGTTCCAAAACCTTTGGTCACTGTCTTGCCGGATGGGGAACTGGACGAGAATCAAGAAATGCACGGTCCCACAGTTTTGGACGGTGCGATTCGAACCTGAACTTCAACTTCTCGCCTCCGCATCAATCTACGATAGCGACATTCCAATGTGTAGCCTCTCTTCGGGAAATTGATTAATATCATCACATCCATCATTCCAATTGATGCAATGACATCACCAAAAAGATACACCACCATCCCCGTCCGCAAGGAAACACTGGACAAACTGAGAGGATACAAAGTGGGAGGAGCAACATACGACGACCTCATAAATGATCTTTTGACTGTCCACCCTCCGGAGGAGTTCTTCCTTGAGCATCTAAGGCGGCTGCGTGGAGAAAAGAGACGGACCTGGTCTGAAATAAGGGAAGAGCTTGATCTCTGAGGTGAGACTCTGCCAGAGTATACAATAAGCTATCTCATGTATACGGTGTCGTGATGTTCATATTCAAGTACAGTGACTGTCCGCGATTCTTCGTCGATTTCATACACCAGCACAAAAGGCCCGATCTGTACTCTGCTTGAGCCATCTAACGGATATTTCAGCGGCTTGAAATGATGGGGATCTTCCAAAATCTGCTGAATCTTGTTCCTAATCCTTCCTAGCAGTTCTTTGTCCTTCTTGGCGAGCTTTCTGAACTTTTTGTCAGCACTTGGCTTAATCTCGAGGCAGTACATCTACTCCAATCCGTAGCGCTTGGCAAAAGAATCGACCTTGATGCTCTTCTCTCCACGAATCTTCCTTATTCTCTCGATGAACTCAGGTCGCAGCTCCAGTTCCATCAATTCCTCCTCGTAGATATGGACCACCTTTTCAATCGCTTTGGATTTGTCCTTGAGGCCATACTGGGCCTTCACAATGTTCAGCACTTGATTGGCACGCTTGTCAATGTCGATCATCGCCTTGACCATATATATGCACCATTAATATGATATATATTTAACATATACTTAACGTTTTCTGGTCAGATTCCTGACTGGGAAAGAACTGGAAATAACCTAAGCTAATTCAGCCGATAAACAAGGCATCGGTCTCGTCTTTGAAATCTGAATCGCCAGTGACGACCTTTGCTCCCAGTGACCTGGCTGTCGAGTATACTATGCTGTCACCGAGACCCCATTTCTTAGCTTGCCTGACCTTTGCAGCCTCAACGGCAATGTCTATTACGACCGCAACGGCGTGACATCTCTTCAGAACGGTTGATATGGCGTTCTCGGCTTTCTTCTCATCGTAGGAAGACAGGACCCATTTGTAGATCTCGGCAATGTTGACAGTTGACACATAGGCCTCGTCTAGACCTTCTATGAACGCCCGAGCTTCCTTAGCTTTCGGGCCCTTTGACCAGTATTCGATCCAGACCCATGAATCAATCAATATCTTAGAACCTGTCAATCTCTTCCCTCTTGAACGGTTTGAGCTTTGGATACTTCCCCATCTCGGACTTGGCGATGCTCTTGCTCTCAGTTATGAGATCCCGGATTACCTCGTCATAACTGACCAGATCCCGGTCTCCCTTCAGTTTCTTCAACAGGTCTATGGTCTCACTTCGAACTTGGATTGTCGTCGGCATCAAATCTATAGTGCTATGGTTCTATAGTATATATAACATTTTGCCCCCTAGACCCCTCAGATAGTGTATCCATGATCGAATTGACACCGAAAGGTGAAAGGAGTTGACCTGACATGAGCAGGCTTGAATTGGACGCAGTGGTGACGCTCAACAACGGACTGGAGATGCCCCTTTTCTGGACTTGGGGCATATCAGGCAACTGGGAGGGGGACCACAGATGCGGTACTCTATGAATTGGAGATAGGCTACAGACTCATTGACACCGCCGAGATGTACGGGAATGAAAGGGAGGTCGGAGAAGCTGTTCGCAAGAGCGGGATGTCCCGGGATGACATATTCGTCACCACCAAACTGTGGAATGAAAATCACGGTTGTGAGAGTACATCGAGAGCGTTTGAGAAGGCCGGCAAGGGATTGGATATCATTTGAGCTGGCAGGTTCCTGCATCAGGGCGTCGGAATCAACTGGGCCAAAATGAGCGACCATTTTAAATACGTCACCAGCCCAATATCATATTGTTGTGGAGCAATGCGTTTCGATAAGCTAGGGAAGAACTGGAATAATTTTGCGAAAGCAGATCCTCTTTGGTCAATACTCACAGAAGATGACAAAAAGGGAAACAGATGGGAGGATGAAGAGTTCTTTGAGAGAGGAAAGAAGGAAATCGAGGAACTCATAGAATACTCACGCTCTCTGAACATCGACATCAAAAGGGGAATGGCACTGGATTTCGGATGTGGAGTTGGGAGACTTACGCAGGCGCTCGCAGTCCATTTTGAAGAGGTCCACGGCGTGGATATCTCTCCCAGAATGATAGAACTTGCCAATGAATACAACTCTCACGGCAGCAGATGTGTCTACCACTTGAACGAGAGATCTGATCTGAAGCTCTTTGATGACGACACCTTTGATTTCATCTATTCGACCATCACACTTATGCACATGGAACCCAAGTATTCCAAGAATTACATCAAGGAGTTCTTGAGGGTGCTGTCTCCGGACGGTCTGTTGGTGTTCCAGCAGCCAAATGAAATGATAGTATATCCGGGTGATTCTTTGATCAGAAGAATGAAGAATAAGATGAAGACCGATCTTCCGATACTGGGATACATACACAGATATACGTATGCGAGGCTCTTCAATCCAGATTATATGAATGCTCCTTTGATGGAAGTGTATTGTGTCAGGACGAGAGAGATAGAGAAACTGATCAGGAAGAACAATGGAAAGCTCCTGAACGTGATAGATGACGACCTGCGTCACATGCCCGCGCATAGAAGCCTCAGATATCATGTCACGAAGTAGATGCGGATTCCAACATCTCATGTATCGGATCACTTGGGATTGGTTGGGTGAATTGTAATCAAAGGCATAAATACTCAATCGGACATTTTGAGAGAAGTTCAGAGGTCCGGCAATGAGTTCTTTCGATTCAAGATATTCTGGAACCCCTCCGTGGGACGTGGGTCATCCGCAAACCGAATATGTCAGACTTGAGGAGAGCGGTGAAATCGAAGGTTCGGTCCTGGATGTGGGCTGTGGAACCGGAGAGAACGCGCTTCTCATGGCAGAGAAGGGGCATCAAGTCTGTGGAATTGACTCGTCACCAAGAGCGATAAAGAAGGCGCAGGCCAAGGCGGAAGAACGAGGAGTTGAAGTTGACTTCAAGATTTGGGATGCATTTGATCTGGAGAAGCTTGACAGGCAGTTCGACACGGTGATCGACTCCGGCCTGTTCCATGCGTTCGATGAGGAAGACCATCCAGCCCTTGTGAAGAGCATCCGTTCCGTCCTGAAGACAGATGGAACGTACTTCATTCTCTGTTTCAGCGTAAAGGAGACCAGGGAGCCGGGGCCAAGGCGCATCACGGAGGAGGAGATCCGATCGGACTTCAATGTCAACTGGAATATCAACTACATCAAGGACGCAAGGTTCGACAGCCTTGTCCACGAAGGTGGAGCAAGGGCCTGGCTCTCTTCAATCACAAAGTTATAGTTCGAAAGAAGAATAGGTGGGATGATGACCGAGATTGGTATCAATACGATGGTGAAGCTCAACAACGGAGTGGAGATGCCTCTTTTCGGCTTGGGAACGTATCAGGCCACAAGAAAGGGAACGGAAGAAGCAGTCTTGTACGCTTTAGAGATAGGTTACAGACTGATAGACACCGCCCAGATGTACGGAAACGAGAGAGAAGTTGGCAACGCGGTCAGAAAGAGCGGAATCCCAAGAGAAGAGATCTTCGTAACAACCAAGCTGAACAATTCGAATCACGGATATGAGAGAGCACTCAGTTCTCTTGAAACAAGTCTTGAGCTAATGGGGCTCTCCTACATTGACCTATTCTTGATACACTGGCCTGTTGAAGGTCTTCGCAATGAATCCTGGAGAGCGATGGAGAAGTTGTTAGAGGAGGGGAAATGCAGGTCGATTGGAGTGAGCAACTACACGATCGGACATCTCAGTGAGCTGAGGGAGAGTTCGTCAACCATGCCTGCAGTGAATCAGGTGGAGTTCAGTCCGTATCTCTACCAGAAGGACCTGCTGGAATTCTGTCGTTCGAACTCCATTCAGTTAGAGGGATACAGCCCACTTACCAAGGGAGAGAACCTTGGCGACACTGCACTTGGAGCGATCGCTTCGAAGTACTCAAAGACCTCCCCACAGATCCTGCTTCGCTGGGCCCTGCAGAAAGAGATCGTCACTATACCCAAATCGACCAACAGAGAGAGGCTCAGGGAGAACGCGGATATCTTCGATTTCGAAATCTCGCAAGAAGACATGGCGACACTCGATAGTTTTAACATCGACCTAAGGACTAGCTGGGACCCGACAACGGCACCGTGATGCCGGAGGGGTAGTGATTCAGATGGAGAAGGTCGATTTCAAGAAAGAGCTGAAGCATCTTTACAATCCTTCGAAGAAGGAAATTGTGACAGTGGACGTCCCTGAAATGAACTTCCTGATGATTGACGGCAAGGGAGATCCTAACACCGCCAAGGAATATCAGGACGCCTTGGAGGCCATGTACTCAGTTGCCTATACGCTCAAGTTCATGCTCAAGGGTGAGGGCAAGGCGGACTTCGTGGTGATGCCATTGGAAGGTCTCTGGTGGGTGCCGGACATGGAATTCTTTAGCGAAAAAGACAAGGGCTCCTGGCTCTGGACATCGATGATAATGCAACCTGAGCATGTGACGAAAGAAGATTACGAAAGGGCCGTAAAGGAGGCCGGAGAAAAGAAGGATCTGCCTTCTTTACCGAAGATGAGGCTGGAAAAGTATGGCGAGGGATTGTCAGCACAGATCATGTACATCGGTCCATTTGCGGATGAAGGCCCCACGATTGAGAGGATCCACAAGTACATCATAGAGAGCAAGCACGAGCTCAGAGGGAAGCACCACGAGATCTATCTGAGCGACCCGAGAAGGACCAAGCCAGAGAGGTTGAAGACGGTCATAAGGCAGCCGATGGAATGATGGTCGTCCAAACAGCATTATAATATACGCGACAGCGTTCACTGGCTTCTGGGATTCGATTGAAGGTCGGTGTAGTTCTTCTGGACCACGGTGAGCCACCTGAGTACAACGAGCACACCTACCATTCCTTCAGGGATTTTGCGACAAGCCTGATCCACATGAACTTCGTTCCCAAGATAGTCCTGAAGTTCGACAAGGGGACCATTCTCCAGGACTCGAACCATTTGTATGCAGACAGAGAGTCGGCCAGTCCCGCACTGATCGATTCGAAGTTGAAGCCATACGCAGGGAAGGCGCACTACATCCCAAAGGTCGAGAAGAGCCGGATGACCCGTTTCGGTTTCTACCGCAAGGGCACCAAACCCCATTACCTGGCAAGAAAGGAAGGATGGGGGTATGGAGAGCCGGATTACTATGAGATGTACGGTTTCGAAATCCACAACCGCTGGTCGCTGATGGGCGGGCGTTCACCGTTCTATGAACAGACCCAGCCTCAGAAGGAAGAGGTCAAGAAGAGGTTGGAGAAGGAGTACGGGGACGAGATCGTGGTGAGATACGCTTACGGAATAGATCCCTATCCTCACAAGAAGATCCAGACTCCGATGGTAGTTATCAATGAGCTTGTGAAGGACGAAAGCATCACGCACCTGGTGGTATCCGAACACTTCTCAGTGACGGCCGATTCGATGTCCACGTTCCATCTGCGGAAGCATTCAGAGCACGCGCTCCACGAAACAGGAGCAGATATCCCACTGACCTTCGCTGAACAGCTCGGGGGAATGGAGGCGTTCAACGAGGGTATCGTTCTGAAGGTCAAAGAGGAGCTGGAGCAACTGCCCAAGGATGCCAATGTTGCAGTATTCTTGTCCAACCACGGGTTCCCGACAACGAAGATTGGCACGTATGACGCATCAACGGACTGCTATCATCAGAACGTGAAGGATGTCTTCGAGAGCGCCAAGCAAGCAATCGTACAGGATGTCAAATGGGATGGTGAGTTCACTGTGATGCAGATCTTCGGCCAGTTCTTGGGGGAGGAGTATAACCCGAGACAGAAGATGATGAGCCCCAGAAGAGCACTGGATGTTGTTTCATCCCAAGGTTACACCCATGTAGTGGACATCCCCTACGAGTTCCCTGGTGATTCGGTCGATATACTGGTCAAGCTGAGACAGGCTTACGGACTGAAGGAGCTTCCGGACTGGAACGAGAAGTATGAGACCCGCTTGAAGCACAACGAAGTCAAGGTCAAGATCACCAGCGCAAACTTCTACCCAGAACATTGGATCGAGTCTTATCGACAACGGACCGTCGATGCGATCGACAGAGTTGTGAAGGGAGAGGGTTCCCAACCTTCTGGCGAGTGCCATTAGAGCATGCTATACGGTATACTAAAATACGCATTTCCCATTAGTATTGACGGGGTGTACATGACCAATAATGGCACGATCGTTCGGCTTGAGAAGGTCACAAAGGAATACATAATGGGGGAGACCACCACCAAGGCACTGGATGCGGTCGACCTTGAGATACAGAAGGGGGAGTTCCTTGTCATACTCGGCCCAAGTGGCTCCGGAAAGACGACGCTTCTCAACATGATAGCTGCACTGGACAGCCCTTCCAGGGGGAAGATCTACGTCGACAGGGATGAAATCTCAGCCCTATCGGACAGTCAACGTACCAAATTCCGTGCAGAGAAGATAGGTCTTGTGTTCCAGTTCTTCAACCTTTTCCCCGCCCTGACGGCCAGAGAGAACGTGGAGATAGGTCTGGCACTGGCGATGAAGGACCCTGATGAGATGAGGAAGAGGTCCACCAAATACCTCAAGATGGTCGGGATGGAAAAGCACATGGACAAGTATCCTTCCCAGTTGAGTGGTGGCGAACAGCAGAGGGTAGCCGTCGCGAGAGGATTGGCAAAGGAACCCAGCATACTCGTGGCAGATGAACCGACCGGTAACCTGGACGCGGAAACGGGCAAGAAGGTCTGGGAGATGCTTCTGCAAATCAACAAGGAAATGGGAACAACTATGATCTCGGTGACCCACCAGACGCAGATGTCCAAGATCGCGGACAGGGGCATATTTCTGAGATCGGGCAAGATCGCTCAGGTCGTGACCGGGGGCTAGATATGGGACATCTGGACCGGAAGATGAGGAGAGACCTGTGGAGAATGAAGGGTCGAGCGATAGCGAGCGTTCTCCTGATCACCGTGGGCGCAATGCTGTACGTGTCCTTCATGGCCATGATGCCGAGCGTTCAGACCTTCTTCTATGACTTTTACGAGGAGTCGGACTTCACGGACTTCGAGGTCTACGTGAACCGTGCTTTCATGAACGTGACCCAACAGCTCGAGGCTATTCCAGGAGTGGAGGCCGTCGAGCCCAGGCTGGTTTTCCCAGCAAGTGTGGCGTTGTCCAGCACTGAAGATGTCACGGGTCAATTATACGGGGTCAACTCGAGCAGGGAGATGTTAGTGAACAGGCTGACCGTCACAAACGGACAATACCTCCATCCCTCCTATCCGAACGGGGTCCTTTTGGACAAGAACTTCGCCGATAGCAAGGGTTACGATGTGGGCGATCAGATCGAGGTCATCATCCAGAACCAACCACACACATACACGATCAGGGGCCTGGTCGTCTCACCGGAGTTCCTATTCTGGGCGATCGACGCCGAGGCGATGATCCCGCTACCCGGGACCCTGGGAATCGTGTTCATGCCTTTGGAGACGCTGCAACAGGCCCTTCCCGCATACACTGGAGCCGTCAATCAATTCTCATTCCTGCTTACGGAAGATCTTGAAGAGGACGCGAAAGAAGACATCGTCGAGGTCCTATATCCTCCATTGCTGGTGCTGAATAAGGAGGACATCCCGGTCTACACACTCATAAAAGAGGATCTCGAACAGGGGGGAGGTTCCACGGGAGCAATAGCGCTTGTGTTCCTTCTTGTTGCTTTCTTCGTGGTCTACTCGGCATATGTTAGATTGGTCGCTAGCCAGAGGAGGGAGATCGGTGTGCTCAGAGGACTTGGATACTCACGCAGACGGATATTGTTCTCCTACATCTATCTCGCAGCGATTACAGGACTGGTGGGATCCATTCTAGGTGTCATACTGTCGATACCTCTGGGGTTCTATCTCACTGATTGGTATATTCAAATGATCTTTGGCCTGACCTCAGATACAGTTCATTTCGATGTCATGTCAGGGATTGTTGGCCTTCTATTCGGACCGATAACGGCAGGCCTGGCCGCGGCCTTTGCCACCGTGAGCATCATCAGGCTCGAGGCGCATGAGGCAATCAGAGGGAGCACAGTGGACATGAAGCCTGTCAAGAAGACCCTCCTTGAGCGCATCTTCGGCGTCTTCAGAGGCAAGAAGTTGTCCTATGCCACTATCTACATGAGCCGAAATCTGTCCAGAAGGAAGGTCAGAAGCGGACTGATGGTCTTGGCAATAGCTGGGTCGTTCGTCCTTGGGGTCATGGGTCCTGTCATGGTCGATGCAATGGTCGTATCTGTCGACCTGGCTCTTGATGACATCGAGAAATGGGACCTGCTTGTGGAGTTCTCTGGAACGGTAAATCAGACACAGGTAGATGGAATAGACTCTCTAACTGTAGACCACAAAGAACCTGTCTTACGGATAGCTGGAACCGTTGGGGACGAGAACACTCCCGTAAGTTTGATTGGCATTCCATTGGACTCTGAACTCCACGAGTTCAAGCTGGATAAGGGAAGAGCATTCAACGCTCCGAACGAGACGGTAGTGACTACAATGATGGCAAAGGAGATTGGTGCGAGTGTTGGCGACACCTACGAGATGGGTGGTTTCACATTCCAAGTAACGGGCATTGCAAAGGACTTCCAAGAGGGATTCTTCATTCCAATATCGCAGGCCAGAACGATAGCGAATGCGAACACTACAATGGATCAGTATGCCACTGCCTTGTGGGTGCGAGCGGCGGACGGGCAGATATCGGAGGCTGAGGACTACTTCCGAGGCCTGCCTTTCGTCTCTTCGGTGACGGAGAAGACAGAGGTAAGCCAAGGCTTGAAGGACCTACTGTCGTCTTTCGGGGCCGCCATGTACATTTTCTCCATAATCGGCATACTGATGACGGTCCTCGTGGTCACCAACATTGTGATGATCAGCGTGATGGAGAGGTACGTCGAATACGGTCAGATGAAGGCTATTGGGTACAAGCAGAAAACCATCCGGAGGATCGTGCTCTCAGAGGTTCTGATTCTTGCGATTGCAGGAGTTGGGGTGGGGATTCCGCTCTATTGGTTGGTTGGAGAGTGGTTCGTAACAATCATGGAGGAGTTTTTCTCGTTCTATGAGAACATCATAGTCTGGGAACCAATGGTTGCCATGGCAATAGTGACGATAGTCGTGGCGCTTCTGGCAGCGTTGCCTGCAGTACGCCATCTTGGAAAGATGGAGGTTGCGACCGTGATATCAGAGAGGCAGTTCGGGTAGGCGGGACTAGTCCTTCTCGATTATGCCTATGTAGTTCCCTATCTCAGGATCTCCGTACAAGATGTCCTTCACCTTCCAACCGGTCTCGTGGCAGAGCTCCATCATCTCCCCTGGAGAGACTAGAAGGAAGTCCCATGGCTTCCCCTTCCGGCCTTTGTACTCGAAGACCAATGTGACCAAGCCGATGTCTCTCCCCCTTTCCAGATTCCACTGCAAATAATCTCGGTGATGTTTCCGATGTCCACCGGGCGTGATGGTCTGCGCAATAATCCTTCCGTTCTTTGTGGTGATCCTGTGGAGGTCTCTGAGCATCCTCCTTGTCTTCTTTTTCGACCCGGCTATGCCGAAGTTGTTCCCGAACATTAGAACGGTCCCGAACGTTCCTGGTTTGAACTGAAGTTTGGTGGCATCCATCAATCTGCAATCCTTGAGGCCCCTCATCTTGGCAACATCAAGTGTCGCTTTGGAACAGTCAATCCCGGTGATCTTGAACGCTTTCCGCTGAAGATACAGAGCGATTCGGCCAGGGCCACAGCCAACATCCAGTACTCTGCCTTTCACATGTTTGAGGGCTCTCTTTTCGTAAAGATCGAAGTCTGGATAGCTCCGGAAGTAAGTCTCAGGACTGAAGGGATCGACGTAGCCATCGTCTCTGGTGATTGTGACGTTGACCTTCTTGCCCTCATAGTAGTCCCTGTTCGCTTCTCCGAAGACGTCCATACTCTCCTGCATGCTCCTGACCAAACGCCAAATTGCTAAAGACCTTTCTCCACACATCGTGTTGATATGTTATCATTCTCAGAAACAGAACTACTTACAACTAAGCAACATGTAGTAACACCCTTTGATAACCCCCAAACCAATCGATTCTCCATGTCCGGAATAAGCTCGAAAGTGGGGCCCAACGGCCAACTTGTGATACCCGAAGAGATAGTCAACAGCCTAGATTGGAGGCCTGGCGCAGATGTCAGCCTTTCGATAGAGGACAACAGACTCGTTGCGAGGAAGTCGATCCCGAAGAGCGTCCCGCTCTTCTACACCCTGGCCATGAGGAGCCTCGAGGAGATGAGACGCAGAAAACAGGAAAGAAGAGACGAGGCGTTGAACTCGTAGAACCGTTCCAAACCTTTTTCTCATACTTTAGAATACGTCAGCCCGGAAAGAGCCTGCATGACCAGTGACTTCACGCCTTACCAGGTGGACAAGGCAACCTACAAACGATTCGACCAGAAGATGATTTGTTTTTCCAGATGGAGATGGGACGAGGATTTCATCGCCTACGGCAAGGGGATATACGACAATGCGCCTGCCAAGATCGCGCAGGGACAGGAAGGATACTCAAAGGAGGAGTTTGCCGCGATCGAAGCGACCTGGCACGTTCACGACACCTTCGCCAGAATAAAGGCACTTAGCGCAGGCGAGCTTGAGAGGGATTCATTTCCGAACAAGATAGGTGATGTCTCAGGCTATACACCAGAGAGCAACTCCGCACAGGTCAAGAAGTTCGCTGAGGGCCTTGGATCTTCGATCGTGGGGACTACCAGGGTGAATCCTGACTGGATATATTCCAGGGATGTCAGAGGCAATTCCCTGAACCTGGAGAACCTCCCGTATGCTGTTGTGTTCGCAGTCCCCATGGATCAGGCCAAGCTGAAGAAGTCTCCGTCTTATGTTGCCTCGGCTGCAGTGGGCGTTGCATATTCGAGATGCAGGTTCGTCGGTGAGAGCCTGGCGGAGTTCATCAAGCGCTTGGGTTACAGTGCCCTGCCTGCGGTGAACGAAACTGCCATTTCAGTCCCCCTGGCCATAGATGCCGGCCTGGGAGAGTTCGCCAGGAACGGCCTCCTGATCGGAGAGAAGTGCGGAATGGGTGTGAGGATCGGCAAGGTTCTGACCGACATGCCCCTGGCTCAAGACACGCCTGTAAACCTGGGAGTGAGGAGATTCTGCACGAAATGCAAGAAATGCGCCGAGAACTGTCCTGCGAATGCGATCTCGTTCGAGGATCAACCTGACGGGAAGACATTGACAAAATCAAACAACCCAGGCATCCTGAAATGGTACGTCAACGTGGACAGATGCTACAGCTTCTGGACCCACAACAGCTCCGACTGCTCCAATTGCGTCACTAGCTGCCCCTTCACCAAGCCGGATGATTGGCTCCACAACACGACAAGGTCCGTCATCAAGCGAACTGGAGCATTTGACAGACTGCTGGTCAAAATGGATGATTGGTTGTACGGATAGCCTACCTTTCTATCTCGAACGCGATCTTCAGATGCGCCCTGAAGTTGGTGACCTGGTCATTCTCAACTGTCGCCTTCAGCCCGATCACGTCCACTCCCTTTATCCCCCTGACGGTCTTCTTGGCCTCTTCCAAACCGGCCTTGATAGCATCTTCGAACCCGGTCGGTGATGCGCTGACCAGCTCTATCACTTTAACAACATTCGCCAAATAGTTCACCTCCTCTCCTTTTGAAAGGGTATTCCAATAGCACTAATAGTTATTTTGGGACAGCTACTCCCCGAAAGCCTCCAACGCCGCGGGCAGACACGCCATCAACCCGTTCAACCCCGCAGCAGGTATGGTCACCAGCATGGAGCCGAATATCTCGTCTTTGGTCGCTCCACCTTCCAGAGCCATGGGTATGTGGGCCCTCACCGCGTTCGCATTTCCCAAAGCGGTCTGGACGCCAATGTAGATGAGATGTTTGGTCTTCTTGTCGGGGTGCGGATGCTCGTCCAATGTGCTGACAAAATCCGAGAATCGTTCGTATATCTCCCCACCTTCTTCCATGAACAACTGGTAAGCCGACTTCTTTTCAGCCAAGGAATCACCTTTGCGCCAGGTCAATTATCCTTGTTGGTTATTTGTCTTTTGGAGCAGTTCTCATATCGTTGAAAAAGAAAAAAGGGAGGCCAGTGCGTTCTAGAGAGGGGAAGGTGGGACACTTCTAGGAGAGAAGGGGACTATTAATCCCAAATCGCGGGTCTCCACATGTCGAACGCACCAGGCCTGCCCTATACAGCAACATTCCGAAGCAATCACTCCCTCCACATCGGGCCGTTCTTGCCTTCATAGTTATTCTTTGTATCCTCCAATTCCGTTGGGTCAGCCGATCTCAGTGATATTTGCGGAGCGGTAGCCGCCACTGGTTTCGAACACTCCCCAAGCATCGTGGAACCGTCCCTCGGAGTTCTTCAGGATGTATTGCACCCCGCCTCTCCTCGGGCATGTGTAGCAGTTCTTCGAGTGGGCGTAACACAAACTCCGGAACCTGCAATTAAGCGCCAGCTCACTTCTCTTTGTAGCGAGATCCACTATTCTGATGTCTGCGGACATCTTCTGGGACACCTCTCCTCCTATTTCGTCCATATCTTCACCCAGGTATATTCTCTGGCGCTGGTGGTATATGAGGTTTCTAGTCCGAAGTTCTCCCTATGATGAATATAGAATGGACAGGATTGGTACAATAATTGGTTATGAGAAGATGTTCCTGCAGATTGGAAAAATGCAAAAGGGATGACCCCATTCACAGCATCGAATGAAGTTCGAAGTGATCGCCAGGGCCATAATAATAGTTGAAGGGAAGGTCCTGTGCCAGAGGAATGTGGAAAAGGATGAATACGCCCTGCCAGGAGGCCACATCGAGAGAGGGGAGACGGTCCGGGAGACGCTGATAAGAGAGCTCGAGGAAGAGACCGGGATGCCCATATTCGTGGGGAAGTTGACGTACATCAACGAGAACTTCTTCGTGCAGGATGGAGAGGAGATTCATGAGATTGGATTCTATTTCTTGTCAAGCATCATCGGCGATATTCCCGAGACGATAGAGAGCAGGGAGGAACACATCGACTTCAGGTTCATCGACCTCGATCATCTGGAAGACAAAGATGTGTATCCCCGTTTCCTCAGGACGGTCCTGCCAGAGGATGCGAAGAAGAACTTCTCCGATACGTTGAAGCACATAATCCAGAAAGGGGAAGAAGAGCACTGGACAGAGTGATCTCTGAAAAACTAATTATCCAAGTTGCTGACTATCAGGAAACGACATGCCATTGTTCCGCAGGAAGAAACCCAAAGCCCGCAAGGTCAGGATGAAGAAGTACTACCGGAAGGACGGGAGCACGATCGAACTGACAGAGGCGCAGGACAGAGAGACCAGAGAACTGGATGCCGAACTGAACTGGGACAAACCCGAGAGGTTGAAGGAGGTAGGGAAGGCATGCATCCAGAGCAAGTACTTCGACCTTGCCGAATGGGTCTTCGAGAGGGTGATGGAGCTGGACGAGGACGATGATGAGGTCATCATAGAGTTCACCAGCGCCCTGCTAAACCAGGAGAGGTGGGACGAGGCTGAGGAAATGATGTCCGGATTTCTCATGACCAGCCCACGTTCGTCGGTCGGTCACCAGTTCATGGCGGCAATTCACGAGAAGAGGGGCGAGCACGAGGAAGCGACGGAAGAGATGAACAAGGCGCTCGAGTGCGACCCCAACAACGAGAGCGTCCTGTGGATGGTATACTGGAAGATTCACAAGGTCTCAGGGGACAATGGTGCACTGAAGAAGATGCAGGAACTGTCCACCGAGTTCCCTCAGGCATGGGGACCGATGTACGTAATGGCAAGACACTACGAGGACCTGAATCCAGATGTGGCCATGGAACATTACGAGACCGCGTTGAGGAAGGACGATGCGGGCCCGGTCTTGATCTCATACTCCGCATTCATGGGGAAGACTGGCAACCACAAGGAGATGATCAGGGTGGTGGAGGAGAGCAGGAAGAAGAGTGAGGTGGACTTCAGGGTCCTGTTCAACCTCGGAGAAGCGTATCTGGAAGAGGGCAGGGTGGATGAGGCTCACGAGATATCCATCGAGCTCCAGGCCGTGGCGCCGCCGCCCTATCTGGGCAGGTTAAAGGACTTCGTTCACAGGGTCCATTCCGCCAAACGAGGATGAATTGCCCCAAAGATACAAATATCTCCGAATTCTGTTCAGCTAGGGATGAAGAGGGTTTCGCTTGCTACAGGTCTTATCGCGATAATCCTTGCAACCCTGATGATAGCCCAGACTGCATCTCTCGGTCAAATGGATGAGAGATTCTCCATCGAACCCGATGAGGAGCCGTACTCGGGCGAGCCTTGGGAACACATTTTCACAGTGGACGGCCAATGGGCGATTGCCATCACACCCTACAACGGTAACCTGTACCTGGCTGAAAGGGACTACCTGAACCACACTGCCTGGATATACGAGTCCACCGACGGAACCACCTTCACCAAGAAATACAACACTCTGTCCGACCAGGTCTTCGTGATGAGCGTCAACCCGCTCAACAACACACTGTACATCGGAACGCTTTGGAGGATCGGCCAGGGGATTGGCAGCCTATTCTACGTGAACAATGGAAACTTTGGGGAGTTCGATGCGGACACGTGGTGGAACAGCTCGAGCTCACCGGGTATGCCGCTTTCGATGAAAATGTACAAGAACAGATTCTTCGTGGGTGGACTGTCCTGGTCCGCGTTGAGCGAGAGCGGTAACAAGATGTGGGTCAAGTATGAGGACCAGAATGGTGACTGGTATTGGACCGACATGAGCTCCAGCCGGGTCGGAACGGCAATAGAGGCCTACTCGATGGAAGAGTATTATGGAAAACTGTATGCTGGCACTTTCGAACCTGCGAAGGTGGTCGTGTACGATGATGCGTCCAACATGTGGAACAATTCGTTGACGGGAGTGGTTGACGGACCCACCATAGGCAACTCAGGCGTGATCGAGCTCATAAACTACAGCGACGAACTTCACGGACTCACCTGGAAATACGGATGCGATTGGATCTACGACGGAATCAGCTGGCAGGGGGGTGACGTCTCCCAGTACGGCGGATACGGAAGGGCGATAGAGCACAACGGCACGCTGCTGGCCGGAACGACACCGTTCTACGGAGGTATCAAGCCCTGGACCTCTAGCAACATCTCGAGCTACGATGGGACGAGCTGGACGGATGAGTGGCTCATAGACACGATCGTACCCATGTATTTCGCCAAGTATGATGGATACATCTACGCCACCGCCGGGAGAAAGGTGTACAGAATGGACGCCAGCGCACCTCCACCCCCGATCACCGATCCTCCGAAGAACCTCCATGCAAGACTGGAAGGGCCGGGTCTGGTCAGTGTTAACATCACATGGGACCTTTCCGAGCAGGAATCGTGGATCACCAACTACACGGTCTACCACAGCAACACTTACAGGAGCGACAGGATGGGTTACCAGTTCCTCAGAGAGTTTCCGAAGGGGACGACCAACTTCATTCACGCATTTGCCGGTCACGGGGACAGCCAGAACCACTTCTATTACGTCCAGGCCAACGGCACCAACGGTTCCGCCCAGAGCGTTCTGCAGGTGGGCAAGTTCACCAGGAGTGTCTCACTTGGTGCTCAGCTGGTCTCCGTTCCGCTGGAACAACAGGACGACTCCATCTCATCGGTGTTCGCCACCGTAAGCTACGACAGGATATGGACCTACGACAGCACTCCAGGCAACGCGGGATGGGAAGAATACGATCCAGGCAAGCCATGGCAGGACATCGAGCTCATTGATTTTGAGAGAGGGTACTGGGTGGAAGTGAATTCCGCGGGTCCGATGACGATAGCTGGCAGGGTGCCGGCATCCCCGGTACTTCATCTGTACACAGGGTGGAACCTGATGTCGTTTCCGAGCTTTGAGAACTATGATGTGACAAGGGTGGTGGCAGAAACCGGTGCGACCAGGGTGGAAACAGGCGATTCCATGAATGTTCCATATCATCTTGTGCAGATCACTGGAACGGATTCACTGATGGCAGGCGAAGGTTACTGGATATACGTTCCTGCAGGCGTGAACTGGGTTCTTGCCTAACGTTTGACTCTGCGAGAATTGGGAGCCGTACTTTCAGCAGATGACACTTTTCCAGAAGTCTCATCAGAGGACCATTGCATCGGCATGCCACAATAGACACAGTGAATTGGCGAATGATTGGGATCAATTATGGAACGACACCTTGGGCATGTACGACCCCAAGTCTCTGGTCTTGGCATTCTGAAGAAGAGAAGAATAACCAGGCCAAGAATCAAGAGACTAAATCCAAAAGCCATTCCACTTATTCCGAGATTTCTATCACTTTCTGCGTGATCGCAGTAATGCGGACGGCCGATCTCGACTGAGAAGCCATCACACTTCTCGATGATAGGTTGATTGACGAAATAAGACCTTGCACCAACCGAGATGAGAAAAACTCCGATTCCTAAGATAACGGCTCCGACGGTTGCTATCTTCATTGCATCCTTCAACTCGCATTAAGTGGATGCCCTGGCGCGCAAATAATGATTTCGGAACCACCAATTGAAATCGGTCTCTTCATTTCAAAATGGAAGCCACAAGCAGGGGAAGTATGACAGTCGCGTCCCCATCTATCGTCACCCTGTTCGCTTTGGATTTGACCTTGCCCCATGAAATGCCTTCTCTGATCCGAGCACCTGACAGGCTCCCATCGAACTCCTGAGCGGTCGTGATGTAGACCACATAGTCCAGGCCGTCCCTGAACTGGTTCCACCACATGACGTGATGCTTGGAGATCCCCCCGCCGATCATCAGAGCCCCTGTCTCCTCCGCTTCGAAAACGATATCGGCCAGCTCCTTCTCGTCCTGGAACAGGTCGATGGTGAAGTCCTTGTGGTCCTGCCAGAAGCTCCACAGCTGGTAGCCGACGGATCCGTCGGTAATGCCAGGCACGTAAACAGGTATCCGGTTCTTCTCCGCCCAGTACAAGATGCTGTCCTCGTTCCCGGTCTCCCTGCCGAAATACCACGAGAGGTCCTTTGTGGAGACCTTCTTCCTACCTTCATCCCAGAGCTTCTGAAGCATGGGCTGGAGCTTTTCTTCCAAGACTATCCCGTAGCTCTCGTCGGGCACCAATACGTTCCCCAATCTGCTGATGCCTTCATCCCGCAGGCTGGAATCGTCCATGTCAAAAGAACCGTGATAATAATCCTTCCAGCACCTGGCCAGGTCGTGGTCCAACGTGCCGCAGGTGGTCACGATGACATCAACCAGCTTCTTCCGGACCAGGTCCTTGATCACCCCTCGAACCCCCGTGGCAACGACGCATGCCGGGAACGAGAGGAACGTGACGCAATCCTTGTTAGTGACCATTCTCTCAAAGATGTCGGCTCCCTCGGCGATCTTCGTGGCGGTGAAACCGCCGGCTTCTTCGAACCCTTTCATCAGGTCGTCCAGACCTTGTGCATCCTCCAGATGGATGTCCTTGACCTTCCTTCCTGGGGCTTCATCGGGACACATGTGCGAGTTGAATGTTTGTCTCATTAAATAATACTGGTGGCAAAAGGATTATATTCGGGTCCAATCGTGCAATACTGGAGATGCTAGCTAAGGATATCATGGTTCAGGAGGTCGTCACTCTACACCCAGAGGATACGGTGGCCGAGGCGACCATGAAGTTCGCGGAGCACAAGGTAAGCGGGTGCCCGGTGGTGGACGATGAGGGAACGGTAGTCGGAATCCTCAGCGAAGCGGACGTCCTGGCCCACCTGAAGACCCAGTACAAGAGCCTCAAGATGAAGCTCCCACCCGAGATCATGTTCGGCATCTCCTTCGAGGAGAAGGTCGAGGAGAAGGAGATGGTCAAGGCCTTTGACGAGATCGGCGGTGCAAAGGTCAGGGACGTGATGAGAAGGAACGTGGCCGTGGCCGGCGAAAATGACACCATCCAGAGCATTGTGAGAAGAATGGTGAAGAACAAGATAAACAGGGTGCCGGTGACAAGTGGTGGGAAACTCGTGGGCATTGTCACGAGGGGAGATGTGATAAGCGGTCTTTACCAGAACGATAGCTCTACTCCCAGAAGAAGCTCCTGAGCTTCTGCCAAGAGCTCTTCTCAGGTGTCTTCACCCATGTGAACGTCTTGCCGCACCTGAGGCATTCCCCATATCCTTCCTCATGGAACTCCAGATCCCTCGACTTGCAGTTCCCGCATATCCCGGCCGCGGGTTTATCGATCCCGCGTTTCTTCCTCTCGTTCATGATCTCCGGCAGCAGGTCCTCCACGGCGTCCTGGGCGCTGGCCACGTATCTGGTCATCCTGACGAAATCGTGCTCCCTGACCGTCTCCTGTGCGACGTAAAGAAGTCTCCTGGCCTTGGCGATGTTAAGCCTGTAGGAGTCCGCTTCTAATATGACGCTCTCCAGGTTCTCAATCTCCTTCTTGGCTTGGTTGATCTGCTTCTCCCTGATGTCCATCGCCTGCTGAATCTGGTCGTGCTGGACCTCGCTGGCCCTCGCCTCCGCCCTGCCCGCGAGCTCTGCACAGAGAACGTAATCGTCATTGTCCATCGCGATCTGGGCCTGCATGAGCATCTTCTCTCCATCGCTCACGTCCGCGCCCAGGTGCTTGGCCTCCTCCATGAGACCTTGGGTCCTGGGGATCATCTCCTGGATCTCGTATATCCTCTTCTCTTTGGCCTCCAGAGCGACCTCCTTGGACCTGACCATCAACCTCGCAGAGTCCACGTTGTCGTTCCTTCTGGCGGCCTCTCTTGCCCTTTGGAGAAGGTCCCTGGCAACTGTTAGATCGGCTCCCAGGTTGGATATCTCCGCCAAGAACTCTCCCGTGGTGTAAAGCGAATCACGTATCTTCTTGATCTCCCTGGAATAGAGCGACCTTATGGCAACTGAGAGATCGTTCATGAGCTCTATGTCCTCGTCGAACCTGTTCTCCTTGTAAGCTTCCTTGGACCGTATCAGTATGTTGACCGGCTCGCTGAAGTCCCTTCCGCTCTTCCTCATCCGGATTATCAACTTCTCGTTGGACATGATCTGGTATGCCAGCGCGAGCCTCAGCAGATCCTGGAACCTGCTCTTCGCGACCCTTATGGCCTCGCCGGAAAGCTCCACGGCCTTGTCGAAGTTCTCCTCCTCGAACCTCATCCGCGCGAAGTCCAGCAGGTCCTCGACGTCGTTGAAGTCCACATCGATGTTCCTCGCATCCACGAGCAATTGGTCGGCCGAGTCATCCTCCATGGAAGGTAGGGTCTCGGTTTCCTCGATCGTCTCCTCGATCCCGACGCCGACCTCGATGAGCTCCTCCCGGATCCTGTCCAGTTCCTTCTCTCTTTCCTTGGCGTCCACCTCGTCCAGTAATAACGCCACGTTCCCCTTTCTTGAGAGCACGTCCAAGTAGTCGCTCTTCCGCTTGCACATGGAGATGTCGATCTTGTATTTGCTGGCCATCTTCTTCAGTTCGGAGACCTTGAATGCTGACAAGGCATCCCTGATGTCGTCCTCGTCAAAAGCGCGTTCGGCAGGTCCTCCGAAGACCTCGATCTCCTCGTCCTCCGGTGGCGGTGGCAGTTCTTCTTCAATTGGTTCCTCTTCGGGAGCTTCCTCTGGTGCCTCTTCCTCTTCGAGATACTTCTCAATCTTCTTGCGGGAGGCGAGCCTCTCGACGATGTCCTTCTTGGTCCTCAAGCCCTTGATCTTCATCCTGTGATGCTTGGCGAAGGCTCTAAGCTCCTTAATCTTCATCTTGGATAGAACGTCTTTGACATCCTCCGCCATCAGTCCGACCTCCCCTGAACCAGACGCTCTCGGATTAAGACCTGGAGTAATAAATCTTTCGTCATTGACCCCCACAGACCCATCAGATCGTCTTGTCCATGAGGATGCTGATCTCCTTCTCGAACATGCCTATGAGGTCCTTGGTCACTTCCTCTCTCAAATGAGATGGAACGAGTTCCAGGCCGAGCTTTGCTCCTGCCTTTGCCATCTTCACCATTGCGGCCGCCTCCCGGATCTTGGCCTCCATCAGCTCCGCAACGGCGACCTTCAGTTCTTCCTTGAGTTCGGGCCGTCCCTCGAGCTTCTCCCTGACGTACCGCTTGATCTCGTCCTTGACCATGTCCCTGACGGCTTCAACGAGAATGTCCTCTGCCTGCAGCAAACCCTGGGTCTGCTTCAGCGCCAGTCCGACTATACCTTCCTCTGCCATTGTGGGAACAACCTGAAACTGACATAAAGAGTTTTTGTGGCGCAGACTTTTCGGTTATGGCCGTTTCCGAAGATTGCTGGATTTGGCATCGACTGGGGCGATTTCGGTTATGGCCGTTTCCGAAAGACCCTCGGTAAGGGGAAGCTCACTCCTTGGATGCACATTCGATCACCTCCTCCATGCATTCATTTATGTGGAAACGGCCGTTTCCGAAGGAAAGGAGGGGTGGAGAGACTATCTATGGTCAAGAATGCACCGCTCGAGAACAGAGATCTCGAGGAGGCACTCCTGATCTCGTTTGATATCCCGGACAGATACAAGACAAGGAGGACCGCCGTCTACAGGTTCCTGAACGGACGGAGTGACACCAAGATAGTGGGCGGGATTCCAAAGACGTACAGATATCCAGGATTACTTGATGAAGGAGGATTCAGACTGGGACAATCTGTATTCCTATTTCCCGCCGATCTTGCATCCAGACTGATCGTGAAGCTTAGAGAACTCAGGATAAGCCACCGATATTGGCATGTAATGATGAAGGATCGAATGCTGTATCTGGCTGTCGGCTCTACGTGAACATTCCAAAATCCTAAACTTATTTTCGCCCCATATAATGCCTAGATTTGAGGAAATCAGTTATCCTTATATATCATGGATTCAAATCGAAAATCTCCGGTGACAGCATGGAGAAAGAGGGGAAATACACGAAGACGCTCAAAGTGAGGATCGACCCGGAACTTCTTGATCGGGCGAAGGAAGAAGCAAAGAGGCTCAACACAGACTTGTCCACCTATGTGAGATGGTGCATCCGCACAGGGTTGTATCTGGTGGATTTGAACTCGTTCATCCGTTCGAAGAGCGGAGAGACTGTGTGAAGGAGGGCTCCTGAGAAAGGAGTGACTTTTTTCGACTGTGGAGTTGTAGGAATCGGCTCAGGCTTTCATTCCCTGTTCGTTCTTGCCGGAACGTTAAGCCAGAGCCCTTGGCGTTTCTTTCGGGCGAAATTGCTGCAGAAGAGCACCATCTCTTTCTCACTTGTGAGAGGACTCAGGCGTGACGTGTGCCCACTAGTGGTCACAAACGGTTATGAAGTGAATTCTGATGATTTAATCAAGGTTAGGAAGTTGAAAAAATGAAAAACAAAATAGGAAAGATAATTGTGCCAATTGTTATAGGAATGCTGGTAATGATGAGTTTTCCTCTGGCCAGCGCGCCGCCGCCGGGCAGTTGCACGCCGTGGCCTGAGTGCAAGGATGGCGGAGAGGACCCCCCGTCAACGCCCGCGGACCCGGCGATTGCCTACACCACCACCGGACAGAAGAGCCTGTGGGTGATGGACGCGGACGGGTCACATCGGACCCAGATCCACACCACCGATGAGAACATCCAGAAGCCCACGTGGGCGCCGGACGGGTCCGCCATTGCCTTCGGAGTGGGCATTTGGTTCAAAGAGCTGTGGCGCATCAACGTGAGCGTCGTGGACGGCGTGCCCGTGGGAAGCAACGCCACGATGCTACATTCCAATATAGACTTTAGCGTGGAGTGGTCCCCCGCTGGGGATGTCATCGTGTTCGTAGAGCTGATCTCGGACCTTTACCGCCTGCGCACAATCCCGGCTAACGGGGGGAACCCGACGACCCTCTACACCACCCCGAGTGGTTTCGCCCCCATAGATCCGACTTGGAGCCCGGACGCCTCGAGTATCGCCTATGTGGAAATGGAACTCCTCACCGGCCCGGACAACTACAGCATCAATGTGTTTGACATGGCCTCAGAATCAGTGATGACTGTCTACGGGCCCGTGACGACAAATATTTACTGGCTGGAATGGGGGAAGAGCTCCGGCAGCACGGAGATCGCCTTCACTATGAGCTCCGGTGTCTACACTATTGATATCGAGTTGTCGAACCCGCCGGTCCTCGTAGAGGGGAACTCCCGGTTCCCGAGCTGGTCGCCAGACGACTCCGAGATTGCCTACACGGTGACCGTGTACTCCAAGAACGGTCGTCGGCTCCGCGCGGCGAACATCTGGGTCGAGAATGTCGCGAGCGGGGACAGGACGGAGATTGCCGGGGGCTGGTCGCTGGACTGGGTGCGGTGCGACCCCTGCTCCTAGGTATCCCAGAAGACATGCAAGCTCGTTTCATAACAGCTACAGCATGTCTTCCCCTTTTCCTTCTATTTCTTGGCCAAAATCCACTCTAAATACCTACCTTTTGCGACTGGTGTGCAAGGAGTGACTATAGAGGATATGAAGCGGGTTCTCAGAGGTCTCTTGAGGGAGAGGGGGTTTTTTCTGATGGCGTCTTTCCAAGTCGATAATATAGGTTCTATTACGCAAAACGAAGGAACGGTAACGTTTTTATCTGGAAAACGGAATGATGATTGAGGTGGGAAGCCACCGAAAGAGGGGGATGATGCCTCATCTAGGTTTTCAGCCCAAGATGGTCGGTCGAGAGGACGAACTAAGCGAGCTGCAGACTTATTTGGACAAGGCTGCAGCAGGGCAAGGCCGCACCGTATTCGTTTCGGGCGAAGCTGGGATAGGAAAGACGAGACTGGTGAATGAGCTGAAGCAGCTTGCTCAATCCCAAGGTTTCCAAATCCTCTCAGGAAACAGCATGTACGAGTCTCTGACGCCCTTCATGCCCTTCATTGAGGCTCTCAGGTCGGCAGGTCTCGAATCCCTGTTTGCGGAAGAGACGCCTAGGGTCGAGGCGGTCTTCCTCGTGACACACACCGGTCTGCTGATCAAAGAGATCACGAGACGAGAAACGAAGCTCAATCCAGACATTTTCTCCTCTATGCTAACTACTGTGAGCAACTTCGTCAAGGAATCCCTATCCATACTCTTGGGAGAGGACAAGGATGGAGCATTGAACACTCTGGGATATGAGAACTATCGAATTCTCCTAGAGAGCGGAAGGAGCGCCAGCCTCGTGGTGATTATGAGCGGGAGGGAGAACGAATTCCTAATCAATGATATGAGGGAGATCTTCCTGAGGGTTGACAAGAAGTACGGAGGTATGCTGGAGGATTGGGACGGAGACGGTGAGAAAATCGATAGTATCGAGAAACTCCTCGAACCTCTAATCACTTCGGGAAAGTATGATGGCATCTATTACGGAAAGGAGGATCCCAAGGCAAGAAGGAACCTATTGTTCGAGAACGTGTCAATGGGACTAGCCAGGCTTGCACAGAAAGCACCAGCGCTCCTGTGCATCGAGGACCTGCAGTGGGCAGATCCATCTTCATTAGCTTTGGCGCACTACATCGCCAGAAACACGAGGGAGCACGGTTTGCTGATTCTGGGCACCTATCGGCCGGAGGATGTTACAGCAAATGAAGGCAATGGTCATCTTCTCATTGAAACCATGCAGTTGATGGACCGTGAGGGTCTGAACGAAAGGATGAAGCTCAAGAGATTGCCCGAAGAGTGCATGGTCGATTTCTTATCTTCCCTTCTTGGGAAGATTGACTTGGATGAGGAATTCACAAATAGTATCTACAAGGAGACAGAGGGGAACCCGCTGTTCATGATAGAGCTTGTCAAATTCCTTGAGGAAGAGGATTACTTCGAGAACAGAGAAGGAGTCTGGATATTGGCGAAGAATCTCGAAGACGTCAAAATCCCTTCTAAGATATATAACGTGATAAAGAGAAGATTGAACCGATTGGGCAGTGAAGACAGAGAGATTCTGGACTATGCTTCTGTCATTGGTGAGAACTTCACATCAACGATACTAGTTGAGGCTTTGGGTGTTGAAAGAATCCAATTGTTGGAGCAGTTGAGGGTCCTAGAGCAGACCCATCGATTGATTCAACCTTCCAATGGAAGTTATAGATTCGACCACGCGAAGATTAAAGAAGTCGCGTACGGTGAAATACCAGAGGAATTGAGGAGGGAATATCATTCAGTCGTCGCAAACTCGATTGAAACACTGAATAAGGGCAACATGGATAAGGTGATTGGAGACCTGGCCTTCCACTACTTCCGATGCCCGGATCGTAGGAGAGCTCTACCATACTTCCTAAAGGCTGCGGAGAGGGCCAAGGATCGGTTCGCGAACGCCGAGGCGATCCGGTTCTATGGCGAGGCGTTGAAACTCGAAGAGGACGTTGAGGGAAGGCTAGCTTCCTTTGAGGCGCTGGGCTCTGTCTACAGGTTGATGGGAGACTACGAAAGAGGCTTGGAATCCTACCGCAGCGCGTTGGAATTGGCGCAAGAGAAGAAAAAGAGGGCGGAGATCCTGGCTAGGATCGGGGGGGTTCACTATAGTGGAGGAGATTATGATGAATCCATGAGCAGCTTCACGGAGGCATTGGGCTACGCCGAAGAGGAGGGGTCAATGGAGGAGGCACTTGCACTCCGTGGAATCGGCAATGTTCATCTTGCACGAGGGGACTACGACCGGGCCCTCGAGTACTACGAAAGGAGCCTAGTGATGAGTGAGAAGATGGGGGATGAGAAGGGCATCGGGGGCACCCTGAACTGCATCGGCGTTGTCCATAGTAGTCGAGGGGACTGCGACCGGGCCCTCGAGTACTACGAAAGGAGCCTAGCGATGAGCGAGAAGATTGGAGACCGGGCGGGTATCATGACCACCCTGAACAACATAGGCGTTGTCCATCATACACGAGGGGACTGCGACCGGGCCCTCGAGTACTACGAAAGGAGCCTAGCGATAAAAGAGAAAATCGGAGACCAAGAGCGCATCGCGGCCACCCTGAACAACATCGGCGAAGTGCATCGAGTTCGAGGGGACTACGACCGGGCCCTCGAGTACTTCGAAAGGAGCCTAGCGATACGAGAGAATATCGGAGACCAGGCGGGCATCGGGGGCACCCTGAGCAACATCGGCGTTGTCCATCATAATCGAGGGGAGGACGACCGGGCGTTGAAGTACTATGGTAGGGCAGTTGTGATTTCGGAGAGAATCGGCAATCAGGAGTACCTTGGAGAACATCTCCATAACATCGGCATTGTCCATAAGGAACGAGGGGACTATGACCAGGCCCTCGGATATTTCAGGAAAGGTCTCTCGATATGGGAGAAGCTCGAAGTGCAGTGGGAGATATGCAACACATACTGTGAAATCGCGGAAGTCCATCTTGAGAAGAGAGAGTTGGAGAAAGCCCAGGAGTTCTGCAACCTGGCCGCTTCGATCTCCGCTGAAGTTCATAACAGGAAACTCTCCGCCATGTCAGGGAGGATTTCTGGAATGGTCTATCGCGAATGTGAGACGTGGAAGGAGGCCACGAACAACTTCGAGGAGAGTATCAAGGCCTTCGAGGACATGGGAGAAAAGCTTGGAGAAGCCGAATCGCACTACGAGTTCGGATTGATGTGGAAGGCCAAAGGGGATGCTGACAAAGCGAAAGAGCATCTGAACAAGGCGCTTAAGGTTTTTGAGGAATTGAAACTAGAGAGGAATGCCGAAAGAGCGAGGGAAGCGTACAAGAGCCTCCCCACAGTGCGTCATGTGAACGCTCGTGGTAAAGGCGGATGAGTCAATGGTGGTAAAGAAAAAGATCGTCCTTTTGGGCGACAGCGCAGTTGGGAAGACCAGTCTCATTCGGAGATATGTTCTAGATCAATTCGAGGAATCCTATACATCAACCATCGGGAGCAAGGTCAGGATGAAAGAACTTGTCGTTCAAGGGCCAGACGAGGACGTGAATCTTACCTTCATGATTTGGGATCTGATTGGCAGAGAAGGATACCATGCCTTGCATGCCAGAACCTTCGTGGGCGTCCACGGTGCCATTCTGGTGGCTGACTTGACCAGGAAGGAGACCCTGGGCAGCCTGGAGCGGTATTGGATTCCATTCCTCTTCAAGGTCGTCGAGAATGTACCTTTGGTCTTTGTCTGCAATAAATCGGACCTGGAGGAGCAGTTCGAGTTCGAGCCAGAGGACTTGGCGGTTCTGGCGTCGAGATACAATGTAGGCCTGGACAAAATCCTCCCGACGTGGCTCAAGTCAAGCTACGCCACAAGCGCAAAAAGCGGGAGGAATGTTGAGGCAGCCTTCGAAAGCCTTGGACATATGATCCTTTGCAGTAGAGAGCTAGCAGACCCAGTGAAAGAGCTCTATCAAAGCGTTGTCGCCACAGGCCTTCGGAGATCTTCGGAGAAGACGACTGCAATCGGTGCACTGGATGCTATCATGGTGGATTTCTGCGAGGGGTTCGAGGATTCGAGGCTGGCGATGCCGATACTGCGTCAGGAAATGGCTAGGGCTAGCATCGGTGTGAACAAACCGACCAAAGGGGGGATTCTCGAAGTTGTCGAGTACCTGGCAGAGGCTGAGAACGAGTTTAAGGATGAGAAAACAGTGGTTGCCAATATGAAAAGAAGGCTGAAATGGGCCGACAGCATAGTTGAGTGATGAAAAGGCCACTGTATCCGTCCAAGGGCCTCGAATATCCTAGATACAGAAATTCCTAAATATCCACCATCCATTTGCAGTTGACATGAAGCTCAAAGCGATCTACGATATGGTTTTGAAGTTGGGTGTGGAGGCGGACCCCCGGGGAAGGGCCTACGTGAAGAAGGAACTCAAGAAGGAGGAAGAGGCCTACAAGAAGCTGAAAGGGGACGATAAGAAGGAGTTCGACAAGGAAAGGCTGACCAATCCTTACGCTGACACCAGGATGCTGTACGGGGGGGCGAACAGAGAGATCAAGAGGGCTCTAATTGGGATCGACATGACGACCGGTGAGGTAGTTCTGGCAGATAGGCTTGGAGAGAAAGGCAGGAAGATCGATCTCATCATCGGACATCATCCAAGAGGAAGAGCGCTGGCGGAGCTTCACGACGTCATGCACCTTCAGGAGGAGACCCTCAGAGGTCTCGGCGTTCCCATCAACATCGCAGAGGGGGTGATGGCCAAGCGGATAGCCGAGGTGCAGAGGAGACTGATGCCGGCAAATCACATGCAGGTCGTGGACGCGTCCAGATTACTTGACATTCCATTAATGTGCACGCACTCGCCCGCGGACAACATCGGCTGGAAGTTCGTGCAGAAACTGATGGACAGGAAGAAGCCGGAGACGGTCGGAGACGTCATCAAGTTCCTGAAGGAGGTACCCGAGTTCGCGGAAGGCGTGAAGAACGGTTCGGGACCAAACGTCGTGGCAGGCAGCAAGAAGGGCAAAGCAGGGAAGGTCATCGTCAAGTTCACCGGAGGAACCTCGCCTGGAAAAGAGGTCTATAAGGAACAATCGGCGAGTGGTGTGGGTACCATCATAGGCATGCACATTCCCGAGGAACATCTGGAAGAGGTGAAGAAGTACCACATCAACTTCGTGGTCGCCGGCCACATGGCGTCAGATTCGGTCGGGATGAACAAGATAAGTGACGAGCTTGAGAAGAAAGGCGTCGAAGTGATACCCTGCTCCGGTTTCATCAGGGTGAAGAGGAAGTAGAGCTCTTCTGAGTTGATAGCCAGCACCGGAAAACTATTAATCCGCATCAGTCCATACGCTCTGCCAGTCATCCTACAAAGTATGATTCTAATGATGACGGCGCCGAGGGGGGGCGTTCACGAAGTACCCATGGGCCCTTGATCTGGGAAGGAGGTGAATACATGGATCGAAAAATGATATTCGCGCTGATAGCCGCAACCATCTTCAGTCTTTCGATAAGTGCGGTGGTTATCGCTCCTTCGCCAACGAGAAATGATCCGCTGCCGGACCACAAATTCGTGGTCGAGATCGACGGAATAGCATCCTCTGGGTTCACGCTCGTTGAGGGGATCAGATCCACGACAGATGTCATCGAGTACAGAGAAGGGAATGAGAACGATGTACGATACCTGCCTGGATTGACCCGAGTCGGAGCACTGACCCTGCAGAGGGGATTGACGGAGAACTCGGAACTGTGGGACTGGTACAAGGAGTTCAAGAGCGGGCTTGGCACAAGGCGTGCTATGTCCATCATAATCCAAGACCACTCCCGCAACGAGAGGGTCAGGTTCAATTTCCAGGAGTGCTTCCCGGTGCAGTATGAGGTCCTACCGCTGGACTCAACGCCTGGCGGCACGGCCACTGAGGAGTTGGAAGTGGTGTGCGAGAGGATGGACTGGGCGTGAAACGCCATTCGTTTCATGTTCGTCCTGCCCCAGCTTCAGCGAGAGCGACATTGCGACAGGGTCAGGGTCGACAGCGCTGAGATGGCATAGTCCGCCCGAATGGGATTCCAAAGGCTTTAAGATTCCAGAACAGCATTCGCCCCCCATCATGGGAGGCACCGTGTTCAAGGACTTCAGGAAGCTCTCTTTCGATTGGGTTCCCAAGGAGCTCAAGCACCGTGAGGCCCAGATGAAGAGGCTCATGATGCTGTTCCGTCCGGTCGTGGACTCCAACGTTTCCCAGAACGTGTCGATCAAGGGCGCCGTGGGAACTGGCAAGACCCATCTTTCCAAGCTCTTCTCGGCCAATTTCGAGAAGCTAGCGCAGGAGAAAGGGAAGTATGTCGAGCATGTCCTGGTGAACTGCAGGCAGTATTATTCGGAGGACATGGTCCTTCTCAAGGTCCTGTCCAAGTTCCAGCCCCACTTCCCCGACCGGGGTTTCTCGGTCCCGGAGAAGACAGAGATCCTGAGGAAGGAGCTGAACAAGAACAAGTGCCATTTGCTGGTGATACTGGACGAGGCCGATGTGTTGTTGAAGAGGAGCGGTTCCGATCTTGTATACACCTTTACCAGGTTCGATGAGGAGGCCCCCGGAACGAGGGCTTCACTGTCGCTGATCCTGATCTCGCAGCAGGACGTCTTCAAGTTGATGGATCCGGCATCGGTTTCCACCTTCAAGAGAACGAACGTCATTACTCTGGACAAGTACGGCAGAGATGAGCTGAAGGACATCATCACGGACAGGGTGGACCTGGCCTTTCATCCCGGAACCGTGCAGGAAGATTCGACGGACCTGATAGCCGACATTGCATCCGAAGGAGGGGACGCTAGATTCGCGATCGAACTGCTGGCCAACGCGGGAATGCTGACCGATGAGCAGGGCATGGAAGAGATGACGCCCGAACACGTGAGGTTCGCGAAGGCGGAGACCTTCCGCACGATAACCGAAGAGAAGCTGGCGGAGCTGGACAAGAGCAAGAAGATGGCACTGCTGGCCATAGCGAGGAAGGTGAAGAAGAGCGCTTACATCAACACAGGGGAGGCGGAGGGTTCGTACGCGGTCGTCTGCGAGGAGTTCGGCGAGAAGCAGAGAGGGCACACCCAGTTCTGGAAGTACATCAAGGACCTGGACGCGTTGGGGTTCATAGACACCAAGATATCGGGAGAGGGTGTGGTCGGCAAGACGACGCTCATATCACTATCAGAGATACCTGCGGGACAGCTGGAGGAGATATTGGCGAAGGAGATCGGAGGGAGCGAGTAGTTTGCCCAAAGGAGATTCACCGTTGGAGTTGGAAGCCGGGATGTCCTACATGATCAAGGAGAAGGACGCTGAGCTCAGCTACCGCCTCTTGGAGAGGAACGTCAAGAAGACCATGCCGGGGATCCTGATCAGCCGGCAGCACCCTTCAAGGCTCAAGGAGAGGTTCAAGAACACCAGGTTCGTGTGGATAAGCCAGACGCCGGGAAAGGACTACTACGAGCCCACGGCCCTGAACTCTCTGGCGAAACTTGTCTGTCAGTTCATTGAAGAGAAGGAGAAGTGCCTTGTCCTGCTGGACTGCTTTGAGTTCCTGACCATCCATAACGAGTTCGAGCACGCCTTCAAGACGCTGGAGCTGATCAACGAGTTCGTGATGCAGAGGGAAGCTGTTTTTATCATGCCAATCGACCCGGAGGCGATGGAGCCCAAGCAGGTATCGCTTCTGGAGAAGGGGATGGAAGTTGTCGAGTCGGAGGAAGCGAAGGCTTCCATGGTGGGGGATGAACTGGCGGACCTGATGGGCAAGTACTAAAGCAAATCGTTATCTCTCAACCCTCGTTTCCCCGTTGAATGGACAGGAGGGTCATGCTTGTCATCGTCACGATTCTATCGTTCGTCGGTGTCCTGGGTCTCTATTTCTATTCGTGTTCGGTCCAGCCAATTCAGATTCAGATCGGAGATGTTGGCCTTGGAGACGTCGGCAGCGTTGTGAAGACGCGCGGTCACATTATGGTGCTTTACCAGACAAGCGCGGGTGATGTCATCCTTGAGATGGCGGATCTTGATGATGGGGCTTCCATAGCCGTTTACATTCCAGAGAATGTATTCTCCAATCTTGGCAACAGTGAGTTGATCCCCGGTGCTGAAATCGAGGTCGTTGGCGAGGTCCAAGAATATCAGGGCGAGATGGAGCTGGTGGTTGATTCTGAAGACGACATAAGGATAGTTCGATCTCCAGATGACGCCAAACTGACCATCGAGATGCTGGCTGAAAATCCGGAGTTGTTCTTGGATAGAGAGGTAAGCGTTCCGGGACAGATGCTGAACATAAAGAGTGAGAGGATGTGGGAGAAGGGCAAACTAGTGGACGCCACCACCTTCCAGCTCCGCTATTCCGGGAAATACCTGAATTACACCATGGACTGCGTTCTATTCGGCACGGACGTCAGCAACGATTTCTATCAGGGCCAGCTGGTACGTTTCACCGGAACCTTCGAGTATTACGAAAAGGAATCAAAATACAGGATCGTGTCAGATGAGATGACACTTCATTCATGAGATCCAAGTTGCCCCTCGACGATCGAATCAACGTTCTCCAGGAACTTGTCTTCCTTCCCCTTCGGTATGGTCGCCCCGGAAGCCACCGCATGCCCTCCGCCGCTCCCGTCCAACGACCCTGCAGCAACTTTGAACGCCTCGGCCAGATCGAGTCCCTTGCTAACAAGATACCGTGTCCCGCGACCTGAGATCCTGGTCTGCTTCTCCTGGACGGACAGCGCTATCGTGGGCTTCTCCTGGTTGAACAGGTACTGCATCCCCACTCCTGCCCAGGTACCCGAATAAGATGCGTTCTCGGTGTAAAAGAACTGTATCCAATCCTTCTCGAAGACGCCTTCCTTCTCCAGCTTCACCAGGCCTTTCATCATACCGGAAAGGTACTCCTCCCTGAGCTTCTGCGCCTCTTCCATCGCCTCCTTGTCCCCCATGCACAGAGACAGCCCAGTGCCCAGATGCCCGGTCCTCCCGCACGCGTTCATGAGACTTCCTAGATCGGACGCGTAAACATCCAGTGCCTCGATCAAATGCCTGTCCTCGGTCAGCTCCGCCACCGTCTCCGGCCTGGCGCCCTGCTTCATCAGCTGAAGTGTGAGATATGATATGAGGCCCCTCTTCACCCCGCCGTCCAGACCCTTGAGCTTGGTCGATGGTTCCAGTCCCAGTTTCTTCACCAACTTCGCAATGGAGCTCTTCCTCCCGGATATGCCTTTGAAGAATGGGAATATGGTTCTCTGAAGACCTTCCTCCAAGGTGTCACCGATGAGGGCCAGCTGTTTCTCCACCTTGATGAACTTCCTTTCGACGCTTCCGTTCAAGACGATCTCGTTCAATCCGGAGAACGCTGGAACCTGCTGCCGGTCGGAGATCGCTCCTGAAAGGGCATAACCGCAAAGGTCCCAGTTGGATTCGTCCATCGCCACTGCGAAAAGAAACGACACCGTAGAAGCGCTTCCCTGCGTGGACCCGTCAAGACCGAAGAGATGAGGGTTGATCTGAACGACCGAATCAGACTCCCTGATGATGGTATGATGGTCCAGCACGACGACGTCGCCCTTCAACTGCTCCATAAGTTCGATCTGCCCGCTGCCCATGTCGGAGATGATCAAGCACTCGACGTCCTCCTCCTTCACCTTCTCGAAGAACTCCGGGTCGAGGCTCCTTGTGAGCGTTGCGTGGAATCTCTTCCCTTTCCTCAACAGTGCGTTGCATATGATTCCGGCAGCCGAGATACCGTCCGCGTCATAGTGGGAGATGACCCTTACCCAAGAGTGCTTCTCAACAACGGAAACGGCTTCCTCAAGCCTCTTCAAAAAGTCGTCAGAAATCAGTTCAGAAAGACCCGCAGGCAGGCGACCACCTATTTGATCTCGAGCTCGGCGCTCGCAGGACTGTAGTTCCAGTCTTCTGGCAGGACGCCGTTCCTCTTGTAGTATTTCGCCAACCGCCTGATCTTGGCCTCGGTGAGATGCACGCTCCTGAGGTTGTGCAGGTCCCTTGGGTTGTCCTTAAGGTGGGAGTGCAGGTCGATCGCCTTCCTCATCAGATTGGTCATGTCCTCTGGGAACTTCGATTGGATGTCGTTCTCTTTCAGAATGGCGGTGACTGATTTGCCCGTTGCCAGCTTTACGTTGGGAACCGCATATTGGTCCCTGAGCCTCAGGCCTATCATCGCCGATGTGTTGCCCTCGTTGTGCAGTTCCAGGACCAGCTTCTCGATCTCCTTCGGTTTCTGGGTGACCCATTTCGGATTCTCTGTCACATAGGGCTTTGTTGAGGACGACCTCCCCTTCTTACGTGCATGCATTCTGGCCATATGATTCCCGTGAGATTCAACCAATGTGAAATCAAGTATTTAACTATAAGGATATGAAAGGGTCGAGAGCCAGCGTACTCAAAGGGGGCGCAGCATAGTTTTATAGTCCGTTTCTGTTTTTGGAACGAGAACATGATGGAGCCATCATTCCTCAAGATGTTGAAGGGCGTGACCGCTCTGAGCGTCACTTCGGTTCTGATTCTGTTGTCGTTCAGTGCATTGGCCCAGACGGTTGAGACGGAGTCGACCCATCTCCCCGCGGCGCTTTACAGAGGCTGTGCGGTATGGGTCGGTGATTACGCTCTATACATCGGGGGCAGGATTGAAGCGGAGCAACAGGACACCATCGTCAAGTTCGACCCGCAAACCCACGAGG
>JAUVGH010000090.1 GCA_030593885.1 Methanomassiliicoccales archaeon
TATCTTCCCACCGGCCGCCAATATCGTCTGGGCAAGCATTGAGTTGTCCTCTTCCGGGTTCCCGACATCTACTAACAACTTCGAGTCCTCGGTCCTCACGTTCTTCGCGAAAGGAAGGGCCTCGACGGCAGAGATGATCGACGGTGATATCGCCTTCAGCTGGACCTGAGTGGTCCTTTCCCAGTACCTCCTTTTTAATTCCAGGGGAGAGCCGACGGCGACCAGCTTGGTATTGACTAGGGCCACTCTGTCGCAGAGCCTCTCCGCCTCGGCCAGATTGTGTGTGTTGAGGAATATCGTCCTGCCTTCTCGCTTGAGATCGGATAGGAAATCCCTCACGGTCTTTGCCGCTCTGGGGTCCAGTCCAGATGTCGGTTCATCCAAGAACAGTATCTCAGGGTCGTGAACCAAGGCCCGTGCGATGGCTATCTTCTGCTTCATACCCTTGGAGAATGTGCCCACTGGCTCGTCTCGTTTCTTCCACATGTTGAGCATCTGGAGGAGGTCCTTGATCCTCTCTTCCCTCTTACTTCGAGGAACTCCGTAAAGCTGGGCGAAGAAATCCAGGTTCCGATACGGGCTGAGACGTTCATACAGCCCGGGCGACTCCGGGAGAAGTCCGACCATCTGCCGGATGTTCAGGGAATCAGGGTCTCGATTGATCTCGTTGTCTCCGATGAACGCCGTGCCCTCGGTAGGGGCTATCAAACAGCAAAGCATTCTCACCGTGGTGGTCTTGCCAGCTCCGTTGGGACCTATGAAGCCGAAGACCTCTCCCTTTCGGACATCCAGTGTGAGGTTCTCCACAGCAACGACTTTGCCGAACTTCCTGGTAAGATTCTCCGTTCTGATCATAGAAATGCCTGCGACCTCTCTGTGGTTCCATTAGGTGGAACCGAGATTTAGATTTATTGAGGAAAACAACGAACGATATCAGCCTTCAGATTCCTTCTTGGGCCTACTCGCCACCGCCTGCCTGAGACGCTTCACCTCGTCCTCCAGCTTGCTAATCATCATCTCCTTTTCGAAAAGCACCTCGTCCCAGTGCTCGAGGTCCCTCACCTTTTTTTCCAGTTCTCTCTTTGAAGCGGTCAGAGCGGCCGTCCTCTCGACGACCTTCTCCTGCAGGACATCCCTTGCTTTCTTCAACAAAGATATGAACCTTGACCTTTCCGATATGTCCCTGACCGTACCTTGTATGAGCTCATCCCCGTTGGTCCTGAAGAACCTCGAACTTATCTCGACCGGAATCACGGTGCCGTCCTTCCTCCTCATCTCCGATTCGAACCGGACAGAACGTTCCTCCTTGATCCTGGCAAAGGCCTCCATGGACTCTGACCTCGTCTCATCGGTATGGATATCGGGGATTGGCATGTTCATGAGCTCCTCCTTTGTGTAACCCAGAAGTTCCTCGGCCCTGCTATTGACATCGACCATCTTGCCGTCGAGCGTGTGGATGAAGACGGCGTCATTGGACTCATTGAAGAGGTTCTTGTACAATATCTCGGACACGCGAAGTTCGCCTGTCTGCATCTGGATGGTCTCTTCCAGGCTTTCGGCGGTTTGAGTGAGCGCGGCAGACCTTTCCTCCGCGGTTTCCACGATGCGATGGCCTATTGTCCTTTCGTGACCCAGTTCGGCAACCAGGTTGGCTATGGATTGGAGAAGATCTCCCCAGGCCTCCAGCATGGGCTCGGGATAGACCATCAGATCATTGGCGGCTTTGACCAGCTTATCTTCGTCCACCGATATTTCCCGGGCGAGTTCCCTCACGGCCTCCTCCTTGGGGGGTTCGGTCCTCACCTGGCCGCACATTATGCTTCCCATCATCTTGTTCTTGATGACGATCGGAGCAGCCAAGTATGCGGTTTCGCAGGCGAAGCACTTGTTCATGACGGGGCGATTGGTCTTCTTGGCCTCTTCGACCGCAGATGAGTCCGCCTCTGGGCATCTCCCCTTCGCCGCTTCCTTGATTGTGTTGCAGAACTCGCTCCAGGGGCTGTTCGGTATAATGGGGTTGAGTTCATCATCGAAGATACCCACTACCATACCAGTAGCATCCACGAAGCTGTCTTGAAGAACCTTCAGTGTCTCCTTGTCGATCAGGTCCGCAAGCCCAAGTTCGTCCGTCTCCCTTCGTATCTTTTCAGCCAGGTCATGGAAACTGTGCTTGGAGCTGTCGTCCTGTGGTGCCAACCCTTCCTCCTCCCTGAAGCCATGGGCTTGTTGACCGCACAAAAAAGCGCAGTTATCCGCCCCGCAACCTCGAATCGGAATGCTATCATCTCGAAGATATATAAGAATAGCGAATTTCGGGCTCATTCGAGAGAATCGAAGGGTGGATCGGTCAGGGATTCTCCTTCCGTCACCTTTCTCATTTCAGCAATGATCCTCCACATCATAGAGATTATCAGCAGTATGACAAGCAGAACTCCAACAGACAATCCAAGGGCCAACGGATGGGACCCTCTCTCACCCCAGCTGGTCAACATTATGTACAGACCGGCGACGGCAATGATAAGAGAAGTTGCCAGAACCAGCAACGAGAAGAGCTTTCCTGACTTCTTGGGGGAGCCTTCTACCACTCTGGAACCTCCGGGGTCCTACTCTACCTACTCTTTTCCCTCAACAGCAAAATGACAGGCTGCGAGGTGATCTTCCTTGTATTCCTCCAATTTAGGTTCCACTTTCTTGCAGATGTCCTCGGCCCACGGACACCTCGGATGGAACCTGCAGCCGGTCGGGATGTCGATGGCGGAAGGAATCTCACCCTTGATCGGAAGAGGGACACGCTCTCGATTGGGGTCGCCCACAGGAACGGCTCTCAGCAACGCTTTCGTGTAAGGATGCCTTGGATCGGTAATCACTTCGTCGCTCCCAGCCAGTTCAACTATCTTCCCCAGATACATGACAGCTATCCTGTCCGCCATGAACCTCGCCGAGGCCAGATCGTGGGTGATGAACAGGAAGGGGATGTCGTACTTGTCCCTGAGATCGAGCATGAGCCTCATTACGCCGGCCCTTATGGACACGTCCAGCATGGATACGGGTTCGTCGGCGACAATGAACTTCGGCCTGACGGCCAGAGCTCTCGCGATAGCAACCCTCTGCCTCTCACCGCCGCTCAACTCGTGCGGAAACCTCTCGATGTACTCGTTCACGGGGACCAGCCCGACGTCCTCCAAGGCCATGGCGACGTTCTCTCTGGCCTCCTCCGCCGTCACGACCATCTTGTGGTTGATCAACGGTTCAGCGACAGTCTGCATGACCGTTAATCTGGGATTAAGGGAGGAGTAGGGGTCCTGGAAGATCATCTGGACGTTCCTTCTGAAGTTCCTCAGTTCCTT
>JAUVGH010000039.1 GCA_030593885.1 Methanomassiliicoccales archaeon
TTCAGGGTCAAGGAGATCAGAGGGATCGATGTCAACGAATCATACATTTCAATATGCAAGGAGAGAGCTAAGGAGAAGGGAGTGACGAACGCGACATTTGAAGTCAAGTCCCTGTTCGATATTGATGAGAAGGACGCGTATGACGTGGTCCTGTGCAGTGATGTCCTTGAACACGTGAAAGATCAGGAAGGCGTACTCAGAAGTATCGTCACCACACTGAAGGAAGGTGGAGTTCTCTACCTGACCACGAACAACAAGTACTGGCCGATGGAAGGACACTACGGTCTGCTGTTCCTCTCATACCAGTCCAGAGAGAAGGCATTAAGAAGGATCATTCGAAAAGGTAAGGGACAGGTCTACAACATCTATCCGCTGTCCTACAGGAACTTGAGGCAGCTGCTCTCCAAGTATCCGATAGAGTACGAGTTCAAGGCGCCCAGGAATCCTGACAAGTTCGTCTACAAGATGGGTTCCGGGATGGTGAAGCTGACATCCTATTTCTGGAACTTCTCCAACGCATTTCAGATAATCGGGAAGAAGAGGTCGTCACTTGAAGGTTGAGTGGAACGTTGATCCGGTGGTGAACCATATGCTTTGGGAGAGGCTTTCTCTTCTTCCCAGAGAGCTCATCGGCAAGACCGACCCCGATATAGTGCTGGACCTCGGCGGGGGCACTGGTGACTTCGCCAGCCCGCTGAAAACAGATAGCACAACCGTGATCGCATTGGATACGGATCGGGATGTTCTGAAGAACAGGGTCGAAGGAGTTCAGGCGGTTCTGGGAGACGCAACCAACCTCCCTTTCAAGGACTCATCGATCGACGCTGTCACCGCCAGAGCGATACTTCATCATTTCCCGGAGAGTTTGGACGGATGTCTTGCGGAGGTGGAAAGGGTGCTGAAGAACGGGGGGCTCTTCCTTGCACAGGAACCGTTGGCGAACAACTGCTTTGCGAACATGGCCAGGCGATACTTTTCCACAGAAAGACACGAGACCGGAGAGAGACCTCTGGATCCGGACTTCTTGGAGAGGAGTGTCGGAGAAAGGTTCGATCTCCAATGGCAAGAGCATCATTTCTTGCTTTCATATCTCTATCCCCACATCGTTTTTCGATTGCCAGGAGCCCTGAAGGGCCTCGGAAGACTTGAAGGAAGGATTATGCACGGTCTGGACGAGAAGGCCCTCAGAACGATGCCGAAGTTGCGGAAGTACGCGGCATATATGACCATCCTCGGATCGAAGCGAAAAGGGAGAGTTCAAAGGTAATATAAGCAAAACCCTGCTATATCGACTGGAAAGTGGGCAGAATAAAGGTCCGGAGTGTATTCAGGCGGCTTCTCCACGCCCATCTCTCAGGCGTAACCTGGCAATAACTGATAAATAGACGGTCAGTATATGTTCCCTTTCGCTCTCCACGGTGCAGACTATGGCATCACGTACGTTAGACGAGGCAAAAGCTTGGTTCAGTGAGAACTGGATTACTCTTAGCCTTCTTTTTGGGATCTTTGTCCTTGCGATGTTCCTCAGGACATGGTTCGGTTTCGGACTAGCAACAGACCCGGCATTCCTGGTCTCCGGCGGTTCTGACTCGTACTACCACAAGAGGATCATCGATTATGTAGTGGAAACCGGAGGGCATCTGGTATACGATCCGTTACTTGGATATCCGATAGGACTGCGGTCCGGCAGGCCGCCTTTGTACGACTGGTCGGTGGCGGTCGTCGGAATAGTCTTCTCCCCGTTCTTCCAGAACGTGGAGGTATCGGTATGGTATTCGTTCCTGTTCTCCACGGCGGTCTGGGGAAGCCTGACCATCTTCCCGCTGTACTTCCTGACCAAGGAGGCTTTCGGAAGGAGAGCTGGACTTGTTGCCGCTTTCTTCCTGGCGATTATGCCAGCACACATACAACGTAGTCCGTTCTCAAACGCAGACCACGACGCGTTTGCGCTGTTCTTCGCGGTTACCGCGTTCTTCTTCTTCTTAAGGGCGCTGCACCTGCTGGAAGATAAGAAATGGGTGAAAAGATGGCGTAAGTTAGGGGACGTCAAGAGCGGACTGGCTGACTTCTTCACCAACAACACAAGACCCATTCTGTACTCGATAATGGCCGCATTCTCGATAGCGACGATAGCCCTGGCGTGGAAGGGTTTCGCATACATCATAGTCATCATATTGGTCTACTTCGGATTCCAGTTGCTGGTCACCAGATTGAGGAACAGGGACCCGATGGGGATCATGATCTGTTTTGCCATCACTGTGGGGGTGGCCTTGCTCGTGTCCTTCCCGTGGTACTACACCTACAACTTCATTGCGACCTGGTTCGACGCTCCCATGATCCTGTTCTTGGCGGCCATTGTCATTGGCTTCATATTCACCTTCACCCGAGACTATCCTTGGGCCTTGGTCATCCCGGCGGTCTTCATCACCTTCGGAGTGGCCTTCGTGATACTCTCCATAATCTACCCCGCGATCGCCCAGAGCTTCGTGAGCGGTGCCGGTTATTTCCTGAGAACCAAGACGTACGAGACTATCGCAGAGGCCCAGGCCCCCAACTTCAGCCAATTAGCTCTGGCTTTTGGTGCTGTCTCGTTCTACCTGTCTTTGGCAGCGCTGGCGTATTCCTTCATCCAGATCCCGAAAAGGCTGGAGCCTTTCTACCTGTTCGTGGTCATTTGGAGCGCCGCTTCCATCTTCATGTCCATGTCGGCAGCCAGGTTCATATTCAACGCGGCGCCGGCAATCGCCATGACCGCCGGTTGGGCATTAGTAATAGTTGTCGACAAATTGGATTTCAAAGGCATCAGGAAATCATACGAAGAGAGGCGATCCAACAGGCTGTACGCCATCAGGAAGAGCATCAAGATAAGGCACATCGTGGGCGCCTTGTTCATCACCGGCATGATACTCCTGCCAAACGTCTGGTATGGCCTGGATGCTGGAATGCCATACGAAGAGAAGCGCAAGTACGACCAGTCGATCATTGACATGCTTCCCGAGGCTCTGAGGCCGGAAGGAATCCAAGAAGGAAGGAACTTCTATCTTGGTGCGTTCGGTTATTCACTGCCCCTGGAGACCAGATACTGGCCCGCGGCGTGGAACTGGCTTGCTCAACAGGATGCCGATATAATGCCGGTCAGCAGCAGACCTGCATTCCTCAGCTGGTGGGACTACGGTTTCGAAGCGGTGAACGCTGGAGAACACCCGACGGTGGCAGACAACTTCCTGAACGGTTATCAACTGGCCGGGAGCTGGCTAATGGCCCAGGGTGAGAACGACGCTGTCGCACTTCTGGTCGCCAGACTCATCGAGGGAGACTACGCCGAGAACGTGGCCCAGAGAAGACTGAGCGATCAGGTCAGGGACGTCATAACAAGACACGGTTTCAACTACAGCGAGGTGGAGGACTTCCTGAAGGGTCCTGGCAACTACATCAGAACGATCATCGACAACCCGGATATCTTCGACCCATATGACGCCAACATGGACATTCAGAACGCCATGTACATCATATTGAGGCAACTGTTCACCAGCAAACTGAACGTCGACCAGATGGCCGACTTCTATCACGATATCCGCCAGGTCACCGGGAAGGAGATTAAGTACTTTGCGGTGGACTCGAGACTATTCCCGTTCTCCGGGTCCCAGACAGGTATCTTCTACGCACCTGCTAAGCTCTCCGACCATCGGATGGAGGAGAACATGCCGATAGACTTCTTTGAGATCAAGGCGGAGACGGATCAGGGGACCTTCTGGCCTCACGAGGTCCCGATTGGGGCGCAGGTCACGGACGTTCGAATAGAGTACAAGGACATGTTCTACGATTCCATGCTCTACAGGACGTTCGTTGGTTACAGCCCAGTGGATGCCGGCGAGAATCAGAACGTGGGCATCCCAGGGGTCAGCGGTGAACTGGAAGAACAGACACCCATTCAGGGTTGGAACCTCTCCCATTACAGGGTCACTTACAAGACCGCATACTTCAATCCCTATCCTCAGGATGAGTTGGCAAATCATACCGATGCCTGGACCGCGATCAACTTCGAGACCGCCATAGATTACTCGCAGAAGATCAACAGCGGTGAGATGGAGGGGGTCGTGGACGCGAGCCCGAGGTCCACCATGTTCAATGGCGTTGTCATTATGCAGTACTACGACGGGGCGTACGTCAACGGAACGGTGATGGTGGACGGCGTATCACCATTATCAGGTGCCTGGATCACGGTCAGGGATGAGCTCCAGGTCGTGCACTATCTGACCAAGACAGATTCAGAGGGCAAGTACAGCGTATTGGCACCGTTCGGAGAGATATCACTGCAGGTTTCGGTCGGACCCATCCAGGCCCTCACCAATCTGGGATCGACGGAACTTAACGTGGTCACATTCAACGTCACCGAGGACCAGGCGATGAGAAGACCTTACGATTCCGACGGCGACGGCAAGTTGGACTACCTGATCACCAAGAACATCGATGTCGAAGGGGGTTCTTTGGCGGGAACTGTCTATCTGGACAGGAACTACAACACCGAATATGACGAGGATGAGATGGTCTTCCCCAACGCGCTCCTGACATTCGGACACACCGCCGTCAACGAGACCTGGGAGATAACGACTGACGAGAATGGCACTTACAACCTCGAGGGAGCATTCCCCGGGGATTACGAGGTCACCCTTGAGATTGAAGGGAGGTTGCTGGGACTTGAGACGGTCACCGTGGAGAGAGAGCAGGTGCGCGCGATGGACATGAACGTAACAGCGACCTCCATCACTGTCACTGCCCTCAAACATAATGGCGAACCTGCGGGCAATGCCACCGTGGGTCTGTATGACGAGTCCAACAAGACCACCATAATGACCAGGACGGACCCTGGAGGCAACTTCACGTACCTAGACCTCCTGCCTGGAGAGGTGACAATCGAGATATCCACTGGAGACGAATCCAGCCTTCCTATCAGGTTACTGCTGAAGATGTCGGAGAACGTCACGGCGGAGATGAGCCTGGTACCAGCCGGAACGGTTTCCGGAAGAACGCTCGCCGGTGGGAAGACCGCTCCTTACACGTATCTGGAATTCAGGTCCAGATCCACGGCTCCAAGGGACAGGTTCATAACATCGGACGAGACGGGCAGGTATTCAGCGATGCTCCAGGAAGGCGTGCATGACGTTTACAGCGTTTACAGCACGGGTGGAAGCCAATATGTCTATCTGGGGTCGATCCTGGTGAAGGGCGCCAAGAACACGACCCTGGACATTCCAATGGAGCCGGCCGTGAAGATCAGCGGGACGATATCCTACCAGGGTGAGATAAACAACGAGACAACGGTCATCCTGGAGAGCGACAGGGGAAGGTTCAAGTCACAGTCGAACAACCTTGCAGTGTACACCGCGATATTGCCCCCTGACAATTACCAGGTCATATCGTTCGGACTCCGAGAGGGGGTCTACTCCTCGCAGATCATCCTGACCGAGGATGTGGTCCATGACATTGTCCTGGAGGGTGATGTCAGGCTGTCTGGCTTTGTCTACTATGATATGGATGGAACTGGCGACCGACAGTCCGAGGAGGGATTGGTGGATGCGATTCTACGGTTCTCCAACGATGCCGGCGATGAGCTGGCATTCTTCGCATTCGGGCAGGGGGAGTACGAAGCATGGCTCCTGCCGGATACTGACTATTCTTTGACTGTGGAAGCAATCGGATTCGATACGGTCACGAAGCCATTGTCATCGTTCGAGGACCTGGAAAGTGACGCGGTCCATGCCTTGATCCCGAGGAACATCAGCGTTTCGGGACTCCTGTGGCTGGATGGTGTTCCGCTGATCGGAGACAACCTGGACATTGAGTTCCAGGCTCTCGGCTCGGGTTCCATCTCCACCGGGACCAGAAGCTCCAATGGGGCGTATTCGGTGAGCCTTAGACCAGGGGAGTACAGCATCGTGATCGACCAGAACATCTCGGTATCGGGTGACCTTAGGTATCAGCTGCAGGAAACGGAAGAGATTCTCCTGACCATCGGCCAGGATGATCTGGACTATGACCTGGATGTCGTCATGAGAGGGCTCGTTACCGGAACGGTCAATCTTCAAGGCGCTCCAACGAACGCCAGCGTGGATTTCGACGGCCCAGATGTCACCACGATAGAGGTTGCCGACGGCGACTTCGAGCTCTTCTTGGCGGTGGGAGATTACACCGCTTCTTCTCTGAAGGAAGATGACCAGGACCAGTACGCCCTCATTGAGGGTTTCCATGTGGCTGGCGGCACAACTCTTGACCTGAACTTCGAGGAATCCACCAAGATCACCGGCCTATTGAGGTACAAGGGAACGATCGTGAGAGAAGCTCTGGACATCAGGTTCGAAAGAACGGTCGGGGGCACGGTGACCATCTCCACTGAGAACACTGGCAGATATGAAGGATATCTGCTCTGGGGCGACTATGCCGTTAGCGTCGACCACAGCACGACCGAGGAAGAGGACGATGTTGTGAGGTATCTGAAGTACACACACATGTCTGCACTCCACATCGATCAAGGCGAGGCCCAGGAGATATTCGACCTCCAGATCACAAAGGCATTCGAGAACTCGACGGCCTCAGGGACGGTGACGATAGACGGAGTGGGCGCGGTCGCACAGGTGCAGTTCATCGCCGTGAACCCATCCGCAATGAACATCTCGGTCTTCTCACAGCCGGACGGCAACTACACGGTCGACATGATGCCGGGTCAGTACACGGTCTACATTCACAAACAGGCAGGACACTACACCCATCTGGGCGAGATCTCGGTGACCTATGACACCCCGATACGATACGACATCGAGCTTGTTCAGGGATTCAGGGTGTCCGGTGTCATCACGTTCAAGAACGGCGAAAGGCAGGTCACGGAGGTGAACTTCCTTGGCGACGGAACCATGGAATTGCTGACGGATGACCAGGGCCGTTATGAGCTCTATCTCCCTCCAGGAGATTATCTGGTCCAGGCCAGCACGATCGTCGTTGAGAAGGGGGCAGATGTGACCTACAGCGCCACAGAGAGCATTCTGATAGACGATGTCGCAGCGGTCAATCTGGAACTGACCAAGAACATAGAGAGGAAGGTCAAGATCGAATGGGATCCGGACAACAGGAAAGAGATACCCCAGGGAGGATCTGTCACTTACACGGTCACGATCACCAACGAGGGGAACGTGGAGGATACGTTCACCATGCAGGGTTTCGGCCCATCCGAGGACTGGGAGTTCGAATTCACGCCCGAAAAGGTGGTCCTGGACTACGGCGATGTGGGTAGCAGCATGACAATTGACGTTACCATCAACACGCCGGCGAACGCATCCGTGGACCACGGTACGCTTACGGTCACGGCGCGCTCTGAGAACAGTTCCTCAACGCTGGACAACATCCCGGTGTTCGTGGACATAGAGAAGATCAGGGGAATGGGGCTAATACTGACCACGCTGCCGGCAACGTATGATGGAACTCACGTGAATTATGAACTGGAGCTAACCAACGAAGGGAACAGCGAGGAGAAGTTCGTCCTGGAGATACTCAACAGCGAGGACTTGGAACTGGTTGGATGGACCGCCGAACTGCAGAATCCCATCAATTTGACTTACTCAAGCAGGCTGGAGGGTGTGGAGGTTGACGGGAACACCACCCAGAAGATCGTACTTAGGTTCACTGTGAAAGGATCGACGACGTCCACATATGCGACCATACTCAGCTATGAGGAGGACGACAGGACGACGGAGAAGGTCCTGACAGTCTCGGCACTCCTGCCAAGCTTCAGCCTTGAGGTCGAAGACATCGTCATGTCTGGAAGGGGAGTCTCCCTCACGCAGGAGACCGATATGTGGACCTACGCCGCGTTCGCCCTTGGGGCGATACTGGCGCTGATGATCGCGTACAGATTCATTAGAGGAAGGAGGAGGAGATGATGAAGAGGTTATTGATACTGATCCTGGCTTTGTCGATGCTTCTCCCCCTGCAGCTGGTTTGGCAGCCCGTGATTGCCCAGGAAGAGACCGAAGTGAGAGTGTTCATCGTCGGACCCGACGCCCTAGGGATCAGCGACAATGCGATCTACACGGTAACGGTCGTGGGCGGTCCCGCGGAGGAGGGTGGAAAATGGAGGGTTGCGGCCCATCTTACAGGCAAGAATATCACGGACGCTAGCCCCACTCTGGGTGATAGGTTCAACGAGACCAATGAGAGCAACATCTTCCATATCGACGTGACAGTACCCTCCGTCGCCCAGGACATGAAACTGCACGTAGAAGCTGCCTCCCTGCTCGGAGCGAACATTTCCCTGGTCACCGACATATACGAGATAGCCGTGGTGGACCCGATTAGCCTGAGGGCGACTGTGAAGAACCCGACCAACTCCACGCTGAAGAACGTACTGGTCAATTTCAAGGTGGATGGAGAGCTGATTGGTAGCGGTGAGCCTATTGAAGAGATAGGACCCTTCAGCGAGGGCGTCGCCACGTTCAGCTGGATTACGAAGAGCATATCGCCAGGAAAACACGAACTGGGTATCGAGATAGACCTCAACGGCGATGGGATAATAGACGAGACGAGGGGAGAGACGTTCTACACAAAGGACTTCTACGGGCCCTCCGAAGGACCTGGACTGCTTGTCACCATCCTCTTGGTCCTATTCGTGATCGCTATCCTACTGCTTCTGCCATCAACATTGAGCCGAAAAAGGAGAAGATAGGGCTCAGACGAGATAATCGGAGAAGGTCTCCAGGATCTCTTTTCTGGAATGTACCGGGAATACAAGGTAGTTGGACCTGTGGGACAGATCTATGGGGGGCCTGATGATCTCGTTCTCCTCCAGGAAACCAAGTCTTTTGAAGAACCGCATGGCATCAGGCGTGAGAGGTTTGGTGATAAGATATCCAGCGGTCTCCTTGAGCAATAGGAGGAACAATCTGAACCCTATCCTCTTCCTCCTCATCCCAGGGAGGGTCTCTATCGCTCTGAGAACGTAGACGGGGAAGCCGTCGTTTCCAGGTTCTTCCCACTCCTCCACGAAGATCCACGAGACGATCTCGTTCTTCTTGGACGCGACCAGGAATATGGGGCGAGGGAACTTCCGGAGCCAAGCTTTGAAGGTGGAAGGATATCCGATGATGCCGAGACCTTTGAAGAAATCGAACCCTCCTTCTTCATTCTCGACGCCCCTGATGATGTAGTTGTCAACCTCCTCGGGATGCTCCAGCTTGAGATATGAATAGTTCTGGTCTTTCCAAAGTTCCTTCACTTGCATCACTGCCCCGACTAGGCAAATGGGCGATCGTCCGGTCCTAATCGATGTAGATAACCCAAACGCAGGCGTTGTTCCTCAGAATCATATTGAGATTCGTGTTGCTAATGCCTGCCTTCTGAAGTACTATGTCCTTCCATTCGCTCGGCACAATTCTCTTGTCACCGTCGGTCCAAATCGCTGCAATTTGCGCGACCTTCAGCCGCTTCCCTGCAATCTTGATACGATCGGCGGCTGCGATTCGGAAGGTCTGGTGAATGATGCACATCGAATTGATGGCTGCCGGTTTTATCGTGGAATTATAGTACTCGGCCACCTCCTTGTGGATCTGCGAGAAGCTGCCGATCCGCTTGCTGTACTCGGTCCAGCCTCGAGAGAATGGACAGACCGGGTTCACCACGCAGTTCTTGGTGGGGGTCTCGATCTCCTCGAACGCTGACAGAATCGATTGTCCGTTCTTGAGCGACTCAAGGAACTCGTCCCATGTCTTGTACTCCTCTTCGGGCATGCTCTTGGCAAGCGACGTGGCCAGGCTCATAAGATAGTTGTTGAGACCGGCTGCGCCCTGTTTGTCGGCAATGTCCTCCAGGAAGAGATGTGTTGCCACATCAACGAAGGGATTGCTCTCTTTCAGTTTGCTTTCACTCACGCTCATCTTTATGCCTCCTTGTCCAGTCTGGCGCCCTTCATCAGGACAGCGTACACACAATCGTAGTTCCTAAGAAGGCTCCTCACGTACTCCGGGTTCATGGCGATCTTCTTGAGGTTATCCTCAGAGATCTTGGTCTCCCCGCTGAACCCTCTGGTTGCCAGCATCAAACAATCCAAGACTTGGCCCGCGACGGTAATGTTCTTGGAGGCCTCCTGCCTGAACTTCTCGTGGATGACGCAGAAATTGCAGACCGCGATATCGTGAACGCTGTTGTTGTACTCCTCCGCCACAGCCTTGTCAGCTCTGGGAAGTGCTCCAACACTGAGCCTCGTCCTTTCGATCGTCGGAACGAAGCAGCACTCTTTGAGCGCGTAAAGATATCCGACCACGTCTCCATCCACATCGGTTATGGCAAGATCGGTCAACGCCTGGATATCTCCCTCGATGGAGAACCCGGTCCTACCCTCTCTCAGGGCGACGTTGAAGGAAGGCCAACCTACGTAGGCTTCCTTTCCGATCCTCTTGGCCATGTTCTCGCCGACGCGCATCCAGTACTCGATTGTACCTTCCACACCTGCTTTCTCGCTCATGTCTGTGATGAGCGACACCAATGCTACGTCAAGCATTTCTTTTCACCTCTCAGTCTTTTTTTATCCTTCTGTAAACCGTGTGTGCACCATGTGTGGTGACCGACACGAGTTCACCGTCAAGTAGTGATTTGAGCGCGTCCAGTATCTCGGTGTATTCGGCCTTCTCCCCGACCTCGTTCCTTATTGCGCTCATCGTAAGCCCTTCCTGTGTCAGAACCCCGTAGACAAGCAACTCCTTGTCACAAAGGTCCATGACGTCCTTCTTCTCGCTATCATTCATTATCAGAACCACCTCCTTCTTCCTCATCCTCCCTGGGAAGGTACACGAACCCCTTGCCTCTCTTCTTCTTCTCAATCCTCCCCTTCTGGACCAGAGAATCGAGAGTTGATTGCAGGTCCCCGTCCGGTAGATCAGATTTCTTCAGTTTGGTGAGGGTCGTGCCCTTGGCTGGGATCAGAGCGAGGACCTGCTTCTCGGTTTCCTCTGTGGAGGTAACTTCGTCCGCTTCCTCCACCGTTTCGTGGGGAATTTCTGGGCTTGGTTGTTCGAAGATGCTTCCAGCACCGTCTAGTTTCTTCCCATCAGCGGCTGGTTCGAACTCCTTCAGCTTTCCATTGATCTCGGATAACTTTGATGCGATCTCTGCGATCTCGTGCGACATGCTGTTTGCCACTTCTGAAATGGACTTCCTAAGGGCCTGGACCTCGTCCTGCATGGACACAAGTTCACTCGCAACTTGGGTGGTCTTCTCGATCGCGAACTCCTGGCTCTTGACCTTTATCATGGCGCGGAAGTTCTTGGTCTGGTGATGTGGGATCTGTTCCTTCAGCCTCTTGAGGATTTCATCGTAGGTCATCTGCAGTTGCTTGGCGGATATCAGTCCCTTCTCAATCGACGACGCAACACCCTTGATTTTGAAGCGCGAGTACTGGTAACGGAACATCTCACTGCCGCTGGTCCTGATCCTGACCTCTTCCATGACCTGCCTGACCAGTCTTTCGGTCTCCACCTCTCCCAAGGTCTGAATTAGGGCTGCGGTGACATCGTCAAGGGTGGTCTGGTAAACGAGTTCGAGAATCCTCGGAGGTATCTTGGTCAGGTTCAATGATTCCTCGTATCCCACCACTTCAACGACATCCTCCAGCTTCCCGTCGAGGCGCTTGATCAGCTCTCTCAAAGCATCCAGTTCGCCCTCATCGGCCTTCACTCCCAGCTTCTTGCTCAAAGATGAAAGGTCGTCCAAGGTGCGAGCGCTGAACTCACCAAGAACAGTGGTGAGGGTTTCCACGTTCTCGTCCAGATAGTCCAACTGTCTTGTGGCGTCCTGCCCGAATTCCACGAGGTCCTTCATGGTCTCGACGTTCGCCTTCTCTTGAAGTTCGCTCTTGAGGTCGTCCAGCTCTGCGGCGATTCTCATCTCTGCCTTCAACGTCTCTTCCGCTTCTGCACCCTTCTTGATCTTGGGTTCGGGGACGCCTTGGGTAGTGTGAGGTTCCTCATCTACCGGGAGGCCTTCGGTCTGTTGAATGAACCTTCTTCTCTCGTCTTCCCATCCCTTCCTCTCCTCCTCCATCTGAGCAATCAGCTGCTTGATTTCGAGGGAGGGATCGGAGCCATGCCTTGCATCAGGCATCCTAAGATCCACCTTGAGACCACCATCTTCATCCTCAGTGGGAGGAACGGCTAATTTGTCCGATATCTCGGCCGCTTCCTTAGATGCTGGTGCTCGTGCGGATGGGGGAGGTTCGGCGAAGCTCTCTGTACCAGCTCGTGTCGCTCCATCGGCGCGCTCCTTCTCTTTGCAGGCACGCTCATGGATACTTCGACCCCTTGGAGATTTGAAGGTCCTACCACAATACTGGCATTGAGCCTCGGCTGCATCCCTCCGAGCGTCCACAATCGGCTTGTCCTCAATCATAACCAAAGGCCTCACACGAATGACTTCAATTTCTTCTCGATCTCCGGGACGGATGTAGATGCGAACTTTTCGGCAGTTACCTCTCCGCCCATCTCTCCAATACGTTCGACCACACTCTCAACGAACTTCTTCCACAGATCGTCGTTCATATAGGCTGCAGATGTACCCAACTCGTTGAACGAAACTGTGACTATCTCGTCCACTACTCCGATGCCCAGCGTATCCTGGATCTTCTGCTTGACGAACTTGAGTATCTCCATGTTCTTCTGGAACTCCCTGGTCTCCTCGAAGCGTTCAACGAACAACTGTCTGGATAGCCCTGTCAGTTCGGCCTGCACCTTCTTGTTGTAGCCTTTCAACGCCCCGGGAGTGATAGGTCTGGATTCGAACAGATGGTTCAGGATCGTTCCAGCGTCCTCTGCATGGTCGAGTATCTTCTCCATGTCGTTGAACTTGATGCCTTTGGCAAAAAGGAGCACCATGAAGGCGTTGTCACCGACGCCGGCGATAACTATGGTTCCCTCGCCGTAATATTGGACAGAGATCTTCAGGTTCTCGGAGCTGAGCTGTCCACATATGTGGGGGATGTGCGCCTTGACCAGGTTCAGGAGCCTGTACTGCGGGGGCGACAGGTCAAAGGGGATGTTCGAACTGAAGATTCTGCCGTCGACTCCCATGAACAACACCGCGTCAACATCGTCCTTCTCCTTGACGTTCCTGAGTTCGATGTCCAGCATGTGCTTGAGCATGGTCGCCGTTCCGGCCTCCATACGCTTGTCGATATTCTTCGTTTTCCCAACCATCGAAGCACGTCCTACTTGACCTTGTAGGAGTCGAAGACTATGTGCAGAGCCTCTTCAGGTGAGTAATCGTAGTCCCAGGACTCCTTCATCTTCTTCAATCTGCCCAACAGTGGCTTTGGCGCCTGTCCGGTCTCAGCTGTCTGTATCGCCTTGTCGAAGATCTCGTTGTAGTTCTGCCCCGGCTCCACAGCGATGTCGGTGCCGGATGCCCTAACGATGACACCCATGCCCCGCACGAACATGTACGGATACACGCCCTCTCCGTGGTGCGTCCCACGCATCTTGATCACTTTGAGGGTCCGGTTGAATGCTCCGCCGATGGGGTAGTACTCCAGATGTAGCGCTCCATCTGCCAGATATATGGGCAGAAGAACGTCCTCTCCGACTGCCTCTCCAGGTTTGGTGTGTTCCTCGACCGTCGAGATCACGACGCCCAGTTCCCTGAGTGTGTAGAAGAGCTTCCCAATGAGCTCCCTCTGCTCAAGCTTGTCCTCGGTCGCCCATAGAACTGGCGTTATGGGGTCGATTACCACCCTAGTTCTGATGTCGTAGTCGCTCCTGGCCTTGACCAGTTGCGGCAGCTGCTCCTCGACCATCTTCTTGAAGTTCTTACCCTTCAGATGTATGAAGAACAGGTCCTTCTCGTAGTGCTTGCGCAGATCGATTCCAATGGCCTCCGCTTCTTTCATTATCTGTTCAGGGGTCTCTTCGAGAGAAACGAACAGCCCTTGCTCCCCATTCTCGATGCCGTGCATCAAGAACTGCACTCCGAACGTAGTTTTTCCAGTCCCACTAGAGCCCACTATCACAACGGTACTCTTTTCGTTCAGACCACCCTCGATCAGTTGATCGAGCCCAAATATTCCAGTTTCTATTCTTCCCATTTCAGAATCCCTCCGATTCGGATTCTTTGTCTACCTGCTTCGCCAGCAATTCGGCAAAGCTCTTGTAGGCCCTGACCGATTTTCGATCCGGGGCTTTCCCATCTTTAGATGTATTTTCTGAATCTGGCGGAAGCGACAAATGACTGGCTTCCGCAAATGAGACTGCACTTGATATCGCGGACGACAATTCTCCCATGTCCTTCCAGGGAGTTTCGGCATCATCCTCTGTCTGGAGCGGTGTCGAGCACTTGACACCCAATTCGGTCGATCTTCCATCTTCGCCCACCAATTCAAGCTTCTTGAACAAGGATAAGTGGAATTCCTTCTCTACAGGAGTCATACCAGTGTAGACCTCCAGGCGTTGCGCACTTTCCGAGCTTCCGAGTCCTCTCAGGATGTTCTTCTCGTCATCGCTCAGGGTGACCCTGCAGTAATCTTCTCTGTCCACCGATATCTTGAACGCGCACGATTGATCTCCGGCGTTGACGCACTCGATCTCTTCAACGGTGCAACCCAGGTCAAGATCGCGGTTGAAGAACCTGGAAATGGCCTCGCTGACCAGATGACAAGTCCGGCCAGAGGTGCCTGAGTAAAGGTCAGAAATGGCGGAGCTGTTCACCACGAAGCGGTAATTGTAGGGTTCGATCCTGGAGACCTCGATATCCACGCCCAGTTGCATGAAGAGCGCCCTCATGTACTGGAAAAGCGAGATGTTGGCGACCTGTTCTGGCGTGGTGCATCTCAGGAACTTCCTGGTCTCCTTCACAGGAACCTTGCATGAAGAAAGGATAGTAGCTATATCCGATTCCAAGCGGTTCAGTTTCTCCAGCGCTGAAATGGCCTGGGCAAAACCACCGTAACGGCTCCCTTCAGGGTTGCCTGGATCGGATTGGGAGCCCTCTTCGTCCCTGTTTCCTGCATAGTTGGGATTTCCCATATAGGAGTCTTCCTGCTCTAAGAGCCGGTTTGATTCCGATTTTTGATTAAAGTACGTTTCGACCTGAATATCAAAAGTGGAACACGAAAACGATAATATGGTGCAATTAGTAAATGAATTGGCCAGTGCCCAGGGCAATTATGTATGGTTCAATTAGTAAATGAAACACTGGCTATAATAAAAGCCGAAAAACGCGGTATTATCAGAATTGAAAGCAGGTTTTCACATCAAAAAGGTTTTATTGCTCCTTCCTCGTCTTGCGGACGATAAGTTGAGGATAAGAAAAGAGCGGGTTTGGATCCACAGGAATGAGGTCGTGGACGCAATAGAGACGTTCAATGAGAACAAACTGGAGTTCTTCAGCTACACCTATAAGGTCATGATCGAGGGCTCCTGGGTCCCAATCGTTAGGTTCGACAACTGGGAGATCGGCTCTCACTACGACAAGTACGACGAGAATGGTTCCCTGGTCACCCAGCAGCAGTGTCCAAAGAGAACGTTTGGGGAGGTGGCCAGGCTGGCTAAGGAGTTCAGACGGAACTTGGTGACCATGGATATATCAGCACTATGAGGTGAGGTCATGTTGGTGGAGATAGAGAAGAAACATAGGCCAAGGGACATCCAGGACGAGCTGGATAACCTAAAGAGCAAGCATGGTTCGGCTGAGAAGTTGCACCAGAAGGTCATGATGGAGAAGTGCGGGAATCCGTCGTCAGTGGACGACCACATAATATGGAAAGCAATAGCTGCGCAGGATTGTGAATTCGTGGAGAAGATAACGGTCGACTCATCCAACATATTCGGTGACCTTACGCCCAAGAGGCTGGAGCTCTTGGAGTACATCAGGACGCAGGATGTAAAATCGATAAAGGACCTCGCCCATGAGCTGAAGAGGAACTACAAGAATGTCTATGATGACCTGAAAGCCCTGGAGGATTGGGGACTGGTGTCCCTTCCACGCAGGGGCAAAGACAAGAAACCCATCTCACACGTGGAAAGCCTGACAGTCACATTCCACAGATAGCTCAGAGCCTCTTCTCCATATCCTCTATCTTCTTCTCCAGGGCGCTGCCCCTGGAAGTTACCGCGATCTCGCCCCTTGTCTTCTCGATCAAGCTCCTGGCGATGTCCTGCTTCCTCCTGATGGACACGAGCGCACTGGGATAATCGAACTGAATGATGGTGTCGTATATCGTCTCCATCTTTCTCAAGAAGTCCTGCGCGTTCTCCACATCCCCCTGGATGAGGGAGTCCAATGCCAGCCTCCTGAGCTCTCCGACCACGTCCCCCAGTCCCAGCAGGTATGCAACCGAGTGGACTCCGATGTCCTTGGGCCCCCTGAGAGGCTCGTTCCTCAAGATGCTTCTGAGGATGTTGACCTCGGTGAGCTCCTGGAAAGCGTTCTCCACGAAACCGGTATAGTATATGTCTGGATGTCCAGAGAGAACACCTGTGAGCCTGTGAGCCTCATTTCTGGCGGCTTCAAGATTCTCGGATTCGTCCTCTCCCTTTAGAATCTGTCTGAGTGCAGAACCGGACAATCTTGCGATGGCCCTTGAGGACTTTAGGGCAACTTCTCTGACCTCGTCCTTCTCGTCCAATTCGGCTTCGATTTCCTTTGCGATTTCGTCGAGATTCTCCATGATGGCTGATTCTTCAATGCTTATAAGATTCTTTGGGTTATAGCGATTCCAGGAAGCCTGTGAGGAAGCTCTCGCACCTGTACAACGAACGCACATCCAGCCTCTCTTCCGTGGAGTGGGATCCTTTCCCCAAAGGTCCGAAAACCATGGTGGACATTCGAGATCCGAACACGTTGTAATCCCCAACGGACTTGGCGAAGGCAATGTCCGGTTCTCTCCTGTAATGGGTGGTGAATAGATGGATGAACTGGCGAACATACTTGTTCCTTCTGTCCGTAAGATAGGGTTCGAGGAATGGGGTGCTTCTTTCTGCAAACGAAACATTGACCTTGGACTCGATGCGGAGCCTATCAAGAACTGAACTGAAATCTTTCCTGATCATTCTCTGGGTCTCCCCGGGAACAGTGTGCCTGTCCACCTGCATCCTGCAGACCTCTGGAACGGTAAGAGAGCCTTCCCCACTCTGGATCTCCAGCGGAGCGATGGACCCAGCCCCGATGGGCCTGTGTTTCCGGGTCCTCACCTTGCTCAATGCCTTGATGACTTCTGCCATATCCTCGATGGGGTTGGTACCGAGATCTGGCTTCGCTGCGTGGGCTGCCTTCCCCTTGACAGTGATGTCGAGAACGTATCTCCCTCGAGCACCGAGGACCAACTTCTCACCTGAGGGCTCTCCAACGATGCAGAGATCTCCTTTGTATTTCTTGACGAACTCGTACGCTCCAGTGCAAACGCCTTCTTCGTCAACAGTCCCCACGAATATGAGATTTATCCGATTGTTCCTGACCTTCTTGAAGACGTTCATCAAGACCGCAAGCCCGCCTTTCATGTCAGAGGCGCCCAGCCCGCGAAGTATGTTGCCCTTAATCCTGGGCTTGAAGGGGTCTCCGACCCAGCCGGCCAAGGGCCTTATTGTGTCCATATGCCCATTGAGGATGATGGTGGGCAAGTCCTTCCCATGAATCCTCTCGGCGACCACATTGGGGGGGAACCCAGGCACTTTCTGGAAGAAAGCCTCCTCGCCAAGTTGGGATGAGATGAACTCACCTATCTCGCTTTCATCGCCTAAGACGCTGGGTATACGAATGAGTCGCTTGGTGAGCGCCAATGCATCTATGCTGATCGACTCCCCCTGATGTTCTCCATCCTCTCGACCTTTTTCCTGATGCTGTCAGGTTTTCCGATGTCGTGCCTCATGAAAACGTTCCCGCCGACGAACTTGAGACCTTCCTCCGAAATGACCTCAGCGTCCGTTATGGTGCTGGCAATGCCAACGATCCCGAGCGATCTGGATGTGGTCGTGTATATCTGTCCGCCCTCTTCGTTGACCGATGCATAATAGAGCTCCGCACCTGTGTTCTTAATCGCTGATTCGTCCAGAAGCACCTTCTCGCCCGACCGTGACTCGATGCCGTAACCGATCGGGACCACGTACTTGACCACGGTCGCCTTGTTATCGAAACGGACCGCCGCGCTCAGGCTGCCGTTGACAATGTCCTGGCAGATGGCCAGGAAATCGTCCTGGAGTATCGGAAGCACGTTCATCGACTCGGGGTCACCGAACCTGGCATTGTATTCG
>JAUVGH010000038.1 GCA_030593885.1 Methanomassiliicoccales archaeon
GCCGATCTCCTTCTCCCAATACAGCTGGGCCGCCATACTCCAAAGGACATTCAGCCAGAAGGCGGTCATCGCCCCTCCCAGGATGACGAAGCCGACGAACTCTGGTGGTGCCTCCAAGGCCTGATAGATGAAGACATAGGCAGCAATCGCAAGAACCGGAAGGAGTATCTCGAAGAATATCCAACTCGGTTCTCTAAGGGATCCGATCACTCTGGGATATGCCCTGCCGAGTATCGCCCTGAGGTTGAGCCTCAGGTGAATATTCATTCCAAGGCCCTCCCCACAAGGCTTACGAACACATCCTCGAGCGTGGGCTCGGTCTTGCGCAGCTCGTGGATCCTCTTCCCTTCTCTTGTGACCACTGAAAGGATATCTGACACGGCCGCCTCATCATCGATGACGAATACAAGCTCGGCCCAGTTGGTCTCTGGGCTCACCTTCTTGGAGAAGTTCCTGATTCCGGGGATGTCCCTGAACTTGGAATAGTCCTTGAGCGGATCAATCTCCAGCTTGAGCGTTGAAGATCTTCTGACCGTCTTCTTCAGGTTCTCTGGGGTGTCGCACACAAGGACCTTGCCCTTGTCTATTATTGCGACACGGTCGCAGAGCTCCTCCGCCTCCATCATATAGTGTGTCGTCAGGAGAACCGTCTTCTTCTCATGCTCCCTCACCCAGTCCGCCACGAACCTTCGTATGACCCGGCTGGCGTTGACGTCCAGGCCCAGCGTCGGCTCATCAAGGAATATGATATCCGGATCCGTTATGAAACCGCGAACCATCCCCATCTTCTGCCTCTCGCCAGTGGAGAGCGTCCTCATCTTCTGGTTCCGCTTTTCATACAGGCCGAAGGTCTTGAACAGATCATCCGCTCTTTGCTTGGCGACCTTTGACGGAACATCGTAGAACTGGGAGAACATCCAGACGTTCTCCTTGGCCGTCAGCAATCCGTAACCAGAGCTCTCCCCGCCGGAAACGCTGTTGATCTTCATTCGTATGTTGAAAGTGTCCTCCGCAACATTGTGACCAGCCACCCAAGCCTCACCTTTGGTGGGGAGTAGCAGTGTGCTGAGAATCTTGAGCAAGGTGGTCTTTCCAGCCCCGTTCGGGCCCAGAAGACCGAAGAGCTCCCCCTCCTTCACCTGGATGTTAACATCGTCAAGGGCCACTACCTCCTTCTGATTCTCCTTCGTCGGTTCTTGCTTGCGCTCTTTCCTGCTTCTCTTGCGTTTGAAGACCCTGTATAGGTTCTTGGTCTCAACTGCGTAGTCCATGAAGTTCCACCAATTCGATTCACTTGCCACGGGGTCCGCCCCCGCAGCCAAAAAGGCTTGAGAGGAGCTAGGCCTCGTAGTGTTTCCGGAAGCGAGTGACGTACCCAGCGATCCTGTTTCGCAAACGGGAGGTCTGAACGTTGGTCAGCTCCTGCACCTTCTGCTTGTTGTGCTCGTAATCGTCTGTGAATTGTTCTGGGAACCTCTTCACAAGTTCGATCGCGACCCGCTTGATGTACGTCTGTCTTATGCTTCCCACATTTACGGCTCCTTTAGGTAGTGTGTAGAGCCATCTCAATACGAGTAATATAAATAAAGATTCCTACTGGTCATTCATGATGATCTGGGAGTCAATGGGTATTCATCTGGCTTTCAGGGGGAGTAATGCGAAAGTGTTCGGTTCGGCGACCCATACTATTTGTCGTTTCCAACCAGGAAACCATAACCTTCTTATATGCGACCCTTTATTCGGGAAAAATGCAGAGGCATGAAGACTAGGTCCGACCATCTGCCAGACCCCAAGTGAGGAGAATGAAATGGAAGAAAACCTTTGCAATATCGAGTTCTTGAAGAAGGCTTCTACATACCTGGCACGAGTTCAGAGCGCGCTCGGGGGACTGAGGGAGTACCGAAGCAACACCTTTGAGGAGGTTCTCGAACAGGTCATCATAGACCTCCAGGAAGAGTTCGAGGCCACATCCTAATCAGAGGAATCGTTTTTCCAGCCTGCCCCTTTTCATCAAGATGGTTGGCTTGTCACCTTTGTACGCAGTGAGCGTGGGTTTGTGGATGATGCCGTCCAGGTGTATCATGGCTTTTGAATCTTCGTCGTAATTGGATCCCAGGGCGATGTGGCAGGTGCCGAAGACCTTCTCATCCTCCAGGATGTTCCCGACGATCTTCGCCTTAGGATTAAGACCTATTCCCAGCTCTCCCAGATTCTTGGCGTTCCTGGCGTATTGTTTGGCCTTGACCTTGGTGAACTTGCCTTCTAGGTGCATGCCCATCGCGCTTTCCTCGCCCTTCTTCACGGCCTTCCTGAGCACCCTGGCCTCTTTCTTTCCCTTGATCTTCTTGACGAAACCGCTCTCCACCTCGACATGAATGGGGTCCTTGATTATTAGCTCACCGTTGCCTGTGGCCATGCTGCCATCGAACACTATCGTGCCGTCGGAGTTGCCCAGTTCAGGTGAGATGTACACTTCCCCTGCTGGTAGATTTCCTCCCGAGCCGGGCTTGCGGAAATCTCCATCGTCCTTCCTTGCCAGGCGCCCTTCAAGTCCTATCTTGATGTCCATCCCAGCCTTGGTCTCGGCGTGAACGTAGTCTGCCACATCCAGCACCCTCTTGATCTTCGCCGCCCTTCTTCGCAGGTCCTGGTAGTTGATCGGTATCGTCCGCTTGAACATCTCCAGTGATATACTTGGCGACCAGAATGATCGCAGCTTCTTCTCTTCCTTGAGGTAGGTAAATATGTGATCGTAATCCTTCTCAACACCGGAGTATTGCGTCTTGAGTCCGAACCTGTCCTTCCCGAGCTTCTTCTCGCTGATAGAAATGACAACGTCCGGGTTTGACTGGATGGCCTTGATGACAGAATCCTCTGCGAGGTCGAACAGGGTCTTGGTCTCTTGAACGACAAGGGTGGGAGAGGCTTTGGTTTCCAAGGTTGCTTCGTAGATCGCGTGTGAGATCTTCAGAACATCTTGGTCGGGATTTGTCACGATGAGAACCTTCTCACCGGGTTTGGCTCCGATGACTTCTTTCATTGCGATTGCTGCTGCTCTTCTAGTCTGTGCATCTAGCTCGACTACTCTCTTGGGTCTGGGTGACATTTCACATCCTCCAGAATGCGGGATTCTATTTGCCTTTGAAATTTGGCGGCCGTTTTTCCAAGAACGCTTTCAGACCTTCCACCTTGTCCTCGGTGGAGAACGATAGACTTACCAGCTCCCTCTCGTAGGCCAGTCCGTTGTCAAGTCCGCCCTCAAGAGCCCTATTTATCGATGACTTCGCCAGGCGAACTGCCAAAGGACCTTTGGTGGCTATCTCTTTCGCCATGGCCCTGGCCTCGTTCATTAGTTCCGCTTGTGGGTACACATGGTTAACAAGACCTATCCTCTCAGCCTCCTCCGCGGTGATCATTCCACCGGTGAAGACCATCTCGCTTGCCCTGCCTTTTCCGAGAAGGTTGGTCAATCTCTGAGTTCCGCCGAATCCCGGGAATATCCCCAGGTTGACCTCCGGCACACCGATCTTGGCATTGTCCGAAGCCAGTCTTATGTCGCATGCGATAGCCAGTTCGCAACCTCCGCCCAGGGCGAACCCATTGACCGCTGCGATGGTGGGCTTCTCCATCTTTGCGAAGAGATCCATGACCTTATGACCCTTAATGGTGAACTTTCTCATGTCCATTGGAGTCTTGCCGGTCATCTCCTTGATGTCTGCTCCTGCAACGAAGGCCTTCTCTCCAGCGCCAGTGACTATGACAACAAAAACACCGTCATCCGCCAGAGCGTCCTCTGCGGCGTTCTTCAATCCGTCCAGAACCTCCGAGTTCAGAGCGTTCAAAGACTCCGGCCTGTTCACCGTTATGGTCGCTATTCCGTCCTCCTTCTCAAGTGTCACAACGCTCATTCTGCTCACCTCGTGTAATCGTATACTCCCTTTCCAGTCTTCCTTCCCAATCTACCAGCTCTCACGTACTTCCTCAGCAAGGGTGAGGGCCTGAACTTCGGGTCCCCGGTCTCCTTATAGAGGACCTCCATGACCAGGAGTCCGATCTCGAGTCCGGTGTAGTCGGCAAGCTCCAGAGGTCCCATGGGCATGTTGGTTCCCAGCTTCATCGCCTTGTCAATATCTTCAGCACTGGCAGCCCCCTCCATCAAGAGGTTGAAGGCCTCGTTCATCATTGGAACCAGGAGACGGTTAACCACGAATCCGGGTGACTCGGCCACCTCCACAGGCTCCTTGCCCAGCTTCCCACAGAATTCCTTCGCGAACTGCAAGGTCTCGGGTGATGTCTCCGACCCGCGGATAACCTCTACCAGTTTCATGACAGGGGCCGGGTTGAAGAAATGCAGACCAACGAACTTGTCCGGCCTGGATGTGGCCGATGCTATCTCGGTGACACTCAGTGAAGAAGTGTTGCTCGCAAAGATCACATCCTCGGGGCAAACCTCATCGGCTTCCTTGAAGACCGTTTGCTTCAGGTCCATGTCCTCTATCACGGCCTCGATCACCAACTGGCATCCGTCCAGGGCCTCTCTCAGGTCGACGGTCCCGCGAATCTTGGATAGGATGGCGTCGAGGTCCTCTTGGGACATCTTGCCCTTAGCTACCCTCTTCATGAGAGGTCCCTTGATCCTCTCGAATCCTCCATCCACGAACCTCTGCTCAATGTCCCTCATGGTGACTTCGTAGCCCGCGACCGCGCAAGTTTGGGCAATCCCAGCACCCATAGTGCCGGCACCCAAAACACATACTTTCTTAACGTCCTCTAATCTCATAACCTCCCCTCTTTCAGATAGGGAATTAGGAATAAGCGGAGACGATATAATTGTTTCTGACAAACTACTTTCGCACCCACCTGAACCATACCCGGCCGTCTTCGAGGGTGATGATCTTCAACTTCATCTCCTGACCGAATTCCAGATCCTCGTAATGGGCATCATCCACCCTTGCCAGCACTTTCATCTTCGGGTCTTCCAGATCGACGATGCCGATGCTGAAAGGCGTGTCGTCTTCCATGCCGAGCGGGGCTCCGTAAAAGACCTCGGTGAAAGCGAACAACTTGCCTTCCTGGGGCAGGTCTATCCATTCCATCTCATCCGAATTGCAGTGGGGACATACGACCCTGGGCTGCCAAAGTATCTCGCCGCAACTCTTGCACTTGGTGGTGGTGAACTTCCCTTCCTTCAAGTTGGTGAAGAACTCGTGGATACGGGTGAAATCCTCTGTCTGTAGAGGACAGAAGTCCAGCATGTACGGCAGGTCGATCTTCGGCATCAACCACCCCTCCTGAATACGAGGACACTGTGAACGTTGGCATTGCCGCTTAGGTTATGGGTCAACGCCCATTCTCCGCCGACGTACCTCTCCTCGGGGACCTCTCCCCTGAACTGTTCAATCACCTCGACCGTTTGGGCTATGGAGGTTGCACCGAGCGGATGGCCCGTTCCCAAGAGACCGCCATGAGTGTTCACCGGTAATCTCCCGCCTACGTACGGATTTCCTTCCTCAATGAACTTGCCGCCCTCTCCCTTCTTGCACATTCCGCCGTCCTCGTATGCGATGATCTCGGCGATGGTGAAGCAGTCGTGAACCTCAGCGAACGCCATGTCGTAGATGTCCTTGCCCGCCATCATCAAGGCGGCTCTGAACGCCTTCTTCATGGGTTTCCAGGTCGTGAGACTGGGAAGATTCGAAACAAGACTGCCCATGTTGCATTGGGCTAGTCCTTCAATGTAGACCGGAGTGTCGGTGAACTCCTTTGCTCGATCCGCCGAGGTCATGACTACTCCTCCAGCACCATCGGTGATGCCCGAACAGTCCAGCAACCTGATGGGTTTGGAGATCTCGACCGAATTGACGACATCTTCAAGGGTGAACTTCTTCCGGAACTGTGCGAACGGGTTGGATGCTGAGTAATCGTGATTCTTGACTGAGACCATACCCAATTGCTCCCTGGTGGTCCCGTACTCGTGCATATGGCGCATCATCACCAAAGCGAAGAAAGGAGGTGCGGACATGCCGTTCACTCCGTCCCATTCCCTGTCCATGACAGCGGCCATGGTGGTCTGGGTCTCGGCCATGTTGGGGGTGTTCATCTTCTCCACGCCCATGATCAAAGCGATATCGGACAGCCCAGATACGATCGAACCGTAGGCGGCCCTCATTGCAGCCTGACCTGAGGCGCATGCAAGCTCGGTCCTCATGATGACCTTGTCTGGCTGAACTCCGACCTGCTCGGCAACCAACGGAGCGGGATATGACTGAAACGCCATCCTGTCTGATGCTGCCGATCCCAAAAAAAGGCTGTCCACATCCTTCTTGTCGAGATTTGGAACATCCTCAAAAACGGCCTTCCCAGCTTCCTGGGCAAGCTCCTTGTAAGTTGCCTTTCGAACCCCGAACTTGGTCAATCCTCCGCCGACAATGGCGACCTTCCTCACCTCGATACCCCCTTGCTTCCAGTCATTAGCAGTTGGATATTTAATTGCTCTTATGGGGCCTTTTGCCTGACCGGCGAGGTGACCTGGACCACGGAGAAGAACCGAGGCTCATTTGATGTGACTGGCAGAAAAGACGTTCAAAATGTGTTGGATTCTAAGTTCCCGTTTTAACATATTCTTATCAAATCTGATTTTTTGAGAGTAAGTGAATTACCCCTATCTCCCAGTGATAGTCATGGGTAGCCGAGTTGCTAGAACCAATAACCTCCGGCACACAATCTCAGATCAAGGCAATCGAGAAGATGTGCAGAGATAGGCTGGACAGGAATCCTTTCGATCTGGATGCCATGTTCACGCTAGCTGCCGTCATGGCAAGGACGGGTGATATCGAGCTGGCGATAGTTATGGTAGAAGGGTTGCTGGCTGTCAATCCAGAATACCCCGGCGGAATGAGGCTTCTGGCTAAACTCCATAAGATGCAGGGCAACGATGAGAAGTGGAGAGAGTACATGGAAATGGCGGCTGCTGCGTCCGAGATCTAGGTCTCATCTTCTCCAGTATCCAGGACGCCCCTTTTCTCGAACTGTTTCTGATATGACTCTCCGAGTCTTGCGTACGTGTCGATGTCATCGGAGGACCTGTCCTCCCTTATGCGCTTGATCCTGGCGAACCTCAAAGCTTAACCAGATTCGTACTTGGAACTACGCTGAATCTCATTGTAGGCGACCTCCACCAATGAGGACATAGGGGTTTGGGACATCTTGAATCCTTCAGATAGAATTCATCAAGGTGTAACACGCACTATGAGCTTTCGAAATCCTCTCATTGAATAATTACATATACTTGCCAGGAGTATTCAATATAGTATCCAACGCACCGCAGGAGCACACGAAAAGGAGGGGGTGAGGGTACCACTAGGAGACAGGGGAGTCAGCACATGAAAAGCAAGCCAATGGTCCTCCTGCTGGGAATTCTGTTCTTGGCAATGGCCTTTTCGATCACACCGGTCAAAGCAACGACGGATGATTACACCTCATACCTGAGACTGAAAACGTACAGCAACCTCCAAGCGTGCGTCCTGACGGACGGCATTGGCAACTGCTTGAGCCCTCAACAGGATTCGTTCGACAAGATGGGGGTTGTCAGCATCGAAGAAACCTACACCGTGTGGCGTGTCGAGCTTTTCGGGAGCGGCGCAGCGAAGCCTGTGATGCTGAACGTGAACGGCGTATGGCAGGATGTCAGCTGTTTTCAGGATTCACTACCCAACTGCTGGGAGACCATGACATTTGACATCGCACCGTCCAAGGAAGTCACGATCTTCAGCACGGAGCATTCAAGCATCGCTAACCACGGCTTCTATCTCCAGTGGGTCAAGCTTTGGGTGTACAAGACTGCCGTCGAAGCGACAGTGGACGTCGACCCGGATAATCTGAACCTCATGAGCAGGGGGAGATTCGTGACCGCTTACATCGAGCTGGATGGTGCCGACGTGAGGGAGATAGACCCCAGTACGGTTCTACTGAACAATCAGATACCCCCGATACTGGACGAGAGATACGGGTTCGTTACATCCGAGGAAGCGTACATCGTGGACCATGATGAAAACGGGATCCTGGAGAGGATGTTGAAGTTCGACAGGCAAGCGGTCCAGGCGATATTGAGTCCTGGCAACGTTGTTACGATCACCATATCAGGACAGTTAAATGATGGAACGAAGTTCGAAGGCACAGATACGCTGAGAGTGCTGGTCCCACAGGAGATGCTGAGCGTTGATGGTGGAGAAACCATTACAAATCCAAGGAGTGCGGATCAACGGATTGTTGAAGTAACACCGCTGAGATTCCTCAGGACTGAGATCTTCGCTCCACATATTGTTCCAATTCTTTGAGGGCTTCCTCGTCGTCCAGCAAGTGCTTGAACCTCCCCTGCAGTTCCAGATATTCCTTTATTGGTTTCCTCTGCTTGGGCACGTGCTGGAATGTCCTTTCTCCATTCTCGTACTCGAAAAGCCTGATGAGCCCTGTCTGAACGGCCAGCTTTGCCAGTTTCACCGAATCCTTTGCGTCCGAACGCCATCCTGCAGGACATGATGCAAAGACGTGAACATAGCTCGGACCCCTCACTGTGGCCGCCTTCTTCATCTTGTCTATCAGGTCCAACGGATAGCCGATCGAAGCGGTGGCAACATATGGTGCGCCATGGGCGATCATGATCTCTGGAACGTCCTTCCTCATTTCCATCGGCCTGCTCTCGCCCTTGACCACACTGCCGACTGGCGTCGTGGTCGTAGCAGCTCCGAACGGCGTCGTTCCGCTCCTCTGACCCCCAGTGTTCATGTAGCTCTCGTTGTCGTAACACAAGTAGATGAAATCGTGACCGCGTTCGACGGCACCTGAAAGAGAACCCATTCCGATATCTGCCGTTCCTCCATCGCCGGCTACAACCAGGAGGTTCGTATCCCCCCTCGTACCCATGATGTCAAGGGCCTGCTCGACTCCGGACATGACCGCAGGGCCGTTCTCAAAAAGCACGTGGAAGTGGGGAACCTTGGGGACGCCCATCTGCATTATGACCGCCATACAACCGGTGGAGTTGATCGTGATAGTGTTGGGTCCCAGCGCCTTGAGGGCATGCCTGAAAGCGAGCAAAGCACCGCAACCGGCACACGCTAGGCTGCCGTGATGCAGGTATTCCTCGTCCGTGAGGTCCTTTATCTTCGTTTTTTCCATTCCATCACCTCAATCGTACTTCCTGGCATCCGGCCAGTTAACGGTCTCGACCTCTTTGCCTTCAAGCGCTTTCTCACACGTCTCGTGAATGTCCTTGATCGTCTCCGGGGTGATGTCCTTGCCGCCCAATCCGATGATGAAGTTCAAGCATTTCGGCCTGCTGGCCAATGGGTACAATGCCCTTGTAACGTCAGGGAAGAGCATCCCACTGGTTCCGTATCCGATGTCTCGATCAATGACAGCTACGACCTTCGCGTTCTTGCAGGCTTCAACGATCTCCTTATCTGGGAAGGGTCTGAAGACCCGTATCTTCGAAAGACCGACCTTGCTTCCGCAGTCTCTTAGGTCGTTCACCACCCACTGAGTCGTGCTCGTCAGCGATCCCAGACCCATGAAAACGATTTCAGCATCATCAGTCCTGTAGTTCTCCACCATTCCGTACGAGCGTCCGAATAGCTCACCATATTCCCTTCCAACATCCATTATCGTCTTGGGGGAATCCAGAAGCGCTTTGTGCTTCTTGTACTCGTAATCGGGGTACCAGTCGGGGTAGACCACCTCACCGAACTGCAATGGGTTCTTGGGGTCCATCAGAGGCCTTTTAGTGAGGTCTGGCTCCGGCAGGAACATATCAGCTTGCTCCTGATCGATGACCTCCATACGTTCCGCAACATGCGATACAATGAAACCATCGTAGCAGACCATTGCCGGCATGAGGACTTCCTCAGTGATCTTGTACGCTTGAAGTAAGTTGTCAAACACCTCCTGGGCGTTGGCACAGTAGATCTGCATCCAGCCACTATCCCTGTTGACCATGCTGTCCTGATGGTCCGCCCAGATGTTGACCGGCATGGATAGGGTCCGATTGGCGATTGCCATCACAAGTGGAACTCTCATGCCAGATGCGAAGTACAGACCTTCGGACATGAGCTGCAGACCCTGTGATGAGCTGGCAGTGAAGGTTCTTGCACCGACGATGGAGGCTCCGACCACTGCGGACATAGCACTGTGCTCGCTTTCCACAAGTATCATGTTGGCTTTGAGTTCACCATTGTTGATGAACTGGGAGATGTATTCCACCGCAGATGTCTGGGGCGTGATGGGGTAAGCAGCAACGACCTGGGGCCTTGCTAGCTTTGCAGCTTCCGCAGCAGCGCGATTGCCGGTAAAGAACACCTCAGTCACTTTCCTCCCTCAACATGATTATCGCTTTCACCGGACATTCCTCAGCGCAAATCCCGCAGCCCTTGCAGTACTTGAGGTCGATCTCTATCCTGTCGCCTTCTCTCTTGACGCAGGCGTCCGGACACACCAGCCAGCATATGTCGCAGTTGGTGCACTTCTCCTGATCCACCTCAGGCCTCTCGCTCCTCCACGCACCGGTCAGGTTGTCCTCGCTCCATCCGGGCTCGAACACCAGTGTGCTGCTGGCCTTCTTGATGAACTTCTCGTGCTTTTCCAGACCCATATCGATACCTACAGTTTCTCTACCTTGTTGAAAGCCTCTTCTGCGGCTTGGTAATTCTTATCGGCAGCTTCGGGGAACCTGTTCTCGATCGCCTTCTTGACGTTGTCCATTTCAACGAATCCAGTTGCCTTGGCGAACGCTCCCAGCATTGTCGTGTTGGTGATCGGCCTTCCGAGCATCCGAGTCGATATCTCGGTCGCGTCTATCGTCCATACCTCGTAGCCGTTGTTCTCCAGCTTGTACCCGTACTTGCCTTCTTTCAGGACATTCTCCACATCCTTTGGGGACATCTGGGTGTTGAATATCATCTTGCCGTTGTCCTCGAACCCCAGGAGTATGTTCACGAAATGCCAGATGGTGGGATCGAATACGCAAAGCGTCTCAGGACTTGTGACGGCACAGCGGAGAAGAATCGGTTGATCGGATATCCTCAACGAGCATATCGAAGGCCCTCCTCTCCTCTCGGGACCGAACGTCGGTATCGACTGCGCATAATCCCCGCCATAGGCTGCGGCTTCAGAAAGGAGGTTACCAGCGGTTACGATTCCTTGCCCTCCCCTGCCGAACAACTTGATCTCGTGAAGTTCTTCCATAACAGCCGTTGAGAAAGTTCGAGGAGCGTATTTAAGGTTTCGTTGGGTGGGTCAGATTGCCTTTCCGATGCCATCAACGGCGTCCGTGTTCTCGACCGATGACAGGTCACCCAGTTCCTCGCCCAGATACTTCGCCCTGATAATTCTCCTGATGATCTTGGCCGACCTTGTCTTTGGCAGATCGGTGACGAACATGAGCTTGTCCGGTCTGAGAGGTTTACCAAGTTTGTTGCCGACCTGGATTCTGAGCTCTTCTCTCAGTTCCTCACTCGGTTCGAATCCTGGCCCGAGCACCACGAAGGTTATCACGGCTTCTCCTTTGATCTCGTGAGGGACTCCAATGGCAGCCGCCTCGGAAACTGCATTATGATCGATCAGAGCCGACTCCACTTCCGCGGGACCAGTTCTCCTTCCCGCCACCTTGATGACATCATCCGATCTCCCGTGAAGAGACCAGAAGCCGTCCTCGTCAACGTAAGCCCAATCGCCGTGATACCAGACGTCCGGCCACTTGGACCAGTAGGTTTCGATGTACCTGTCAGGGTCCTTCCAGAATCCCCTCGTCATTGACGGCGCAGGCTTGGTGGCGATTAGATGGCCCATTTCTTTTCTAACAGGATTACCGTCCTCGTCAACACAGTCGATGGCCATACCCAGGGCCGGTCCTCTCAGAGTGCATGGTTTCAAAGCAGTGATTGGCAGAGGCGAAAGGAAGCAACCGACTATCTCGGTTCCACCGGAGATGTTGATGATGGGCACCTTCTTCTTCCCGACAACATCGAAGAACCAGTTCCAAGATTCTGGGTCCCATGGCTCTCCGGTCGACCCCAGGTACTTCAGACTGCTAAGATCGTGCTTGGTGACCCATTCCTCGCCGAAGGTCATCAGCATGCGGATGGCGGTTGGTGATATTCCCAGATGTGTAATCTTGTGCCTTTCAATCATATCCCACAATCTATCGGGTTCAGGGTAATTCGGGGCTCCTTCGAATATGAACAATGCACCGCCTAGAGAATGAACGCCAATGATCTCCCACGGACCCATCATCCAGCCGATGTCGCTCAGCCAGAAGAACACCGTGTCCGGTTTGACGTCGAAGAAATAGCCGAGTTCCTTCACGATCTGTGCAAGGCATCCACCGTGAGTGTGTACCGCACCTTTGGGTTTCCCCGTAGTGCCAGAAGTGTATATCAGAAGCGCATAATCCTCAGAGTCCATGTGCTCGGTCGGACACTCAGCGGGCTGGTTCGCCAGGAAATCATCCCACCAGACATCCCTTTCATCGTTCCAGGGTATATCGATCCCCAACCTCTTCAGAACAACGACCTTCTCAACCGTTGGAACGTTCTCCAGCGCCTTGTCGGCCTGGGGCTTGATCGATATCTGCTTTCCCCTTCGGTATGAACCATCAGCAGTGAACAGAACCTTTGACTCAGCATCGGATAGACGAGACGAAAGCGCAGATCCGCCATAGCCAGAGAATATCGGTATGACAATAGCACCTATCTTCATGACGGCATAGAACGCGATCACAATTTCCAAGGACATGGGCATATAGATTCCCACTGAGTCTCCCTTTCTGACTCCCGACGCTCTGAGAGCGTTGGCGCACTTGTTGATTTGCTCATACATCTCGAGATAGGTCAGCTTGCGGATCCCTCCATCCTCTCCTTCCCAGATGAGGGCCGGATGGTTCTTCAGGTCTGTATCAGCATGCTTGTCGATGCAGTTGTGGACAACATTCACCTTTCCGCCGAGATACCATTTCGCCCATTGGATCCCTTCTGATGTGTCCAGAACCTGATGATATGGCTCATACCATTCTATGTTCAGGTCCTCCATGATCGCATCCCAGAACCATTCCAGCTCGTCGGTGGAGCGCTGGAGGAGCTCGTCGTAGTCCTTGATCTCATGCTTTCTCATGAAGCGCTTGATGTTAGAATCATCCAGATAGCTCCCCGTCGGTTCCCAAACAACGTCGGACATAGCCTCCCCTTGGTCTGTGAAAAGGAATCGGGTATATTAACGCTACTGGGAGTGGGTCTTGACTCATGCAGATTTCGTTATCTTGTTGGCTATAGCCGTCCCGACCTCGCTGCACTTAGCATCTCCGCCAAGGTCGTAAGTGAGAGTCTTTCCATCCTCCAGAACAGCGACAACGGCCTCCTCCACCTTCTTCGCCGCGACGAGCAGATTCTGATCGTTTCTTCTCAGCCCGATCCAGTCCAACATCATCTTGGTTGCACCGATCGCTGCCATTGGATTCGCCTTGTCTTTGCCTGCATGCTTGGGAGCACTTCCGTGAATGGGCTCGAACATGGCGTGGTTGTCACCGACGTTGCCACCGGCAGCCATCCCCATCCCTCCTTCCAGAACGCTCGCCAGATCGGTCGCAATATCCCCGAACATGTTGGGGAAGACGGCAACATCATACCATTCCGGATTCCTGATGACCCACTGTGTGAACGCGTCAATATATGCGTAATCCTTCTCAATGTCCGGATAACCTTCTGCGATCTCATCATAAATCTGCCTGAACAACCTGCAACCAGCCATCACATTGCTCTTGTCAACACAGGTGACCCTCTTCTTCCCGTCGTATGGCGCCCCGTTCCGCCTCTTGCACGCCTCAAACGCGAACTTGATGACCCTCTCGCAGCCCTTTCTCGTGATTGTCCTTCCATCAACGGCAAGTTCCCTGACTCCTCCCCTGGCCAGGAATCCTCTTATCGGAGTGTAGCAGCCCTCGGTGTTCTCCCTGACGGAAAGGAAGTCCACCTTCCCGGGTTCCCAGACGTCCTTGAACTCATTGGAGATCTTGTGCCTCACGTTGGGAAAGAGCTTGGTCGGCCGGACGTTCGCGTACAGGTCAAGTCCGAATCTCAATCCAAATACGACGTCGGTTCCGGCGAGGTCACCGTTGGGAAGGATCGCTTTGGGATGACCGATGGCGCCCAAAAGGATAGCGTCCGCATCGTTCTTGCACGCGTCGAAAGCTTCATCGGGCCATTCCTTGCCAGTTTCGAGATAATACTCTCCACCGCACGGGAAGGTCTCCCTCTCGAAACTGACCGGGTAGACCTCTTGCACGGCCTCCAGGACCTTGATGGCTTCCCAAATGACATCCTTTCCGATCCCATCGCCGGGTAGGATAGCTATCTTATATGTGGTCATTCCCTGCCTCCAAGATGCGCCTGACCTTGTTGATCAGGCCACCTGCCTCCAGTATCCCCAATACGTTCTCAGGTAGTGGATTCGTCTTGATAATCTTTCCTGAGGATAGGGCAATCTCACCCTTTCCGATATCCGCTTGTATCTCATCTCCTTCCTCAACCAGATCGACCAGTTCTTGGCTTTCCAGCACCGGAAGTCCCAGGTTGATCGCGTTGCGGTAGAAGATCCTGGCAAATGTCCGTGCTACCACCAAGGAGACTCCAGCTGCCTTCAGTGCGACCGGCGCGTGCTCTCGACTGGACCCGCAACCGAAGTTCCTGCCAGCGACTATGATGTCGCCTTTCTGCACTCCTCCTGCGAACTCGGGGTTGAGGTTCTCCATGGCATGCTTCGCAAGCTCGCTCGGGTCGGTGATCGTGAGGTATGGGCTGGGTGTTATGTCGTCAGTGTTGACGTTATCCCCGAACTTCCATATCCTGCCCGAGAGTATGGTCTCCATCTAAACGCTCCTTGGGTCGGTTATCTCACCGTACAGCGCTGAAGCCGCAACTGTCCACGGTGAAGCTAGATAAACGAATGATTCGGGGTGTCCCATTCTCGCCACGAAGTTCCTGTTTGTGGAACTGATGCAGGCCTCGCCAGCAGCCAGCACCCCGCCGTGACCGCCGAAACATGGTCCGCAGCTCGGTGCGCAAATGGTGGCTTTTGATTCCAGGAAGATGTCGAACAGCCCCTCTTTCATTGCCTGATGGTAGATCTTCTGAGAGGCCGGCATCACGATCATCCTTACCTCCTTGTGGATCTTCTCGCCTTTGAGTATCTCCGCGGCGGCCCTCAGGTCCTCTATTCTTCCATTGGTGCATGAACCCAGGAATGCCTGGTGGACCTTGACGCCTTTCAGTTCGCTCACACCCTTCACATTATCCACGTTCGAGGGGCAGGCGACCTGGGGCTCCAAATCGGTGATATCGAAGTTCCGCTCTTCCTGGTAGACCGCATCTTCATCGGACCTCACGGCTTCGTACTCCTTGCCAGTCCAAGCGAGATATTCCTCAGTCTTGGCATCGGGTGAGATGATTCCCGTCTTGGCGCCCATCTCGGTGGCCATGTTGCAGATTGTGAGTCTATGTGAAATGCCAATTGAATCGACGGCAGAACCGGTGAACTCGATCGCCTTGTAGATGGCCCCATCCACTTTCAGTTCGCCGATGACGTTCAGAACAAGGTCCTTCCCGTCCATCCTGCTACCCATTGACCCATCCATTATGATCTTGAGGTTCTCGGGGACCTTCAGCCAGAGCTCCCCCAGAGCAAAGACCGCGGCCATCTCTGTGAACCCAATTCCTGTTGCGAAAGCACCCAAAGCGCCGGCTGTGGGAGTGTGCGAATCAGATCCGACGACCAGCATCCCCGGGAGCACCCAGCCGTCCTCTGCCAGAATCTGGTGCGCGATTCCACCCCTGCCGACATCCAGGAAGTTGTCTATTCCCTGTTCGTTCACAAAGTCCCTTATCGTCTTGTGCAGGCTGGCGCTCTTGACGTCAGAAGCGGGCACCCAGTGATCTAGGATTATGACTATCTTGTCCTTGTCCCAAATCTTCTTTGCGCCCATCTCTTTGAAGGATCTGACAACGAAGGTACAGGCCTCGTGGCTCATGGCCAGGTCCACCTTGGCGTCGACTATGTCGCCCGGTCTGACACTTTCTTTGCCGCTCGCACGTGCGAGTATCTTCTCTGAGAGTGTCGCTCCCGCAGACATGATCTTCAACTACTTGGGGGGATTCACCCCAGCATCCTTGGCGATCGCCCAGAACTCCTTGTCGGAAATGCCTCGCCTTTCTTCCTCCCTCTCCCTGAACGTCTTGATGAACTCCACCTGTTCCTTCTTCCCCCTGTGTTCCGCTCTTTCCTTTATCCCTTCGACGATCTTCGTGACCTGCTCAGGTGCGACGCCTATTCCAGCCTTCTCCAGCTTGTCGGCGACCGCCGCATGGCCGGTGTGTTTGCCGAATATGAACTTCCTTGTCCTGCCTATTTTCGCACAATCCATCGGCTCATATGTGAGGGTCTTCTTCAAGACGCCGTCCGCGTGAATGCCGGATTCGTGTGAGAACGCGTTGTATCCGACTACGGGTTTGTTGATGGCCAAGGGTATTCCTGAGATCTCCTCCACCATCGTAGAGAGCTCATAGAGCTTGCTTATGTCAATGCCAGTTCGGTAATCGTAAAGCACTTCCAGGCCCATGACCAGTTCCTCAAAGGAAGTGTTCCCGCTTCTCTCGCCTATGCCGTTGACTGTCGTGTGAGGGATCTCGACCCCGCATTCGATGGCCGCCAGAGAGTTTGCGACCGCCATTCCAAGGTCGTTGTGACCGTGAAAGGACAGCTGAACGGGTTTGAACCTCTCCTTGATCTCTCCCAGCCACCACCGCATCGCGGAGGGCGTCATCACGCCCACGGTGTCGCAAAGCACTGCTCTCTTGGCACCGGCTTCGGTGCACGCGTTGTAGAGCTCGGCAACGAAATCCAGATCGGCCCGTACCGTGTCTTCGGTGACAAATGCGACATCCAATCCGTGTTCCCTGGCGTACTCACAGGATTCCACCGCTATCTCCAGTACCTTCTCTCGGGTCATCTGCAACTTGTATTTGAGGTGGAGATCGCTGCAAGCGATGAATATGCTGGTCTCATCCACGTCCGCGTCCACACACGCATCGATGTCCGACTTCACCGTCCTGGCTGCCCCGATGATGGTGGCCTTCAGTCCTTCGTTAGCGACCGCCTTGACCGCCTTGAACTCCTCCTTGGAGACGACCGGGATGCCCACATCCATTATTCCAACGCCCATGTCGTCCAGCATCTTTGCGATCTTGAGCTTCTCATCGACAGTGAAGAACACCCCGGGGGTCTGCTCCCCGTCCCTGAGGGTCTCTTCCCAGATAACGACCTTGTCGGGAAGGCCTTTGATGATGTCCTTCTCGAGAACATAGTTATGAACGAGATCTTCCTCCATGCTCCGCCCCCTTGATGGCACTGAAAAGGACTATTCGGTATTAAATCTGATGTGAGAAGCGGTGACAGTCAGTGAGGTTCGTCTGGCTCTTGCTCCCGGTATTTCTCAGCTGAGAGTCGTCGAATATCCCAAATGTCCACTACGAGAGTTACAAGAAAAGGTATTTATGCCCAATCCACAATCTGACTGATAGGTGTCTGAATGAGAGACAAAGTCGAGAAGGTCCTGGAAAAGCACATAAGGCCTGCCCTTAGAGCGGATGGCGGGGACATAGAGCTCGTCGATGTGGACGAGGCCGCAGGCGAGGTCAAGGTCCGATTGCAGGGTGCATGCGCAGGCTGCCCGATGTCCCAGCTCACGAGCCTCACGGTTGTAGAGAGGATCCTTAAGCAAGAGATCCCGGAACTCAAGAAAGTAATGACCGTGACGTAGTCCGGAGGATTCTTCAGTCTTTTTTAGTACATTAGATGTGATCCAGAGCAGAAACTGCCCTGTCCCAGCGGAATATTTATTAAGTAGTTGCAGACCATAGTTGAGGGCATGGACGCGGAGGGGAACGTCCACAGGATTGTAGTGCCCACACCTCTTCCACTGGGAAGCATGAACGTCTATGTGATAAACGCAAAACCGATCACTCTGATAGACACGGGTCCCGACACGGACACGACCCTTATGGACCTCAAAGCCGGCCTGAGCGACATCGATCTCGGCTTCAAGGACATTGAGAGAATTGTGCTCACTCACGGACATGTGGACCATTGCGGACTGGTCTGTGAGCTTTCAAAGGTCTCCGACCCAGAGATACTGGCACATGAACAGGACAGGGATATGATAGAGGACTTCGGCGCGGCCTCGAGTGAGAGGTTCGAGCAGTGCAAAGAAGTGCTGGAAAGCACAGGCGTTCCGTCTCAGACCCTCCAGGTCTTGCGAGAGTTCATGGAGTTCCTCGGATCGCTGACGCATACTTGCACGGTAACAAACGCACTCGAGGACGGGGGCAAGATAGACTTCGAGAACGACCAGATGGATGTGATCTACACGCCTGGACATTCATCAGGTTCGGCATGCTACAAGTACGGTGATGCTATCTTCTCCGGAGATTCCCTCCTGATGGAGAACTCACCATGCTCGGTATTCGGTGGCGCGGACAAGAGATCGATGGGGCTGGACGACTTCCTGGATTCGATGAGGAAGCTCTCCAAATACGGCGC
>JAUVGH010000036.1 GCA_030593885.1 Methanomassiliicoccales archaeon
ACTCGATACAAGGAACAGGAGTTCGAATCTAGTGCGGCAACCACCCGGTCGACCATGTTGACCCTCGCGGTCATCGCTTTGGCCATGCCGACCCTTTTCGTGCTTTTCGTGCATGAGGCCGGGGTCGAAGGAATAACCGATGCCATGAGCATTGGAATATCCGGCATCCTCATCGCGGCATACATCCTGGGATTGGTCTTCTCTTTGAAGACGCATAAGCACTTCTATAATCCCCGGGGTGAAGAGGGTGAGCCCATCTGGAGCAAAAGAAAGGGCATTATCGTACTGTCTTTCGCGACCATCGGGATCGCCGTCCTGAGCGAATTGTTGATATCGTCCGTTGAATCCTCTATAGCGGTGACCGGCATCTCAGAGATCTTCATAGGCGTCATCGTGATCGCCATCGTGGGCAATGCGGCGGAGCACGGCAGTGCCGTCTTGATGGCCTGGAAGAACAAGATGAACTTGAGTGTCGGGATAGCAATCAGCTCCAGCACCCAGATCGCACTCTTCGTGGCGCCTGTCCTGGTCTTCATCTCCCACCTTTTCGCCACCCCAATGACCTTGGCCTTCGAGATATTCGAGCTGGTGGCCATTGCTTTGGCGGTCGTGGTTGTCCATATGGTCTCTGCTGACGGGAAATCCAACTGGTACGAAGGCGTCCTTCTGATCATGGTTTACACGATCATAGCGATAGGGTTCTTCTTCCACCCTTAGGGAGGAGCGGATGAGATCTTCGATAAAGAGATTTGGTGCCGGCCTTTCGGCCAACGTCGTTCTTCTTGCCGTGGTCAGTTTCTTCGTTGACCTCAGCAGTGAGATAATCTTCCCTCTGCTCCCCTTCTTCATGGTCATCCAGCTTGGGGCCAGCTACTTCATCGTAGGGATCATGGAAGGTATCGCAGAGTTCATTGCCTCTGTCGTCAAGGTGTTCTCGGGGCACTTGTCCGACCGGGCCGGGAAGAGGAAACCGTTCATCTCCGGTGGATACGGCCATTCCGCCATAATGAAGCTCTTTTTCTCCCTCTCCGCCATCTGGCAGCACTTCTTCGTTTTTAGGATCGTGGAGAGGGTGGGCAAGGGGATCCGCGAACCGGCCAGGGACGCTCTCGTGGCCGAGTCCACCTCGCCCAAGACCTTGGGAAAGGCGTTCGGCTTCCAACGGGCCCTCGATACTGGCGGTGCCATTCTGGGACCGATCTTCGGAATAATCCTGCTCGCCATCTTCGCGACGTCGTATCAACCCATCTTCCTCATCGCAGCGATCCCGGCGTTCGTCGCCTTCGGGCTATCTTTGCTGTTGAAGGAAAAGAGGAAGTCCAAGAAGGACAAGGCCGCGGTCAAGATAGGTTTCAAGTTCCTGCCCGTCCGGTTGAAGGTCTTCGTTGTGATCGCCACCATCTTCGCTCTGGGCAACTTCTCGTTCTTCTTCGTGATGCTGAGGGCGGTGGACCTGGGGGAGAGCCAAGTGATGGCTCTGGCGTTCTATCTGCTGATGAACATCTGGTTTGCCGCTTCGTCGATCCCTGCGGGGGCTTTGAGCGATAAGATAGGACGGGTGCCAACAATAGCGGTTGGCTACGTGTTCTTCGCCGCCATGAGCTTCCTGTTCGCGTATGAGATAGGAGCGATCTTGATTGCATTCTCTTTCATAATGTTCGGTCTATCCAATGGATTCATAGACGGGGTCCAGAGAGCGTTCGTCAGCGATCTCGCACCCGAGGGCATCAAGGCCACCTGCCTAGGAACCTACCACATGAGCGTGGGGATCGGAAGACTTACCGCCAGTATCCTCGCCGGCGCCTTGTGGACCTTCGTCGGTGTCCAGTACGCGTTCCTCTACGGGATGGTACTATCCGTCATAGCCGCAACGATGCTCACGAGCATAATGAGGAAGTGAATCACTTCTCCAGCTCTCTGCCTAGCCGGCTCTCCACGGATGCGATCTTCTTCTCCATCTCCCCCACAGTATGCTTTCTGTCATCCATCTTTATTGTGGTGACGACCCTCTCACAGTCCTCCAATACTGCCAGGTGACATCTCCTTATCGTTCTCATTACCGGCTTGTACTCGCCTTCCAGTATTGTTCCCATGGGGGTGAACTGGTACTTCAGTCCGCTTTCATCCACGATGTCCAAGGCTTTGGCCACGTGCTTGCTGAGACTCTCTCCCGCTCCAACTGGCAATATGCTGAATTCGACTATCATTCCATCCACCTCCGCCCCATCTACCCTTTCATTACGCCCATGGGGCGCATCCTTGCAACGATCTTGGATAGTCCCGCGCCGTCTGCGATCCTCACCACGTCATCGATGTCCTTGTACGCATCCGGGGCCTCCTCCACTATGCCGTCCTTGCTGGCAGCGCGGATGTAGATGCCCTTGCGGCTCAATTGGCTCTTGATCTGGTCCACGCTGAACTTCCTCGTCGCGGCCCTCCTCGACATGGTCCTCCCGGCCCCGTGGCAGGTCGAACCCCACGATTCCTTCATCGCCTTGTCCGTCCCGACCAGCAGGTAGCTGGCGGTTCCCATGTCTCCCGGTATGAGGACCGGCTGGCCTGTATCCCGGTAATCCTGAGGGACCTCGTTCCTGCCGCTTCCGAAGGCCCTCGTCGCACCCTTCCTGTGCACACATAGCTCGACCTTCTTCCCCTCTATCTCGTGCTCCTCGATCTTCGCTATGTTGTGAGCCACATCGTAGATGACCTTAAGACCCATGTCCTCCGCCGGTTGGTCGAAGACCGTCTCGAAGGAATGCCTGACCCAGTGAAGTATCATCTGCCTGTTCGTCCACGCGTAGTTCGCACCGCAGGCCATCGCCTTCAGGTAGTCCTGACCCTCATCGGAATGAACTGGAGCGCAAGCCAGTTGCCTATCCAACAGCTTGATGCCATACTTCTTTCCAGCCCCTTCCATGACCCTGATGTAATCTGACGCGATCTGGTGACCGCAGCCCCTGGATCCGGTGTGGATCATGACGACCACCTGGTCCTTATGGGTCACTCCCCACTTGCTGGCAATCTCCGGCTGGAGTATCTTTTCAACCCTCTGGATCTCCAGGAAGTGGTTTCCCCCACCAAGGCTCCCGAGCTGGGGCTTCCCCCTCTCAATGGCCTTCTGGCTGACCTTCTCCGAGTCCGCTATCTTGTAACATCCGTTCTCCTCCAGGTGTTCAAGGTCACCGTCCCATCCGTATCCTTCACCGACGGCCCACCCAGCTCCTTCTTCCAGAACCCTCCTGAGCGTCTGGTTGTCCACGTGGATTTTCCCTCTGGAGCCCACACCCGAAGGCACGTTCTCGAACATCTTGTTCACAAGATCCTTGACCTTGGGAGTGACATCGTTGACGTTCATGTTCGTGGTCAACATCCTGACACCGCAGTTGATGTCGAACCCCACTCCACCGGGGGAGACGACACCTTCATCCATGCTGAAGGCGGCGACGCCACCTATTGGAAAGCCGTACCCCCAGTGTATGTCCGGCATTGCCATTGAACTGCCCACTATTCCCGGCAGCGTAGCGACGTTCGCAACCTGCTCTGGGGCATTGTCCTTGACCACGGACCTTATCATCTTCTCATCCGCGTAGATTATCCCTCTCGTTCTCATCTCGTTCTTGTACTTCTGGGGGATCTCGTAGCGGAAATCATCCAGCTTCTTTACGGGGCCATTCCAATCGTGCATCGACCTCACCTTGCCCTATCAATGGGATGATTGCTTAAATTGTTTTTGGGAGAGGGTCTGGCTCGAATCGAAATGGCCTACTCTCTTGTTGTGTGGATTTTGCGAGTTCCATCGTCCCAATGCCTCTCTATACGGCTATCATTTTTGATAAACTGTCAAAAACCCTTTTACTATACCCGTTCTATGATTCTCCGCAATGGCTTCCTCAAGTGACGCATTGGGTTATCCCATTCAATCCACCAAAGGAATCAGAATACGCTCAAAGGAAGACCTCAATAGAGTTATTGCCCGGGTTCAGAAACGGGAAGCGGCGCTCAAGTCCGTACAGAACAAGCTCAGGGCCAGGGAGGTCAGGATGGTCGAGGCAGAAAAGAAACTCGCCAAGAGAAACGAATTCCTGGACGCCTGGGAGGTCAGCCTCAAGAGCAAAGAATCAGAAATCATGGAAGAGCGCGAAGATCTTGAGGGAATGAAGCGAAACCTCAGGGAGATCGGGCAGCAAATGCTCGACCTGTCGGACAAGACCGATTCCGTCTTCGATGGCTTTCCATATGATGAGGACATACTGGAGGATTTCTTGGAAGAGGAGACACCTGCGGAGAAGAAGCCGTTATTGGGTTTTCTGAAGAACAAGCCCAAGAAGAAAAAGGAAGAGTTCCCGAGACGAAAGACTCGCGGAAAGAAGCGACGTTCTGGGACCAAGGAAGCTGCCCCATCTAGAAAGGCCAAGACCCTGAGGGACACTCTGAGGGAGAAGCGGGATCGGCTCAAGAACACCGTCCTGGATGAATTGGATGATACTCCCAAGGACACTTCTGGACTAGAAGAACTCGAGGAGCTGCTTCAGAACGAGGCCTTTTCCTGCCCGTCATGCAATGCGGACGTCTCTTCCGATGATGACAACTGCCCAGCATGCGGCATTGAACTGAATTGGGGTGCATGATTCTCCCAGAATGGATCTTGTTCTGACTTTCTGCATCATTTGTGTAATATTGTGACACCAACTATGACCAGGGACAGATTCTGGCTGTAGGTCGTCCAGGGACGACATGTTCAAGTAAGCATATCCGATTATGTCCTGCGAAGGAGCAGGTCAGGTTGGCGGAGAACCAAGAGAGTTTCAAGAGACCGGTGGTGCTCATAGTCACCGCGATTGTCATCATAGTCCTTGCATTTGCATTGTGGGAGTTCGTCTTGAGCGACATCATCAGTACTGATGACACCGAATACAAGATCGAGTTCTGGTCCGGCAGCGAATCGATAGGGAAGGTGAGGATGTCTGAACTGGAAACGCTCCCAACCACCAGCTATGTGGACACGCTCGGTTCTGGCGCCACGGACGAGGGACCACGGTTGAAGGATGTCATGCTCCTGATCGTCAATGAGTCCTCGCTGACCAATTCAACTGAGATTACTGTGACAAGTGACCTCACGGGAGAGGAAAGGACGGTCACTTGGGGCGAAATCTCAAACGAATCCAACTCGTACATATTGGATTTCACCAAGAAGGGGACGACCAAGTTCACATCGCCAGAAACGCAAAAGAAAGATAGAGTAAGAGATGTTACAGATATAAGGGTAGGAGCGTAGGGGATTGAGGACGGGAACACCATCCGTGTTTGAAAGCGACGCACCGGTCCGGGATAGATATGGATACTTGGGACAAGTCCTGTACACGGTCGCTGTCGTTGCTTCATTCTCATTATTCGTTGCCCTGGCAAAGGGTTATTTCCGCGTGCCTCTTCACATACCGGGACATAGTGCCATATACGTGATCCCGCTGATGCTTCTGGGAAGGAATGCATCCAGGAACAGGCTGGGTGGAACAGGGATCGGAGGTCTATCCGGTGTCATGATGGCCTTCTTCGGATTGGGCGGAGGCTTCCTTCTGGGGATACCGCGGTACTTGTTCATGGGGGCCGTTATCGACGTGATTCTTTGGAGTGGTTCTGCACATTCTGGGGCGGTCAAGCTGGTCGCGGCGGCTGCTCTGGCAAACTTCGCCAAGTTCTTCGTCGGATTGGTCATCGCTTCTATGGTCGGAATACCCGTCTTCTTCATCCACTTGGGTATCACGTACTCGGTAGTTACACACCTGACATTTGGAGCAATAGGCGGCCTCTTGGCATTCGGCGCGATAAAAGCGTTCGGACGATTGCAGAATCAAAGGACGACTGGGTAGTAGCCCCCCTCGCCTTCTTTGACGAAAAGGAGCGGCCTTCCCGCAACTCTACTCGGACGAATCCTCTCGGCGGTCATCACTGTTCCCTCTTGGGCCTTCTTTCCGCTGTCCAGCACAATTGTATTGATACCCATTCCTGACAGCCTCTCCACCGAGACGGAGCCATGCAATTCCCTCAGTCCCTCCAGCAATACGTATCTCCCGTCGGCCCCGGTCGAGCACAGCCCCAGTCCGGCAAGGGCACCGATGATGCCGTCTCCTGTTCCACCCAGTTCCTCCAGGTAGATGCCAGTTTTCTCAGCCATCTTGACTGCATCCCGTTTGCTCAGAACCCTTCCCTGGGCCATCTGGCCGAACCTTTGAACGGATTTGGGGATGGTCGACCCGACTGCCAGTCCTGGATCCGAACCCTCTTGAAACCTCTCCAACACGATCTCCTTCACCGCATCCCGTATCTCCAGACCAGCCCTGGCCATAATCACGTTGCAGCTGTTCCTTTTGGTGTACTTGATGGTGGGATGGATGAACAACTGGTGCCTAGTGACGCCCTCCACATCCAGGTTCAGTTCCCGTACGATCCTCCTGGCCAATCTTCCCGTGCCCTCTCCTCCCTCCATGTCCGTGTCATCTATAGAAATGAACACCGTGGTCTTCATTCAGTGTGCAACTCCGAAGTCATTTGAAATGTAATACGATCCTACACGACCTCAAGATCCGCCTTGAGCATGGCGGCTTCCTTCTCCTCCACGCTCTTCATGTCAAAGGGTATTAGGAGTGTCCCGTTGTGCACGCCCATCGTGTCTTTCAGATGGGTCAACAACTTGAGCACCTTGCTGAAGCTGTTCTGCGCGACTAGGTATTCCAGTCCGTCCAAGAGTATGACCCTCTTGCCATCCTCGTTCTTCTGAAGGAACTTATCTACTTCATTGGTTATTAGTCCCAGATTGGTGGGCATGAGCCCGCCTTTGTCGACATCCCTGCTGAGCCAGAGCACCTTGGCCTCATGCAAGTCATGACGCTTCTGGAGGTTCTTGGGGTAGGTTCGAGTGAAGCAGAGTCCAGTGGCGCCGTTTTCCATTTCCGAGATGAACTTCTCGTAGCTTCTGTCAGCTCCGTCCTGTGTGATCACGTACACCTTCCCTTCCTCAATATCGAAATCCAAAGCTTCCTCAGGCTCTTCATCTTCCTTCCTGCTCCGCCTGCCCAAAATGAAGAATAGAATCCGCACCATTAATGCGATGATCCCCCCCACCACTCCAATGATCATCAGTAAGAACAGATCGATGCCATCGGGTGGAACGATTATCTGCTGACCTTCGAAGTTCTCGGTGTGAGAGATTGACATGTTCACGTTCCTGGGACCGTTTGTGATGTTGTAACCATCAAGGTCCACTTCCAAAGCCACCTGCGTGTATGTCCGGTTTATGTTGATGAAAGCCTCATATCTGACTATATTCCATTTATGCCAACCATCAGGACCGGAGTGTCCAATCAATCCGGGAACGCCATCCACCGTGAGTGTGACAGAAGCATCCTCCAGAGGATTCCCAATCGTGTCCATCACCCTTACATGAAGGTAGTTGTCGATATACAACCTCCCGGCAGTAACAATAGCCGCATCGTCGTCGAACGTGGAGTTCAATGCTGTGACAACGGACCCTGCCATGACCCTTATGCTTTCTGCGGAGGAGGTGATGGTCGTATTCTCAACCAGGGCCTCATCCGTTGTCCAGAAGACAAGCCCAACTGTAGCAGCATTCGAGATGTGGTTGTTCTTGAGAGTCAGTCGCGTTGACTGGGAGCCGTAGAACCCGATATTGCTCCCGCTGATTGTGTTGTCTGTCAGTAGAACATCCATTGAGTTGTCTATTCTCACCCCTTCGTTGGTGTTGGACAGGATCGTGTTGCTCCACAGCCACGGATTTGAGCGGACCAGCCAGATCCCTCTGTTCGTATTGTGGTGTATCCAGTTTGTCTGTAGTGTCCCGTTGGAGTCCTCCATTTGGACTCCATCATCGCATCGTAGTATCTCGGAATCCCACAAATGCAGAGTCGAGTCGACAGCATAGATGCCACGCCCCGAATCCATAACCTTCGCTCCGACAATATGAACATAGGATTGATGGACCTCCATCCCGCTGACTGACGAGTTGGCCACTGAGACATTCGTCACCGTGGGGGATGCTTGATTCAACACAAGCCCGGTCTGGGAGTATTCTATGATAACCTGGTTGAGCAAGGATCCCGAGTCATCGCTTTCCGGTTCGAAGCTCACGCTTTTCCAATCCCCTCTATTGCTGGGATAAGAGAATGAAGTCAGGTTGATCTTGGAGGTCGGGAAGCCATCCATGATCAAGGCACCGCGGACGATGATTCCGGTGTCAGGACAGAACCTGATTACCGAACCAGCTTCGACGGTCAGTGTGGCACCTACCTGGACCGTGATGTTGTCGCACACCCCGAATGGACCATCACTTTCATTCCACACAGGACTCCCGCTGATGGACGCGTTCTTCCAGGTCCTCACTCTTTCTGGAATCACATCGAAGGTGGCGATGTCCGTCAGCGGTTGGACGCCGTTGTACGTTGCCTTCACCTCGAATCCAGTTCCCACGAAGTCTACTGCCCAGAAGCTGTCCATTACAGAGGTTCCATTCGGTCCTCCATCTGGTGACGGGATGTTCTCCGAGAACGCCAGGATGCTGTTCGGGTACCGCCATTCGATGGTCACATTTCCCAATTTGGTGCCATTGCCCAGGTATCCCAATGTGGTCGTCGCCTTGGCAACAGTGTTGTTCTCGTAGAAGGGTCGGCTGGTAGTGATTGAGAGGGAGTCCACCACCGCGATCTCCTCAAAGGTCGAGACGTTGAAGCGGGCCTCGGATGATTCTGGTGGTATTATATTGTGAGTCCCCCTTACCGTGAAGTTGGTCCCGGTCATGTCGGCAGTCCAGTTGCTGAAGGCAGCTGCATACCTGTCGTTATCGTACAGAGTCATGGTCTTCGTTTCATTGAATATCTCTACCCCTATTGGATCAAACCATTCAAACGTGACTTCCAAGGATTGGACAGATCCAGAATATGTGACGATCATCTTGGCCTCAACTCTCTCTCCAATTAGATACTCTGGGCGCTGGGTCGTCACGTCCCATGTTTTTGCTGGTGCCTGAACAACCATCACCATACTGCCCAGTAGGAGAAACGAGAATACCAACACTAGGAGAGGGGAGACCGAGCGAGACATGGTTCCCAGCCTTCATATTAGACAGAGTGGATTTATTACTTTCGTGACTGTCGTGGGAATGGTGACAGAATATGGCTCTTCTTAAAGGTTTTCAACCTGGTTTTCAAGGTTGGTAATTGGTAACTAACTTGGTGAAGACCAGATTTTCCTTATATATCCTCAGACCAATAAGCAAAGCAACACAGTGAGGATCTCAAACCTAATGGGAGAGGGGGAGACTGCCTGTGGGCGCCGGGGAGGGGTGCAAAGCCGGTTACGGCGGTCCCTTTCCATGGGGAAAGCGACACAAATACCTTTCAGCCTCTAAGGAGGAAGAGAAATGCAGAAGAAAAGGAACGGAAACAAAGCCGCAGTCATGATTCTCGCAGTGCTGATGTCGCTGTCGTATCTTCCGCTGGCTGCTTCAGCGGGGAGTGCGGCGCACATATGGCTGGATTGTGATCCTGGAGAGAGAGCTCGAGGAATCGGCGGATGGCCCGCTGGAGGATTCATTTGCCCAGCAGATTACACGCCTGATGGTGTGCATAATTTCACGTTGATCGTGGAGAACCGTGGCAAAGATCCGCTCACGGATCTCAGGATAGCAATGGCCATTCACGGACCAGATCTGCCACCGCCAGAGACGACCTCGGACGACTTTGTGAGCATAACGATCGAGAGCTCCACACATTATCTGGGCGACTTCGGTTCCACAGAGTATAACCCGTTCGATGAGTCGTTCGGTGGACAGCATCATGTGTATGTTGGAACTGATGCCATATGGGACGTATATCATCATGCACCTGGGACTGTGCCAGCAAAGAGCACTGTCTATCTGACTGTGAGCGTCGTGTTCGGACCCGATCCGAGCGACGACTTCGAGATCCACTTCGATGCTTTTGACCCTGTAACAGAAGCAAAGACACCCAACGGTCATGATGTCACCATGATTTCTGGCGAGAGGATTCCACAGGACAAGGAACCACCGATTCCATGTATCGTGGGCGGGGACGAGAGAACCGTCTACGAGGGCGATGAGGTGGTGTTCGATGGAACCTGCTCATACGATCCTGACGGACAAATAGTCAGCTACGAGTGGGACTTCGACGCCGATGTCGATTCGGATGGGAATGGAGATGCTTCAGACGATGTTGACGCAGTCGGTCCGGTAGTGACCTTCACCTGGTGGGACGACTACGAGGTTGATGTCAAGCTAACTGTCACGGATGACGACGGCCTTTCGTCCTCAGCATATCAGCATGTGACCGTCTTGAACGTGCCTCCAGAACTTGAGTTCGAGGGTGCGTTCATAGAGTTCGAACTAAGCTTGAGGGTCGCTGGAGAGAAGTGGCATAACGTCGAGCTCCTGGTGGTCAAGAACTACGATCCGATTACTGAGACCTGGGATGAAGAGATCGGTGCAATGGAAGTTGAGAGATGGCCCGGTGACCCAGACCTGAATCCGAGCACTGGAGCTTCCATTCCGATAGCCATCGATGTGAGCGGACAGGATAAGTTCACGGCCATAATCACCTACGATCCATTCGAGGATCAGGGTGACGCCATCTTGGGCGACCAGCCAATCAACGGACAGCTGTGGGGCGCTAATCCGATCTGGTTGACAGCCACCTTCCCGGATGGAACAACCTGCAAGCAGCACCACACCTTCAACGTTCAGCAGTCGATCAAGCGAGATAGCGACCACTGGAACCATGTTGAGCCGTGGATAATTGACCTGAACGTCAGTGCAGCTGCCGGAGTCCCGATTAAGTTCGTTGCGACAGCCACCGATCCAGGATCGGATGACCTGACCTTTGACTGGGACTGGGGCGACGGCAATTGGACGTCCAACCTGTACATGTACGACTCTGTTAGGGGAGCTGACCCGGCATTCCCGCCTGGCAGCCCATACGAGCCATTGGGCGCTCCGTGGGACCCATGGTACACAAACATAACAGGGACGATGCCACCGATAATCGTCACGGACACGACCTTCCACACATACGGAGCAGCTGGTACCTACACAGTCACACTTACCGTCACGGATGACGATGGTGGGACAGACACATACAGCTTCGACCTGGAAGTTGGTGACGGCTTCATCTGCAAGTAGAGCCGCAACCATTCTCCCTTTTTCTTTTGTTGGGAGTCCTGAGAGTTCAATCTGGGTCAGACACGGGTTTCACACCATTACTATGGGAAGTTCGTAGCGGTAGGACGGCCAGATAATCTATTGGAAAACGCTAAATAGAGATACCTGAATTGAGAGTGAGGTGCATGGTTTGAAGTGGCTGCGAGTGATACTGGCCTTCCTGCTCATTTTCTCACTGGTTTCCATTCCAATGCCCGTCCAGGCAGCCGAGGTGATAGGCGTCAATCTGATCGTCAACGACTTCGTGAACAATTCCACTGCCAAGGCCCTCTCGTGGATCGTGTTCGACTCGTTTCCAAAACCCAATCCAGGCTCGGTGGACAATCTTGTTTTCCAGTGGTATGCCCCCAACGGCAGCCTTGCATTCACTGACATCATCGATCCAGATACTGAAGCGGTCGCATGGAGCTACTTCCACGTGGAGAGTGAGGGCGATTGGTTCGTGAACGTTTTCTACCAGACTAACGCTTCCATTTTGAACAACAAGAGCTTCAGCGCCGTGCCTGACCACTGGGGTCCGGGAACTCACGTTGTCAGCAGAACCACTCTGGTGTCCACTGACGCAACCCTCACAATCGAACCCGGTACGACCGTCGCCTTCGATCAGAACAAGAGCCTGGGTGTTGAGGGCAAGATAATCGCTCAAGGGGATGTAGCCAATCTCATTATATTCACTTCGAACCTGCTCCCGAAAACTCCTGGCGATTGGGCCTCCTTGACTTTGTACAGCAGTAGCGACACCACCTCCGTGCTGGATTACCTCAGACTCGAGTATTCGCGGGAAGGATTGGTGCTGAACGGCGCTTCGATCAACGTGTCCAACTCCCATTTCATAAACAACCTGGAACAGGCCATTCATGCCATCTCCTCCAACAGCACCATCAAGGACAATTACATCGAGAGGGGTATTTCGGGAATCTCACCCAATGGGATACTCTCCGCTGGATCCACGGTGACCATAGAGGGCAACGAGGTACATCTCATGAGCGTGGGCATATACCTCCTGAACACCAATGACACCACTAAGGGCAACCTTGTGATGGATTCCGAGACCATCGGCATGTATGTTGTCAACTCAATCGTCAACGCCACTGGCGACACACTTCTTGGTAACTGGAAAGGCGTCCAGCTGGACGACCATGCCAATGTTGTCTTCGAGGGCCTGACAGTAACTGGATTGAAGGAGGGATTCCTGGCATACGACCATTCCAAGGCGACGCTCTGGAACTCCACGGTCGATCAGGTCGAGGTCCTCACATTCGAGCTCTCTCAAGGCTGTACCATCCACTTGGTGAACACATCCTTCGCGACCTTTCAGATGAATCCTGGCGTTTCGATCGGGCCAACAGACGATTCAGTACTTTACATCCAGAACTTCCTCACGGTCGAGGTGATCTCTCATGACAACGGTACACATCTGGCAGACGCAAGTGTGGACGTCTATGATGGGTCCGTCCGGGTATACAATGTGACCACCGATGCCAGCGGGTTCTCGCAGACCATGGTGGTGACTGACATGACCTACGTACCGACTCTCATCAACAATATTACCAAGATTCACGTGTCCTGGCACGATCTGGTGTTTCAGGGGAACAACCGGTCCGTAAGTATGATGCTCGGCCACACCGAGATATTCAACGGCAGCGTGAACGATCTCGATGGGGACGGGGAACCGGACTTCAGCGATGACGACATCGATGGGGATGGCCTCCTGAACAATGTTGAGAACAGCATTGGCACTGACCCAACGAATCCTGATTCCGACTCTGACGGCATCCCCGATGGCTATGAGTTCGATTATCAGATGCTTGACCCCCTGGCCGCTGGTGATTCCACTCTCGACCCTGACGGGGACGGCCTCACCAATCTGGAAGAATACCTCAACGGGACATTTCCCGATTTCGCGGACAGCGACGACGACGGCGTGGACGACCTGAAGGAGATCGGCTGCGGAATGGACCCCCTCAACGCGACAGATGCCGACGATGATTGGGATGACGATGGATATGACAACGGGGAGGAATGCAGAGCTGGGACAGATCTATTGGATCCAGAGGACCGCCCCGAACCCGGCATTGACCTCATTCTTATCATTGCAGCAATTGTGGTGGTCGTGGTCGTTCTTGTGGTTGTTCTGATCCTGATAAGGAGGAAGAAGGCGGCCCTTGTTACAGAGGAAGAACCCTCAGATGAAGATGAAGATGAAGAACCCGCTGAAGAAGAGCAAGAGGATATGGTGCAAGAATAGCCAGACTGCTTATCGACTTTGATTTTCTTATCGATATGATTCTTATATCAGCCATCGATTGAATAGGAGATGAAAGGGTCAGACTGGAATAACTCTGAAGGGATGGACGAGAACCTCAAGCAGATCGCTGCAACGTCCGGAATGAGGTTGGCAACCAATCCTTACGACGTGGACGCCCTTTTCATGAAAGGTCTCCTTCTGGCCAAACTCGGCAATCTAAACGAGGCCGTCGAGATATTGTATGGGCTTCTCACCAGGAATCCGGAGTATCCAGGCGGCTGGAGAGTGCTTGGGAATCTCTATAAGAAACTGGGCGACGACGACAGGCTCCAAAAATGCCTCGACCTGTCCAGCAGGCACGTCGAGTAGAGAATTGTTCTTCGAGTCCTAAGGTTCAATTACGTAGTGTCTGAGGCTCAGCCCGTTCTTCTCGGTGCGTATCTTGTTCGTTCTCCTCAGTTTGTCAATGTGGTAGTTGACGGTGGACTTGCTCCTGCCCACCTTCTTGGCGATGGTCTTCTGGTTTATGCCGGGTCTAACCTTGACCACGTCCAGTATCTCCTGCTCCAGCTCGGTCGGGTAAGACTTCTTGGAGACCATCATTCCCACGGGGAAGAACCTGCGGTATTTGCCGTACCTCACCGACTTTATCATCCTTTCCCTCTCCAAGATGTGTAAGTGATGCGCAAGGGTTCCATTCCTGAAGTCCAGCTTTGACTTGAGGGAGTTGAAATGCTCCCCGGGGTTCTCCTTGATATATCCGATTATCGTCCCTCTGGCCTTGTGGTCCATGACCTCTCTTCTGTTGAGCCTGGAATACAGGGGGGCGATGAACGGGAGAAGCGAGTATGTTCCCCATTCCTTGGTCGAGTACGCCACCACGGTCATCAGGCCCGCGGAGAGAATGGCGATCGACACCTGCATCAATGGGAACTCTCCTGGCTGAGCGACGATCTCACACCTGGCGCGATGGGAAGATCCGCCCACAAAACCTCCCAGACTGTCCGTGTAGGACACATGCGCCCAAACCTCCACCTCGGTGGACCCGTCCGCTTCTCCCTCGAAGCTTAAGTAGATCAGGAACTCGTGGACGCCCGGACCGATGTCGAAGAACACAAAGACCAGTTCCCCCAGTGCTTTTCCGCCGATCAGGGCTGAAGTGTCATCGACCAACCGGACCGAGGAAGGGATCACGAGCTCGACCCAGACCCGGCTCGCGGTCTGAGAACCGGTGTTGTTCAGGTAAATGGTGAACGAAAGCATGTCCCCCGTGCTGTATACATTATTGTTGCTGACGATCTCTGATGATACTTTGGACGGCTCGATCTTCGTTATTGGGCTGACCGCTGGTTGCACATCCTCGGTAAGTGCGCTGTAGTCAGTGTACGAATCTGGCTGCTCGTTCACAGTCCCGGTATCTTCCTCTATGGTAACTGCCGGTTCAGATTGATCATGATGATTTGAGGGGGGCTCCTGAGTCTTGTCAATCGGGTCCCGCGCGATTCCCGTGTCGGCCCCTGTTTCTTCCATGCCGTCTCCCGGAAGTGATGTGCCAGGGTCCGTGACCGGCAGGGGTGGTGCAGGATCCTCCATCTCCCTGTCATCGATTACCGGCGGCGTGTTATCACCTGTTTCATGCCCGATGGACGGAATATCGGAGTTGACCGAGGTATTGGATTTGGAGGGCTCTATGTCCTTCAGTATACCCACGGTGCCTCCTGGACTGAACCCGGCCGGGTCTGCAAGATTCCACACTGATCCGGTGATTGACAGAGTTACTGAGGCCTCAGAGGATGGCATGGTAATATGGAGGTCGTCCAGGTAGTCGAGATGGGAAATGATGGTGACGTCTCCCTCCTGAACATTGGCCGAAACCTGCATGTTAATCTCGAAGGTGTGCTCTCCTTCGGCAACGCTCGAGAATCTCCAGACGTGATCTCCATCCATCACACCCCTTTCCATTCCAGAGTCGTCAGAGAGATACATCACACTATCTGGAATCGTTACGTTGATCCAAACCAGAGGCGCTGGCGAACGACCGTGGTTGTCGAAGAAGATGGTGCATTTGAAAACCTCCATCGGGTCCAGGTTTACGTCGCTAACACTCATGTCAACGCTCATGGAAGGTCGTGCCTCGGCACTCTGGGAAAGAAAAGGGGCCAAAGACATGACGACCAGAGCGACCATTGGCAAAAGCATGCCGATGCGTATCGTTCCGGAACCTCTTTCCTTCCTTACGTGGGTCATCCCGCCTCTCTCCAACGGGCTACAGGTGTCCCTCACAGTCACAATCTAATTGTCTTTGAGCCTATTTAAACAGTGTTGTTCGGTTTTCTACTTAGCATCAGAATTGAGCATTTGTCGTGTTTTTGAAAGGTCCCTGTTTACCAATGTCTCGTGCCCAGAAAGAATTATAGACCTGTATTCCATAGCCGTTGTAGGATGGGATGGGAAATGACGGGAGATTCTAGTGAGTCTAAGACAGACGCAAGGGACAAGGTCTTCCAGAGTTCATTGAGGGATTACTTCGAGAGGCTGGGTCCTACTGGCCTGTCTTACTTCTTGTCCGAGGTCGATCCCGAGAACTTTGAGGAGTCCTTGAGAGGAATGATCACGCGATACCCAGAGATACCGACGCTCAGGGTGATCTATGCCAAACACCTGATGGAGACCGGCAAGCCAGCCGGTGCGATCGAGCAACTTCGGAGGGCGTTGAAGAAGGACGAGTCACTGGCAGAGGCGCGTCTGTTCTTGATCCAGTCACTGGCCATGATCGGTCGATTTGACGAGGCCGCAGACTACTGCAGGGCCTTTCTCAAACGAGATCCTGAAGATCCGTACGGCAACTTCTACATGGGAATGATATGGGACAGATTGATGCATCCAGACGATTCGAGATATCTCCAGAAGGCGGTCGCGCTAGCATCCACCGAGAACGATCCCGAAGAGGTCCTGGAGAACTTCGCTTACTTCGCCGGTGTCATTGGCTTTTCTTCTCACGAGCAGTGGGTCTATCAGAAATGGTCCGAGATGCAGCCCGACAACTACACACCACTCAACCAGTTCGGTCTGATAATGGAGAGCAACGGCAACCTGGACGAGTCCGTGGCCCTCTACAAGAAATCTCTGGAAGTGGAACCCGAAAACCCATGGACCTACCTGTCTCTGGCCGAGGTCTTTAGATCCAAAGGCGAGCATGACAAGGCTTTGAGCACATGCACAAGATGCATCGAAATAATCTCGGAAGAAGCCAGCGAAGAGAATATGGTGGCTCTCAGGGAGGTCTCCCACCTCATGAAGGGATTAGATTAGTTAGCGCTATTTGGCGATTTCGTTCTTTTTGGTTGCGAATTCCTTTAATACTTGGTGACATACACTGGTTCAAATCGAAAGATGGAAAAACCCTAACGATATTTAGGGGCATCATCGAGGAGAAATTCGCATGAAAGATGACATTTACTCCGTCCTCATAGGGGGAGAAGCCGGACAGGGAGTTCGAATGAGCGGGATACTATTCTCGCGGATCATGAACAAGGTCGGAAGGCATGTTTTCGAGATGGATGATTATCCTTCTTTGATTAGGGGCGGACACAACGCCTCCCTAATCGCATCCAGTATCGAACCCGTTTTCAGCCACTACGAGCAAGTCCACGTCTTCGCCTGTTTGGATGATTGTGCATACGAGATCCAGAAAGACAAGGTGCGGGATGATGGAACCCTCGTATACAACTCTGAAGCGGTCGAAGGCGCAGAGGGGATACCCATTCCAGTGTATTCATGGATCAAAGAAGAAGGCAACAATCCTGTCTTGGCTGGTACGATCGGCGTCGCATCTGCATGCGCTCTTGGCGGCGTGGACTTCGCCGTTCTCGAAGAATCCATCAGGGAAGCGTATCCCAAGTACGCAGACCCTAACGTTCGCCTGGCCAAGAAGACGTATGATGCCATTTCCGAACATATTGGCAAGTACCAGATCGAGACCGGCGATGGGAAGCTCGGGGCTGTTATGACCGGCAATGAAGCCATCTCGCTGGGCGCCGTTGCGGGCGGCATGAAGTGTTATATCGCCTATCCAATGACTCCCATGTCATCTGTTCTTCATTATCTCGCCGCGCAGGCCAAAAGGCTGGATATCGTGGTCTCTCACCCGGAGAGCGAGATTGCCGCGATCAACATGGCGATCGGCTGTGCGTACACGGGTGTGAAGACGATGGTCGGGTCAAGCGGAGGCGGATTCGCCTTGATGGAGGAGGCGTTCAGCCTTGCTGGACAGTCAGAGACTCCTCTTCTTTGCTATCTCGGGACCAGACCCGGACCGTCCACAGGCGTTCCAACTTACACTTCCCAAGGGGATCTGAACTTCGCCCTGTATCAAGGCCATGGGGAGTTCTCCAGGATCGTCATGTCGCCGGCCGATAACGACCAGGCATTCACAAAGACGGCAGAACTGATGAACTTGCTCTGGAGATATCAGATACCAGGCATTCTGCTAACCGAGAAACATCTGGCCGAGAGCACCATGACGACAAGGTTCGATTTCGATTCCATCAAGACAGAGGAACTCCTGATGTATGACGGCAATCCCGAGGACTATGGAAGGTACAAGATCACCGACTCAGGAATGTCCCCGATGCTGTTCCCTCCCGTGGAGAATGCGGTCATCAAGGCCACCAGCTATGAGCACGATGAGAACGGGATCACGATCGAGGATCCACAAGCCATAGTTGCGATGATGGAGAAGAGAGCCAGGAAGCGGAAGGCGATCGAAGACGGACTGAGACAGATCAAGACCGTCGAAACCGAGGGAGATGGAAAGATCGCGTTGGTGACATACGGGTCCACCACATGCTCAGTACGAGAGGCGGCGAAGTATCTGGACGACGTCAGAATTGTGCAGGTCTTATACCTGGAACCCTTCCCGATATGGGCTGTCGAGGAGGCGCTGCAGGGAGTGGAGAAGATAGTGACGGTAGAGCTCAGCATCGATGGGCAGTTCACAACACTTCTGAAGCATAATGGTATCACGGCAGATGGCTCAGTTAGGAAGTACGACGGAAGACCTTTCGACCCGCTTGATCTGGCCAAGCAGATAAAGGAGGTGATTTAGATGGAACTTGGAACTTACGCCGAGAACACCTGGTGCCCCGGATGCGGGGACATAGGACTGCAGAACGCCTTCAAGAGAGCCGTCACAGCACTCGTTGAGGAAGGCCATGTGAAGAAGGAGAACATCGTTGTTTCCGCAGGCATCGGATGCCACGCTAAGATCATGGACTACCTTAACCTGAACAGCTTCTACTCTCTACACGGAAGGGCGCTCACAACGATCTCTGGCATAAAACTGGGAAACCCAGATCTGAAGGTGGTCTCATTCCAAGGAGACGGAGATGCTCTAGCCGAGGGCATCGCACACATCATTCATGGCGCAAAGAGGAACATTGACGTCACACTCATCGTACATGACAATCGGGTCTATTCGCTCACAACCGGCCAGTTCACGCCCACTAGTGCAAAGGGATTCAAGGGCAAGAGCACCCCCATGGGCAACGTGGAGGAACCTATGAACCCTATAGCGCTGGCATTGGCCTCCGGAGCAACCTTCGTAGCAAGAGCTTACGTCGGGAAGACAAAGCACTTGCTGGAGATCTTCAAGGCAGCTATCAAGCATGAGGGCTTTTCATTCGTCCAGGTGATGCAGCCGTGCGTCACCTTCCTGAACACCTTCAAAGAGTGGAACGAGTTGGCGTACATCATGGAGGACCACGACCCAAGCGATTTCGATGCCGCCTGGAAACGGAGCCGTGAGATGGACAAGATGCCGTTGGGGATATTCTATCAGACCAAAGCACCCACGTACGAGAAAGAGCTCCTGGGCGACCTCAATCCATCGAAGAATCCGGAAGTGAGGATGGACGAGATCAAGGCGATATTCGCTGAGAGATAGGCGACACTTCGCTTTCCCCTTTTCGGAAGGCTGGACTACCGCCAATGTTAAGTGGACTCAGGTTCTGGAGGATTTCCAATGAAGATACTGACCTATGACGAGATTGATCCTCAGGAAGCGTTCATGCTGAACATCAACGCATTGTGGTGGCCGCTGACCCCATCAAGGGTCGAGGACCTCATCAAGTATGACGATAGGTGGTGCTCGGATTCGCTCCTTTACGCGGTCGATAAGGGGAAGATCGTGTCCCAGGTCGTGGGCCTGCGAATTCCTACAAAGACAGCTGATGGAGAAGAACTATCCCTG
>JAUVGH010000084.1 GCA_030593885.1 Methanomassiliicoccales archaeon
AGTCCATGGAGCCCTCTGGGTAGGTATCCTCCAAACTTGCCACTCCCGAAGAGAGCTCAAAATCACTCGAGAAAGAGACCTTCGCACCCAATGTGTTGCCGCTTGCTGTCCTGACAGTGGCGTCCAGGGTGATCACTACGGTCTCATCCTCGTTAATTGTTATCCCGCTGAATGTGAATTTCAGAGTGCCGGTTTGAGGGGAATTGATGGCACCGACCTCTGTTCCGGCTGCCAGCAACCTGATTCTCTCAAGTTCGGTCGGGGCCGCATCCCCGGTCAGGTAGGCCGTGAGTGAGTCGATCCTCATCCTGTTTCCCAGGGCGCGTGCGGTTATTGTCAGTATGGTGTTTCCGCCACCTGCCAGCTCCTCGGCCTGATCGCTCCAGAACTGCTCGATGACCAGGACACCCTTCTGATCGCTGATGACGTTGTCAGCGAAATCCGAAAAGCCGTCATGAGATGATGAGTGAACAAGTATGGACACTTTCTTCCCCAACCCAGTGAGGGATTTATACGGGATCTGAGTTTCGAGCATCTTGGTGGACACCGCAGTCTGTGCATGGCCACCTGAATCCCACGCGGACCAGTTGTTCTGGTCGGCACCTGAGCCGAATCTGTACAGACCGGAGGTCAACGCCACTCCACCATGTCCCATTATCCTGATCGCGTAGTCAGCACCTATTCCTCTTACCAGGTATCCTGTGGATGCGTCGCTGTCCACGTCAAGCAAGAAATGTATCGTGTCTGGGATCCCAGTGGCTGGATTCCCGCCCAGCGCGATGTTATCGACCTCAACGTAGAGAGAGAGGTACTTGGTGTCCTTCTTCGCGGCCACGCTGATAATGTCAATGTTCCCAGGAATAGACAGGTCCCTTGCGGATGCTATCTTCTGAACCCCGGACCAATCGTCAAACTCCCCGTCCACTTCAATGTCTGAAACAGGAAGCTCCGTATATACAAAGAACGGTGTCGTCAAGAGCAGGATGGCGATGAGTGGGATGATGGTCAATTTCCATTTCTTGCGCTTGTTCTCGTTCTTGAATCTGATGGAACCCAGGCCGTTGGTGATGCCGTTGCCGTTGGTGATGCCGTTCACGAGCCCGGCCTTCATGGTCTGGAAGCGGTAGATAAGGCCGTTCGTAACGCCGTTGACCCTACCCCGGCCGTCCACCATCCCGTTGACCCTTCCCTTCCTGCCGTTCGTGAGCCCGTTGACCCTACCCCGGCCGTTCACCATCCCATTGACCCTTCCCTTCCTGCCGTTCGTGAGCCCGCCCGGTCTGTCCTTTCCAAGGCCGTTCACACGCCCTCTCATTCCGTTCGTGAGGCCTACGGTGGCGGGTTCTCTCCCGATTCTGGCCCTGGGCCGTTTGGTTCTCTTGGCCTGTCTGGCCTCGATACGCCTGATGAGTTTATCATATTCATTCCGAATGGCGAACATGTTGTACGGGCTTCGGAACCGCTGATTCATTTCCTTCAGCTTCATCTCGAAACCGGTGGTTTCCATGGATTCCAGGTTCTTCTTGAACTTCTCGATCTCGGCGACGTTCTCCTCGAACTGGGCAACCGCGCCCCTCGCTCGGTGCGGTTCAGTCTTCAAGGTCCTGACAATTGGTGCAACTTCATATCCTTCCAATCGATATTCTTCTATCTTCCTAATGAGCCTCTCCTTCATCTCCGCCTCGGTCAGCTCTCTCTCAGGCCTGATCTCTTCCTCATCAAAAGCCAGTTCTTCGAAGTCCTCGTCGTGGAACTCCCATTCGCATGTTGGACATATCTTGGCTTCCCACAACACGTTCGAGTTGCAGATGGGGCACGTTCTTGTCCTGATCGTTTCTTCCCACTCTCTGGACTCCTCGATCATCTCTCTTATGACCTCCTCCGCTGAGAGTTGCTCTGACATTATTGCTCCTATCTCGGGTGCGATCTCCTCCGAGTTCATGTCCAGAGACCTCCTGTACCATGTGGAGGATTGTTCAATCTCACCCATCTGGAGCAGAGCAGAGGCCTTGGAATTGTAGACCGCTTTGTTCCTGGGATCGAGCTTTATGACCGCGTCAAAACACCTCAAAGCTTCCCCGAAGCGCCCCATCTCTGCCAGCAGGATTCCCCTGGCGAACCATATCTTGTGGTTCCGTGGGTCCTTCCTGAGGATCTCTTGTTGGTTCTTCAAAATCCTTTCATTCTTGGACATCTGCTTCTTCTTGGCGCCACCCGCTCTGGACCATTTGCGTACAAAGTCCTCAGTGAATCGCTTGTCCTTGTCCGGAGACATCTGATTCCTCGCTCCCAGTTTCCAATCAAACCAACCATTTCTCAGTATATATATATTCTATTCATAGGGTGTCCCAGTCTATTGACCCTCTTGTTCTTATTAGAACATGAATTTGTGATTTGTCCATCACTGGCATCTCAGTACCCCCTTTCCTTGGGGGGGAATCTCGTGATCACGACATCCTTGTATCTCAATTCGATCCCATCCTCCTTCTGGAATGCGATGGTATGCTTGAGCCAATTCTCGTCGTCCCTGCCGGGATGGTCCACCCTCCAATGAGCTCCTCTGCACTCCTCTCTCTGCATTGCCCCGTACACAACTATCTCGGAGAAATCCAGCATGTTCTGGGTCTCCAGAGCCTCTGTCACTTCGGTATTGAACGATCTGGACCGATCCCCGATTCCGATGTTCTCAAACCTCTTCTGGAGTTCCTTCACCTTCACGAGACACTCCTCCAACTTCTCTCCGTCCCTGAACACGCCGCACTTCTGGGTCATGGTCTCCTGCAGTTCATGTCTGAGCTTTGGTGCGGACTCTCCACCGTTGGCTTCCCTGACCCACTTCACCCTGGTCACTGCCTCTATCATGACCTCTTCGGGAAATGGATGGAAATCTGCTTTGTTCAGGTACTCGATCGTCGCAACTGCCGCTTTTTGTCCGAAGAGAGCAGCATCCAGCAGGGAGTTCGTCCCCAACCTGTTGGCTCCGTGCACGGATATGCAGGCACATTCTCCGGCCGCGAAGAGCCCGGTCACAGGTGTGTTATTCTCATCCGAGATGACCTGACCGGTGACGGTTGTTGGTATGCCCCCCATTGAATAGTGCGCTGTGGGCTGGATTGGTACAAGATCCTTCACCGGATCTACCCCCACGAAGCTTCTGGCCAGGTCCCTCAACTGGGGAAGCTTCTCGTTTATCTTTGCCTCGCCAAGGTGTCTTAGGTCCAAGTAGACGAAGTCCTTGCCTTCTCCGCCCCTTCCCTGGTCCATCTCGGTCTGTTCCGCTCTCGAGATGACATCCCTGGGTGCCAGCTCCATCTTCTCGGGCGCATAGTTCCTCATGAACCTGTCGCCGTCTCCGTTCACCAGGTAGCCGCCTTCTCCTCTTGCCCCTTCTGTCAGCAGTATTCCTTGGCGGTACAACCCGGTTGGATGGAACTGCACGAACTCCATGTCCTCGAGCGGAAGTCCGGCTCTCAGGGCCATTCCGAGGCCGTCCCCGGTGTTCGCTAGTGCGTTGGATGTGATCTTGAACGCCCTTCCATACCCTCCAGTCGCCAGTATCACCGCCTTGGAATGGAATGCTTCAACTTCGCCGGTTCTGATGTCCAGGGCCGCAATCCCTCTGCAGACACCATCCTTGACAGACAGCGAGAGCGCGAACCATTCATCATAGAACGTTATCGTCTTGGGGATGCACTGTTCATATATCGTATGAAGTAGGGTGTGTCCGGTCCAATCTGCCGCGTAGCAAGACCTGGGTCTCTGGTGACCTCCGAATGGTCTCTGTGCTATCTTGCCCTCCTTGGTCCGGCTGAAGGCCACTCCCATGTGCTCAAGATCATAGATTGTCTTGGGCGCCTCCCTGACCAGCGTCTCGATGGCGTTCTGGTCGCCCAGGTAATCGCTTCCCTTGACCGTGTCGAACATATGCTCTTCCCAGGAGTCCGGAGTCTCGTTCCCGAGCGATGCGGCGATGCCTCCCTGGGCTGCTCCGGTATGCGATCTAAGAGGATGCAGTTTGGAGACGACTGCTGTGTCTGCGACCTCACTGACCTTCCATGCCGCCCTGAGGCCCGCCAGACCGCCGCCGACTATGATTACGTCGTGTTTTTTCATCTTTGATCACCCCGCCAGGACCAGATTGACGAGCACGAAGGCTCCCCAAACAAAAACGATCACACCAATGATCAGGATGACACTGGAAATTGCCTTTCTGGTTCCCGGTTTGGGGAAGTAGTCATAGGCCACGTTCCTCACCCCATTCAGACCGTGGAAGAGCCCAAAGCCCAGAAGAAGCGAATCGACGATGATGAACAAGAA
>JAUVGH010000023.1 GCA_030593885.1 Methanomassiliicoccales archaeon
CCATCTTAACGCTTTAATCGGTTATTCGACCGAGTTCCTGGCCGGATTCAGCGCGGAGGAGTATACAAAGAACCCTGTGAGCCTGTGGATGAATGCCAGAGACGTGATCGCGAGTTCTGAGCGAAATGCGTGCTCGAGGGCCTTGAACGGCGATACGCAGAGAGGCCTGCGCGTCAATACTCAACTCTTTGATCCCAAGTGGAAGCACATCCTTCTGCCTGTTTTTGTCTCAAGCTACCTGTATCGCGGGAAGAGGTACAACTTCCTGGTGAACGGACAGACCGGCGAGGTCCAGGGGGAGGCACCCTTGAGTTGGGCAAAGATTGGGGGATTGATCGCGGCGGTAGCTGGGATTATTGGCGGCGTGGTGCTTCTGGGACGATACTTGGGTTGGTTTTAGGAGACTGGTACCCAACGGTCACTCCATTTTTTATATCCATTTTTTGTACTAGAACATGTCCATTCTATTGATAGTCAGGTTCCCAGCGTGTACACAATTCCTATTAAGAATAGATGATTAAATCGTATTGAGGGAGATTAGGATGAGAAGAGGGAGGAGAACGATAGTCGTGGTGTGCTTAGTGCTGGTCAGTTCGACCATTGCAATGGTCAATCATGCGAGTCAAGAAGCCTCTGCATACATAACGCGTGGTCCAGTTAGGATTGAATCCAATGCTGAATTCACGCCTGCGAATGGCGTGGTTGGAGGAACTGGAACGCCAACAGATCCCTATATCATTGAAGGTTGGGAGATAGATGTGCGAGATGCGGGTGCTTCTGGTGTGTTGATTGTGCAGACGACCGCACACTTCGTAGTGCGCAGTTGCTACGTTATTGGGACGTACAGCGCCGTGTCTCCTGGCATTATGCTAGTTGAGGTTGAAAACGGTTGGATTGAGAACAACGTCGTTTTGGACACTTGGGCTGGAGTTGGGTTGTACAGATCCCATGGCATTTCGGCAATTGACAATATGGCTCAAGGCAATAGACATGGGATTAAGCTCGACCACTCTTACGGCATCATTGTTGGCTCCAACAACGTGTCTTCCAACGGTTGGGGCATCGGAGTCCTATTCTCATATGACAATCACATTCTCGGCAACGACATCTATGACAATGGCGTCGGCATGGAGATTCTGTACGATGGTTCTGAAGGCAACATCATCGCTCATAATAATTTCATACAGAATTACGACCAAGCTGTAGACGGGACGCTATTGAACAATTGGGACGATGGCTACCCCTCTGGTGGTAACTTCTGGTCCGACTATGTTGGTGTGGATAATTGCAGTGGCCCCGATCAAGATATATGTCCTGACCCAGATGGGATTGGTGACGTGCCCTACGTCGTCGATATCGGCATTGAAGATCGATATCCCCTTATGCACCTCAACGGGTCAAGAGATGTCCAACCTCCGATTCCTGAAGGTCAAGTCAACAGTCCTAGAACCATGGGCAACATCACCATAAACCAAATGCGCTCCAGAGACGGTGAGGGAGGCATCTACACCGTTGAATGGCTTGAGACCTTGCGAAGCCGATTCGACGACATTCAGGCCCTGAGACCCCAACCGGAACCTCTGGAAACCGATGAGATTCAAAAACTTGAAATATCAAGGACGCAAAACAAGTTCCAATGCCTGAATGTCCATTCTGCCAAGAGGAACTGAAGAAGAAAGAGGGGGATGACTGGATCTGTGGAGGATGCGGCGAGGTCGTACCAGCTGAGCATGTCAAAAGGCACAACCCGCAATGTTTTGACACATTCATCAAGGGTAGATGAGCTCCAAGCTCATTACAGCGATTCCTCACACTCTAGATCCACCTCTGCGTCTGGAAGCCACCAACGCAATTGACACTGTCAATGTCGAATCTCGATTGCTATCCTTTTTTATTCCTAAAGCACTTATGTAACGTACTCTTCACGGTGTTATAGCAATGAAGAAGAAGAGGTTCCAGTCAGTCAACCTGCTCGCTGCCACCTTCATGGGAACCATGGACAGCAACGCCATGGTACCTGTTATTGCGTTGTATGCGGTCCACTTGGATCCACTCATCGATCCGTTGCTCATAGGGATCATAGTCGCCATGTACTCGATCGTGCACATTCCCGCTAACATAGTCTTCGGCCGCCTCGCGGACAAGATCGGGCTCAGAAGTCCATTCATTATCGGCCTGATTTGGGATGCGGTCAGTGTATTCCTTTACTCCATGGCTGCAGATCCTTTTCAACTCCTTCTGGTCAGGATGTCCCACGGCCTTGGCGGAGGTTTCGTCGGTCCCTCTTCCATGGGCATCGCCTCACAGATGGCTCCCGAAGAGAGAAAGGGCAGAATGATGGCCAAATACGGCATGGCCTTGGCCCTCTCGGTGATCGTAGGCTTTGCCATCGGTGGAATGGTGATAGGAAGGTTCGGATACCATGCATTCTTCTACGTTCTGTCGACCATATTGTTCGTCGCGGTTGTTTTCGCGGTGCGGGTGAAGGAGCCCGAAGGCTTCCAGAAAGTGAAGTCAAGGTTCAGTGAGGACCTGCGGGATTTCATCGCTCTGCTCAAGCGCAAATCGGTCTTGGTGTCATATACATCCATATTCAGCCTCTACTTTGTCATGGGGGCTTTCACGGTACTGGTTCCCCTCTACATGGAGAGCTTCGGGATGGGTACGACCGATGTTGTCATTGCATTCTCCACCTTTGCGATCCTTTCGGTGGTGATCCACTATCCAAGCGGTATCTTGTGCGACAAGATGGGTGCAAAGGTCCCGGCGCTGGCAGGACTCATTGCCGTTACTGTTGCGATGGTGATGGTCCCGTATTTCAACACACTTCTCACGCTTCTCCCCGTCATGGTGATCTTCGGTCTGGGTCACGGGCTGGTCTTTCCTTCATCCTCGACTATGGTGGTGAAAGGTACGAGAAAGGACGTTCGGGGCATGGCATCTGGGGTCTTCTACGCCCTTCTGGTCGCAGGCGTAGCAGTCGGTGCACCTATCGCGGGCTTTGTGGCAGGCATATCATCCTTCGGGTTGGGTCTGCAGTCAGCGGCCATTGTTTCCATCGCAGGTGCGGTTCTGTTGATGGTACTTCTTGGAAAGAAGAACAAGTCTGGAAGCTAACTGGGGGAGAGTTTTTTAGTTTGAGGTTCGGGCTCCTCGGCAGCCTCTTTCATTCTCTTGATGTACTCCATGCTCAGGAGAAAGCCGATGAACAACAATACGCCACCAGTGACATGGAATGCAGAGAAGAGGGTGGTATCGCCCGTTCTGGACAACGCGCCCCCTAAGAGTGGAAACAGTCCACCCACTGCGATGATCAGATTGTACTTCCTCGTTCTGTCCAGCCAGAAGCTGAAAAACGCTCCACCTATCAGGAACAGTCCTCCAGGTATCGTCAACAGCGGAGAGAAGTATCGCACGTATTGAGGCATGGCCCCTCCAGCGACCATCTCGAAGCCCTCATAATCTGTGGAAGTCAGCACACCCTCGTCAACCGTGGCTGTGAGCCCAACTGCGATCATTGCGATGGATACCGCGATGACATAGACCAGGAAGTACTTCCCCCAAGGTTTGTGAGTAAGCAGCAGGAGAGAACCTGCACCCATGAGGCCTACCAATGGTGCCGAAAGGACATAGAAGACCTTGTACAGCAAAACGTCCCCTCCAACCAGATCGGGAGAGGACAGGAACTGGAAGAATGTGGCCAGGAACCAGAACAGGATCGCGACGGTCCAGACAAGCTGGTGCAGCCTCCTTCTCTTCAAGTACTGCATCAAGAGGAGAACCATGAAGATTGCCGCAACGATGCTCCCTGCGAGCAGGATGTAATTGCTCATCTGATCACTTCAATCCAGTCGCTCAGGAAGACCATGGTGAAATCTCCTCACAAGGAACGACCGACTTAATTCATTCCGTATATTTGCACGGTATAATATCATTTTGTCATTACGGGATCAATTCCCCCGCGTGAGAATTATCTCAGAACTCCCCGTTAGACTGCAAATCGCTTTGACAACCGGACCGACTCAAAAGAAATATATACGGCTCCAGTCCATAACGGCGTCATAATGGAGGGGAAGAAACTCGCCTTTGAAGTGCGAGCTTCGTCCTTGAGGGGAGGAGATTGAGAAGATGAAGAGATCCAACAGAATCTACGTGTTACTTGTGATGGGGATGTTTGTGTGCATGAGCCTTTTTGCCGCGATACCCCTTGGAGAGTTCTCTCGGTCGGATGGTAGTTATGACACTGGACCATCAGAAGACACTATCGTCTCTCTGGAAGATAATTCAATAATCAATCAGAATCCGGGGGCCACCCAAACCGGACAAGCGGATCCAGAGGGTTCATTTCTCAAGATACTCCTCACCGATGCACCCCTTGATGACGTACAATCTGTGATTGTACAGTTTGACACCATCGACGTTCACTCGGAAAGCGCCGGATGGGTGTTGTTCTCCGAAACATCCATGGAGATCGACCTCCTGGAGCTTCAGGACGGCCTGGTGGCGACACTTGGCCTGGAGGAACTTGAACCGGGAGCATACAACCAGATTCGACTTACACTCGGAAGCGCCAGGGCAACCATCAACAATGAGACAGAAAATGTCACGGTTCCCTCCGGTGAACAAACTGGCATAAAGCTGATCAGTGAATTCGTAATCGAACCCGGTAAGGTCACAACCCTACTTCTGGACTGGGACGTCGAGCAGTCGCTCCACTCGGCACCTGGTAGGGGGTATATTCTCCGACCGACCATCGAGGTAATCGCCTCGACCGTTGAGCCTGTAGTCAAGATCGATCCTGACCAACTCGTATCCCTCCAGAACCTTGAGAGCGCTTCACTGGTTCCTATGCAAATCCGATTCGGAGACACTTTCGCCGTTCCCGAGTTCTTCTCAGGGCGGTGGGAGACGAATCCATCCCTGACGGACGCAGGGGCCAAGGCCGTTGCCTTCCTGAAGACATACGGGGATCTGTTCCGTATTGAAGGACCCACGGATTCATTTGTTGTGGTATCAACAGATGACAGCCCACTCGGGTATACTAACGTCCGGCTACAACAGACGCATGAGGGAGTTCCCGTTTGGGGTGCGGAGCAAATCATACACATTGGAAAGGAGATGGTTCTCTATTATCACGGGACCGTCGTGCCAGATATGGAGGTATTGATATACACTCCCGTTTCTGCCTCACAAGCCCAGACGATCGCAGAGGCCGATTTAATGAGCCGGTTTGGCGGTGTCCAGATATTGTGGTCGGATACACCCCTGCTATCCATTTACAATCCAGCGGTTTTCGACCGCTTCATCGAGGGAGAGGACACCTCGGCGTGGTTTTTAGTCATCCAAACCGACGAACCTGGTGGCACTTGGAACTACTTCGTCGACTCAGTCAACGGCGACATTCTTGATTTGTGGGATCAGGCAGCACAGTCCCATCCCTCCAAAGTGTTTGACGCCCTGAGCACCAACCCCACATTTGACGATTCGTTATGGTTCCAGGATCATGTTCAAATGAGAGTGGGCACCCCACCAACGGATGTTCAGAACCTGAACAACTTCGGATCAAACTACTACAACTACCTTCTCAATACCTTCGGCATCGACAGCATCAACGATAATGGCATGAGGCTGGTGGCTCGGGCCAACGATATAGGACAGACCAACAACGCCTGCTTTGACTGCCGGTGGGGAGAGGCATCCTTCGGAACAACATGGACCACGATGGATATTGTGGCCCACGAGTTCACTCACGGACTTGTCAGAAAGCTTGGAGGGAATCTGGTATACAAGCGGCAATCAGGGGCATTGAACGAGGCAAACGCGGACATATTCGGGGAGTATCTGGACTGCAACCTTGGAACCTGCAATTGGATTGCTGGCACAGACGCCTTCAACACATTTCCGACCCGGAATGTGCGCGACCTTAGCAACCCTCCAGGTTCAGGACTTATCGATGGCCTTGCCGATCCCGATCACATGGACAACTACATCTACTTCGCTGGTCGGTGCCGGGGAACGGGTCCCCTGGCAAACGACAACTGTGGCGTCCACAGCAACAGCGGAATACCAAACAAGATCGCATATCTCATTGCCCAAGGGGACACGCATTACGGCTACACAATTCAAGCCCTTGGCCTGGCGAAGGCCGAGCAGCTCGTTTTCTCCACTCTCATAGATAGCGGCTTGACGCGAACGGCGACCTTCTACGAGTACCGCGATGTGATGCTCCAGACCTGTGGCGCTATGGTCGGTGGACCAACTGGGATGACGTCCTCAGACTGCAGGCAAGTTCACAAGGCCTGGAGCTCGGTGGGTCTGGGATTCATAACCCAAACCATGGTTCGTGCCGTAAACGAGGACAATGATTACTTCGGACGGTCCCTTGCCTCCGGAGACTTCAACTGTGACGGATACGCTGATCTGGCAGTCGGGACCCCTTATGAGGATGTCAATGGAATGAACGATGTGGGAGTGGTCTTTGTCTTCTATGGCACCTCAATAGGCCTTGACCCGACAGGCACGGAGATCTTGGTACAGAGCGATGCTGGAAATCCCAACGAAGTTGGTGATAAATTTGGGTGGTCATTGGCCGTGGGTAACTTTGATGGTGGGTCATGTGACGATCTTGCAGTTGGTGTCCCGTATGAGAACTTCGGCAGCCAAGTCGACATCGGGTCAGTCATCGTATTCTACGGTTTCGCCACCGGGTTGAAGACTTCAGGCGGGACCGCAGTATGGGAACTGCTGGAACAGAGCCAAATAGGTTTAGGAATCGAAGAGCACGACCGGTTCGGCTACTCCCTAGTTGCCGGGGACTTCGACGGCGACTCCTTTGACGATCTGGCAGTGGGTGTCCCGTATGAGCACATAGGGAGCACAAATGACGCGGGCATCGTGAACGTCTTCTTCGGTTCAACCAGTGGGCTCCTCGTATCCGGCGTTGCGTCCTACCAGAACATCGACCAGGAGGACGCTGGTGAGCAGAGCGAGACCAATGACCGGTTCGGGTGGGCTCTGGCTTCGGGCGATTTCAACCTCGACGGATGGGACGATCTAGCTATCGGAGTGCCGTATGAGGACGTTGAACAGCCTGGGCTGTGGACCGACAAGACAAGTGCCGGGGTCGTAAACATCTTCTACGGCAATGTCGCAGGCTTCATTCTCAACAACAATCCTTCTTGGTGGGACCGCATCAACCAGGGGATGTACTCGGGGGACGATCTGAAGGACGATGATCGGTTCGGCTACTCCCTCGCAGTTGGGGACTTCGATGACGACTCGTACGACGATCTGGCAGTGGGGTCCCCGTACGAGAAGTTCGACGGAAAGGCGGATACTGGCGTTGTTACGATATTCTACGGTGCGGGCGGAGGAATAACTGTCGGCGGAAGCACCGAGATCCTCTCCCAGGACGATGCCGGTGGCAATGTTGAGAGCAATGATAGATTCGGCTGGTCACTGACTGTAGGCAGGTTTAATGGTGATTCGTACGACGATTTGGCGGTGGGAGTTCCCAAGGAGGACTGGGCTGGAAAGACCAACAACGGGGTCACGATGGTTCTCTGGGGGTCGAATACGGGTCTTTCGTCCACAACTGGCTACTGGTTCGGGCAGTCCTCGGTCGGAGGTGTAGAGGACGGAGGCGATCGGTTTGGCTTTGCACTGGCTGCTGGCGACTTCGACGACAGCGGAAAGGACGACCTTGCCGTGGGTGCACCCTATGAGGATTTCCCAGGTGGGGTGAACAATGCCGGAGCCGTCTACATAAACGAATACTAGCCTAATCGGAAGTTGGCTAATCCTAGCTCACATAATCCTTGGCCAGGTCATACCATCCCTTCCAGTTCCCAATGATCTGATCAAAGTTGAGACACCCCCTCCGGTACGATATCTCTTCCTTCTTATACAGACCTCTGGCGCGCAGATCATCCAGGAACTTCTTCCTTCTCCTCTCCCTCTCCTCGATGCTCTGGGTGTAGATGAGGATGACTCCCTCCTCCTTGACGTCCTCGTCTGGATGTCCCTCTTCGGGGATGCTGGTCATCAGCTCCCTCGGTACTTGAATCTTGAAGTTCGACCATTTGCCGTGCAGGGTGTGGTCCTTCTTGCCCTCTTCCAGGAAATACTCCTTGACCGCATCCAGATCGGTGCAGTTGCTGTAGAAGATCTCAAGTTTCCAGCAGTTGATGCAGTGCTTGTTGGGCTTCTTGTTCTTCTCGAGCAGTTCATAGCACTCTTCGCACTTTGCCGGAGGCCATCCATCGCCATATCCGAAGAACTGCCAGTATTCGTTCTCAAAAGTGTACGGTCTTTCCATTCTTGTTCCTGCATTGGTATTCTATTCAGGTTTTGTTTATATGGTTGATGAAAATCTCTATTGGCACGGTCCGTGGAAACATCGACAGTCGTGCCTCTCATAGGTCGTCCAGGGAAATGAATCTCTCTTTATCCTTGAGTCTTTTGTATACTTCATTTAGGAATGACTCTCGGTCGACACAACTCAATTCAGAACCAGACATGTGACCAGATCCTCAAAGTGTCAAGCTGCCAGAAAAAGCTACCGCTCTCCTCATCGAATTTCACCAAATTCCTCTCGGACAAAAGAAGTTAAATGAAGGAATCCCAAAGGGTCCTAAATCCCTTCCCAGCCGTCATTGGTCGAAGTTCTGTTATGATTCCTGTCTTTTCAGAGGTTCGCCATTAGAAGCGGCGTCCGCCGCCTCCGCCTCCACCTCTCTCGGTGCGAGGTCGTGCTTCATTGACCTTGATGTTCCTTCCTTTCATATCATGGCCGTCCATCTCAGCCATCGCTTTCTTGGCTTCCTCTTCTCCGGACATCTCGACGAATCCGAATCCTCTCGATGCTCCAGTGAACCTGTCCGTGATGATCTTGCACGACGAAACTTCGCCGAAGGCCTCAAAAGCCTCCTTCAGTTCAGCCTCGGTGACCTCACGGTCCAGATTTCCTACGTAGATGTTCATTAACAATCTCCTATGGTGTCTGGTTTAAAGCGTTTTTGTATAAGTATCTTCGCTTGGTGCTCGAAGAACCTCAATTCTCCTTGGAGGAAGCCTTTTCTTTGGCAGAAGGCGACACGAACAGCCCATCCTCCCCGCCCGCGATCGTCTCCTCCCCTTTGAAGGATAGCTTCTCCTTCTTGTCGTCGGTTTGCTCTATGAGCCCTAGCGACCGCAGCACCTTGACGTTGTAATGCGCTCTCTGCCTGGACATCTCCAGCGATCTCGCGATATCCGCCTGACTGAGAGGACCTTCAGCTTCCAGCACGTCGAGAATGGAATACTGTAGCCTGGTTAGAATGAGAGAACCTTGCGAGAGCGAGACGCCCTGGGGGTAGAACTGCTTTATCCGTCCCTTGCTGACGGACCTGATGAATCCCAGCCTCTCCAGTACCCAGAGGTGATAGGCGGCGGTACCGTTGGACAATCTCAGGGATTCCCGTATCATGGTGTAATTGGCACCCGGATTTGCCTGCAAATACCCGAAGATCCTTCCTCTGGTGAAGTGGTCCAGCGCCCTCTCCGAGTTGATGCGGTAGAACATGGCCAGTCCCACGACCAGAGAGGTCGCAATGATCGCTACCAGCGCCCAGAACCAAGTGCCGAACGGCAGACCCGTGTCCACTATGATTACCTGTGGGCCTTCTCTCCCCAGAACTTCTCCGGTGTTAACATCCACCCATTCATCAAGGTAATAGGACGATTCAGAGCCCACATTCCATTCGGTCCGGATCAGGTATGCGTAAGTGGTCCCGTTCCAGATACCAACAAGGTATGAAGAGGTCGAGGCGTCCTTGGCATCAAAGTCCGTTATGACGTTGCCCTGGGAAAGCGTGATCGCTTCCGAAGTGCCGAACGTAGCCGCTCCTGAGGGGGAGTACCACACAGTCGCGTAGACTGACACGACCCTCATATCCGAGGACCGGAATCCGACATGCAGGCTGTTGAAGATGTATGGACTGCCGAGGACCGCTGGCTCTTCTAACCTGACGATTATCAGTAACTCATCCTGCGGCATATCCGCGAACCATACCGCGATCCCCTGGAAGAACTGTGCCTGGCTGTGATTCAGCTCCAGGTCGGTGGCGATCTGGTATGTAACTTCTTTCAGGTCGTCCTCATCCTGGGATTGGGCCACATATGGCGTCTCCCCTTCCAAGATGATGTCCTTCAGGATCCCGGATGCCAGATATCGAGCCTCCACGCTCCCATCCGTGAGTGGGAGGGTGTATGAATCCTGTGCCTGGAAACCTGGCGGAAGATGCGATTGATTTGGCGTGGACCATTGTCCAGAAGCGTTCGCGTCGAAGTGGACGTTCAGGCTTGTGGCGAACCACGTGGTCAGGTTGTGGGACGCATCATGGTTCAACATATCTGAGGAGGGCCAGATCGGTACTGGTGTGACATCCGCTACAGCGATCGGAATGAGGAAAATGGGGATGACCAGGACTAGAATGACTGCCTTTATGATTCGCATCCAAGTTTTCAATAGGATTTGGGGGTCTTAAGATATGTGGTACGGTTCTTTTACGCCCATGCCTGGAGAATAGCTCCGACGCCAGTTTCATATCCAGAAGAAGCCGATGGAGGGATTCGAACCCTCGACCTATACCTTACCAAGGTATCGCACCACCAGACTATGCTACATCGGCACCAGCATCCCATTAATCGTTCTCGATTCTTAACGTTTCCTATTTTGTCACTCGGAATATAGAATTAAGTACTGCCTTCACTTTTTGCCAAGCAATGAAGAAAGCGATGAGCAGCTTCGACCTGATGGCGGTCGTTCAAGAGCTGCAGTCCTTGATCGGAGGCCGATTCGACAAGGCCTATCAGACCGGTGATGAGCTCTCGATCAGAGTGAGCTCCAAGGACTTCGGAAAAAAGGCCATATTCACCAAGGCCGGGAAATGGTTCTTCATTCGCGACCACAGGAAAGGTGAGGGACACCCTGGAACCTTCGCAATGGTCCTGAGAAAACACCTGTCCAACGCAAGGCTGGTCTCTGCGAAACAGCATGATTTCGATAGGGTCGTCGTAATCGGTTTCGAGAAGAAAGAGAACTTCGAGCTGGTCTACGAGCTGTTCGGAAAGGGGAACGTCGTTCTCATCCAGGATGGTATGATCGTCAACCATTTCAGGAGGGAGTCCTGGAGCAGCCGGGAGATCAAGATAGGCGAGGAATACAAGTTCCCGCCGAGCCACCACGATCCCAAATCGCTTTCATCGGAAGAGTTCGAATCCATCATCAAGGAATCCGAGAAGGACCTCGTCCGAACGCTTGCTCTTGACCTGGGTCTGGGCGGCCAGTATTCCGAGGAATTGTGCCTTCGATCCGGTATCGAGAAGAAATCCCCCACCAGCGAACTGTCAAATGATCAAATAGGCCAAATCTACCAGGAATTGCAGGGCATTTTCAAGTCCATCCAGACCGAACTGTCACCTACACTGGTTACCCAAGAGGAGGAGACCATCGATGTCACGCCCGTTCCCCTGAAGGTGCACGAAGGACTGGACGTCAGCTCATCGGACACTTTTTCAGAAGCCCTTGGGAGCTTTGTCTCCTCCATCACCAAAGATGTGGAAGAGGTCGAGGAGGATGACGAGACCGCCAGATACGAGAGGCGAATTAGACAGCAGGAAAAGGCAATCGGGGAATCAATTGAGAAAGAAACACAGTTCAGAGAGGTTGCGGATTACATCCACGCGAATCCAGGCCCCTTCGAACTAGTGCTGAAAGAGCTGCGTTCCGGGAAGACCAAGGACCCCCTGATCGAATCCATTGACCATAAGAACCACACGGCATCCATCGTCCTCCCCAACGGAAAGAAATTCGCCCTCCAATACAACAAGAGCGTCTATGACAACGCCAACATCTTCTACGAGAAGGCAAAGAAGGAGAAGGCCAAGAGGGGAAGGCTGAAGGACGTCATCGCCGAGACCCAGGAGGAAATAGAGAAGGCTGCGAAGCAGAGGGCCAAGAGGGAGAAGTATCCCAGGATAGAACCCACGAAGCAGTACTGGTTCGACGCGTACAGATGGTTCATATCAAGCGAAGGGAATCTGGTCATAGCCGGAAGGGACGCCAGGAGCAACGACAGGATCGTGAAGAAGCATCTCAAGGATGGCGACAGGTACTCTCACGCCGAGGTCAGAGGCGCCCCAAGCGTGGTGATAAAGGACGGGTCCAGTGCCAGTGAAGTCACCTTGAAAGAGGCGTGTCAGTTCGCAGTTACGTTCTCAAAGGCCTGGAGCTCGAAGCTGGCCGGAGGTATAGCGTATTGGGTCAAGCCAGAGCAGGTCAGCAAGCATCCCGAGTCGGGGGAGTTCCTGCCGAAAGGTGCCTTCGTCATCAGGGGCAAGAGGAATCATTTCCGGGATCTGGAGATGGAAGTGGCTGTGGGCGAGATCGTCTACCAGGACGCAAGGAAGGTCATGTGCGGTCCTAGAAGTGCCGTGGAGGCACACAGTGAGAAAGTCACCGTTCTTAGACCAGGGGACAAAAAGAAGGAGGTCATTGCAAGAGAGTTGAGCCAGATGTTCCAGGTCCCCATCGACGAGATGGTCAGGATACTGCCCCCGGGCGACATCGAGATCCAGAAATGATCCTGGATCCAGAGTGTTATAGTCTTCCCGGATTTCGAAATCTTAATATGCAACATTCGGTGATATGAGGGTACGATGCACGCAAATCTCAGAGTATTCGGTCTGTTCATGGTGTTGATGTCCATATTTGTGCTGATAGGCTGGTTCCTGGGCGGATTCTTCTTCGGAGACTTCTGGTGGGTCGCAATTGCGCTCTTTCTTGGGATTGCGATAGCCATCAACGTCATCTCTTACTTCTACAGCGACAGGATAATCATGTGGTCGTACAAGGCCAAGATAGCCACACCCAGGGAAGCTCCGAGGCTCTACAAGAGCGTCCAGAGGGTGAATTCGTTCTACCGTCTTCCTGAACCCAGGATCGCCGTCATACCTTCTGACACTCCAAATGCCTTCGCCACTGGAAGGAATCCAAGCAAGGCCGTCGTGGCAGTCACGAACGGACTGCTCAAGATGCTCACTGACCGGGAACTGGACGGGGTGGTTGCCCACGAGCTCGCCCATGTCAAGAACAGGGACATCCTCGTGATGACCGTGGCCGCCACAGTTGCCGGAGCCATCGCCTTCCTGGCGAGGATGTTCTGGTTCAACATGATATTCGGGAGGAGAAGGCAGGCCGATGTTGGGACCCTCCTCATCATCGTCGTAGTGGCCATCACCGCGCCCCTTGCGGCTCTGCTCATACGCCTGGCAATATCCAGAAGCAGGGAATATAAGGCGGATCGGACAGGTGCAATGACCATTCACAGGCCCAACGACCTTGCGGACGCTTTGCTCAAGCTGGAGCATGCCAACAAGAGGAAACCCATATCGAGGGGGAATCCGGCTTCGTCATCATTGTTCATCGTTAACCCCTTCCGCGGTAACATGCTTGCCAGGATGTTCTCTACCCATCCCCCGATGGAGGAGAGGGTCAAGAGGCTGAGGAAGTTGGCAATGGAAACGGTTAGCCTTTAATCGTAGAAACGGGTTCTGGTTCCTGGGTAAGGAGATGCTTGTTGGTGGCTCTGGGCGACATGTGGGCTTGATTCCGAAGACCTTGGCTCTCGTTTTCTGTCTGGTGCTGGTCATTTCAGGAGGTTCAACATCCCCGACCAGCACTCATGCGGTTGATTCCGACCGTTCGAACTCGGACAGCGGTCCCCTTCCCGCTCAAACGGAATGGCACATGGAGAACTTCACCAAGACCGCACAGTTCTTCGCAAGCCTGCAAGGCGTGGATGGAGGTATGATGGAGGCCGAGGACAACCCCTTCGAGAACACGGACAACACTCTGGAATCCATCTGGGTCTGGTGCAGATACTTCGAAATCACTGGTGACAACACCTATTATCAGAACGTTTTGGACGCCTGGAACTATTCGATCCTTCATCCGGCATGGCTGGAGGACGATTCCGGTAAGGTCTACAGTTCCTCATGGGCGCTTGCGGCCGAGCAGAGATTCAGAACCGTGTACAATGATTTGTCCTACAGCTGGTATGCTAACGCATCCATGCAGTTCATCACCAATGTGACCGGTTGGGAGCCAGCGTTCTTCACGGCAGTGACCAAGGTCCACATCCGTGGTTGGGCGGCTGGGAACGTGTACAGGTACGCCCTGTTCTCCGGCAATCAGACCGCAAGGTCCCTTGCACTTCAATTGGGCAATCTGACGATGGCATCAATCGAGGCGAACCCCACATATCTGTCCACACAGGGCTGGGCACTTGCGGGAGGAACATCTATGTGGGGCATATGGCAGTCTTCGATGCAAGAATACGCCAACGTGACCTGGATGCAGACATATGGACCGCTCCTCAGTACCGAGGTCACCACACCCGGAATGGGCGGGGGAAACAGCCAGGTAGGCTGGGAATCGTGGTACGCCGGAGGTCATCTCGGAATCTGGGACATTACCGGCGAGGATATCTACTATCTCAACTTCCTCAACATAACGGACAGGCAGATGGCAGCGGACGGGGACGATGACGGCGGCCTGCCCACTAACTACGGGGACCCGGACAATACGGACGAATCATGGGTGACCAGCTACAGGGCGTACATGATCCTGGACGAGTTCAACAAGATGCCAAGCGGGAATCCACCCGAAACTGCAGATCTGCAGAAGGTCGAATTGTCAGTGAGCCAGCAAGACGTCGTTCTGGAATGGTCCTTATCACCTGATGATGGTGGCGGAGAAGCGGATGTGTTCGTCTATGAGATATACCTCGGCAGGAACAGCCTCTTCTGCGGATACGGATCCTTCAACACCACACCCATTGGCGTGGTCTTCGCCGGTACGACCAGCTTCGTTCATGTGGGCGGCGGGATGGATCCCGACAACCTCTTCTATTACATCACAGCGAGGGACTTTCAGGGGTGGAGGAACACCTCACGCGTAGTGGGCGGTAAATGCCACATCATGACCGCCTCCAATGAGAACTTGGTATCCATTCCATTCCAGACAAGCTATACCGATCCGGTGTCAATGCTCCAGCTTCAACAGGATGGTGCCCTGTGGGCATACGACACCGGGGACCAACTGAACCCTTGGAAATCATACTCCCCATCCAAACCGTTCAACGACCTGACCTACGTCAACCAGAGCATGGGAATATGGGTATTCACTCCTGAGTCTGGCATCTGGACGGTCACTGGCATTGTTCAACCTCAGATCTCCATACAGATCAAGGCCGGCTGGAACCTGATCGGCTTCCCGTCCATGACCCAGCGTACGGTAGGGAACTTCTTGAGCGGGATCTCCTACGATCGTGTGGAAGCATATGCACCGAGCGGCCCATTCAATCTTCAAAAGGTCAATGATACCCACTTGCTGACAGCCGGCGAAGCATTGTGGGTCCACGCTCTCGCTGATGGCACAATTCAAATCCAGAACTGATCCTTTCTAAAGCAGACCATCCAGCACTCTCGCTATTTCGGAATAATAGGCCCTAATCTTGTATTCTGGATAGAAGTATGCGCTGGTGATCTTCGCCTTCAGGCTCTTGTACGGGAAGTTGGTCTCGAAGACGCTGTTCCATCGAGGAGGATCGATGCCGTACGATTGCCTCAGTTTGATCAGCACATGGACCCCGTCCGCTGGGAATTCGTAAGGGATCTCGATGTAGTGATCGAACCCCCTGGACACTGCCATGTCAAGCGCCCTTCTGGGCGCAAGAACATTGCGATTTCCTGTATAAGGGTGCTCCATCTCCCTAGCGAAAACTTGTACGACATCAAACCGACCCTTTCTCTGAACGGTGGTCATTATCTTCTTTCGGGTGATGTCGAACACTCTCTTGGAGTTCTCCTGATACGAGTCCTTCTCGCCGTCGTAATCCCCTACCTTCGTGGGCGGGAGGCCGTGGTGGGACAGTGCGATCATCACATTGGTTCTCTCTGGAAGTATCTTCATCTCGTCCTGTATCTTGGCAGCGACGCCCATTGCGAAGGAGTCGTTCTCTCCCAACTGGTTGGTATAGCTTACCGGGATCTTGGACTTGATTTCTTTCAGGCTCTCCTCGATCTTCTTCCTAAGGTACAGGTCACTGGTCACGTCGGTGAAGACGTTGAAGTGCTCAGCAACTAACAGATGGGCTATCTTGTCCCTCTCTACGAAGTCCTTGATGACGGCGTCAACAGTCTGCTTCTCTCGGCTCGGAAACGGGTCCATGCCGTATGCCATTCGAACTGAGATCTTCTTTCCGTACCTGGTCTCCAGACCATCCCTGACCTCGTCCTTGATGGACATCGACTGATCGAAGAATGGTGATCTACCCCCCATCATCTGCCATTTCTGGCACACATCGAAGCCGTACATCTCGTAGAAATCAGGCTCTCCACGTCCCCGTCCTTTGTTCCTCAAATATCTCTGACCTTCTGTCGACCCTCTGATGATGCTTGAAACGGCCGGTTTCTTCCGCGGCTTCGTACCGCGTCCGTTGACCGGTTCCAGCCATGCGTCCAAGCACTCCGAGCCGTTGGTGCCATTATCCAGGTGAAGGCTCTCCCTGTCCATCAGTATGGTTCCTCTGTCCTCCTCCAGGAATTCCCCGGTTATGAGCCCGATATCGACAAGTGTCTTCGCGTAATCCCGAAATGAATAGTAAGTGTGCTCATCGTATTCTGGCGGTTCCCCTAGGTCCAAGAGCAATATTCCTATCTTCTCTGAGCTACTCAATCCCGCAACCCCCTTCGTTCCGGAGAACCATTTGCGAGTTTACTATTTAAGACCCTTCAAGTCAGAATTCGGTGTGAGGTTGACCTCTGCGTGCTAGGGTGTCACTCTTCTTTTTCTCTCGGTATCTTCTTGGCGCTTTTGCCCCTCTCAGAGATGTGAGCGATCGCCTCTGCCTCCTTTGTCTCCTCAATTAACTGATCCTCGATTGTCTTCAATTCTGCCCGAAGTTCTTCATGCTTGGGTATGGGTCCGAGAACATCGTCCGCTTGGCCCAAGAGTTTCTCGAGGTCTCCGTACTGGGCGATCTCCCTCTCGGGGGTTTTCCTGCTGGCTCCCATGTACTCGCTTGCGGTCTCCATGAGCCTTGAGATCTCGAACGGGAACACTATCTTGGTTGCCTGTCCGTTCGCCATCTCCTTGACCGTGTCCAGTGACAATACCGTGAGCGCCTTGGAGTCCAGTGGTGCCGCACCGAGGGCCAATATCCTGAGCTTCTGGGCGTTACCCTGACCTTCCAGGATGATTGCCAACCTCTGACCCTCAGCCTCCAATACCTTGGCCTGCCTCAGACCCTCTGCCTCCAGGATCCGAGATCTCTTGCTACCTTCCGCGACAAGGATTGCAGATCTCTTCTCTCCGTCCGCTCTTAGGATGGCGGCTCTTCTCTGCCTCTCTGCTGCTGTCTGTTCTTCCATTGCCGCCTTGACCGGTCCGACCGGGTCCACTTCCCTTATCTCGACAGCCTCGACCTTGACGCCCCAAGCGTCGGTTGCATGGTCCAACACGTCCCTCAGTCGTACGTTGATCGTGTCTCTGTTGTAGAGTATCTCATCGAGTTCCATGTCTCCCAGGATGGATCGTAGTGTTGTTTGTGCCAGTGCGATTGTCGCTATGGTATAATCCGTCACCTCGAAGAACGATTTGATTGGATCGATGACTTTTATGTAGATGATGGCGTCAACATTGGTCGGTGAGTTGTCCTTGGTGATGACCTCCTGTCTCGGGACATCCAGGACCTGTGTTCGAAGGTCGATCTTTACTACTTGTGAGACCAAAGGTGCAACGAAGTTTACCCCCGGGTTGAGGACCCTCATGAAATTCCCCAGCCGGATGTAGAGCCCCTGCTGATAGGGCTGGATGATCCTGATCATCGCCCCCAGGATGGCCATCAGCGCAAAGATGACCAAGACCACAATCGCGAGTATCAGGCCTTCAAGCTGCGCCGTCACTTCAGGGATCCACAGCGGGAATAGACTGAACACAATCCACCACTTCTTCTCAGGTTGCTTCCAACTTCTCTCTTCTTGCGGGTCAAACATCGTTTCTCCCCTCCCCAGGGATGTCTAGGGTCCTTGTTCCTGGACCTCTCTAACAATCACGTGAACGCCCCTGCTCTGGACCACCTCGACCAGAGTGTCCTTTGGTATGTAGTGATCGGACGTTGCGCTCCAGGTCTGATTCTCAATCCTGACCTTGCCCTTGATTGTGTTGGGTATTATGTCCGTGTCCACGATCCCCCTCCTACCGACCAGCGAGCGACCTACCGTTGTGGTCGGTGGCTGAGGCGGAGCGAGTCTCTTGTATGCGTACATGGTGCCGAGGAAAGCCGGGACCGTGACCCCAATGGCAACGATCGGGCTCCACATGCTCAGGAAGAAACCGTCCAAGATCATGCCGAGGGCACCCAGGATAATCAGCACCGATGCAGGAATGGCCACAAAGAATCCCGGCGATGCAACCTCCACGATGAAAAGGATCACACCGACTATAACGAATATCAGCCCTATTTGCCACTCCCACTCCATTGGTTGAAGTATCCCTGATTCCCTATAACAATCTTTCTGAGAAGTCCACAACCAGACCTAACGTTAATCACATTTACAAGTCTTCAGAAACGGAAAGCCATCCGACTGGCGGGGAGGGCCTACTCCATGTCCATGACGACAACGTCTTTTATAGCCTTCATGCCAGCGAAGGGCAGTATGATCCTTCCCTGTGTGTCCGTCTTGAACAATCGGGGCTCAATCTCCTCTGCTGGAATGACCAGTACGTCAACAAGTTTTCCGTTCTTGGTATCCACAATGAAGTTCTCAATCATCCCGAGGATTTGACCATCATTCGTCATAACGGTCTTTCCCCTCAGCTCAGTAGCAAATTTCTTCATCCCATCTCACCTCATTTTACGTTGCCCAGGGGCAACTTCGGTGGCTATGGGTCAAACGTGTCCAGACTATAAAAGACTATCTGGTGCCATATATTTCGGGAAGCATCTAGGCAACGTAGAAAGACCTGTCCCTGTCACTGTCGGACTTCCTTCCCGCTTGATTTATCATCTGCCCGATCGTCTCATAGAACTTGTTCGTTTCCGGATTGATCGATGGACGGACGCTCTTCCGCGCCTCATGGAAGTGCTCCAGGGTGACCTGCTTCTTCTTTCTCTTCTCTTTCATGGCCAGTACCCCAGCTTCCCTGCAGAGCGACTGAATGTCTGCCCCAGAATAACCTTCAAGTTCATCGGCCAGCTCTTCCAGATGGACTTCCTTGTTCAGCGGCATCTTCTTGGTGTGGACCCTCAGTATCTCAAGTCTTGCGTCCCTGTCGGGTACCGGGATCAACAGGAGCCTGTCGAACCTTCCCGCTCTCAACAGTGCGGGGTCGAGCATGTCCGGGCGGTTGGTGGCGCCCAAAACGACCACGCCCTCCAAGCTCTCCAGTCCGTCCATGGATGTCAGCAACTGGTTCACCACTCTCTCCGTGACGCCAGAGTCACCCGAGATACCACCTCTCATGCGGGCGATGGCATCTATCTCGTCCAGGAATATTATTGCGGGAGAGACCTGCTTGGCCTTCTTGAAGATGATCCTGATCGCCTTCTCACTTTCTCCGACCCATTTGGATATGACCTCTGGACCTTTGACCGTGATGAAGTTCGCTTTTGATTCGTTTGCCAGTGCTTTTGCTATCAAGGTCTTGCCGCAACCCGGCGGGCCGTACAGAAGTACACCCCTGGGTGGAGTTATGCCCATTTCCTCGAACGACTCAGGGTCTGTGAGGGGCAACTCAATCATCTCCTTCAACTTCTCCTTGACCTCAACCAGACCTCCGACATCCTCCCACTTCACCCGCGGAATCTCTACCAGGACCTCCCTCATGGCGCTGGGTTCAACCTCTTTCAGGGCGTCCTTGAAGTCGTCCTTTGTGACCCTTATCTTCTCCAATATCTCCGCCGGGATCGGTTGGTCCAGATCAATCTCTGGTAGATACCGTCTTAATGCTTTCATGGCCGCTTCCCTTGCGAGTGCTGCCAGGTCGGCTCCAACGAAGCCATATGTGATATTAGCCAGCTCCATCAAAAGCTCGTCCCTGTCCTTTTCCTCACCTTCGAACGGCATGCCCCTGGTGTGGATTTGAAGTATCTTCAGCCTTCCCTTTCGGTCCGGGACCCCGATCTCTATCTCCCTGTCGAACCTGCCGCCTCTTCTGAGCGCCGGGTCTATGGCATCTTCCCTGTTGGTGGCGGCTATGACTATCAGATCGCCTCTCGCGCTCAGTCCGTCCATCAGCGTCAGCAGCTGTGCGACCACCCTTCTCTCCACCTCTCCGCTGACCTCTTCCCTTCTGGGCGCGATCGAATCCAGCTCATCGATGAAAATCACTGACGGGGCGCTCTTCTCGGCCTCTTCGAACTTCTCTCTCAGCCTCTCCTCGGAAGCGCCGTAGTACTTGGACATTATCTCTGGGCCCTGAATTGAAAAGAAGCTAGCTCCCGCCTCGCTTGCCACCGCTTTGGCGATCAACGTCTTCCCTGTTCCCGGCGGTCCGAAGAGCAGAACACCCTTTGGTGGGTCGATTCCAAGTCTTTCGAAAAGCTCTGGGTGCTTCAAGGGAAGCTCTATCATCTCCCTCACTCTTTGAAGCTCATCATCCAGTCCACCTATATCCTCGTATGAGACTGTGGACGTGATCATCTCCCCCTCGCGGACGGGTTCTTCCTTCATCTCGATGATGCTGTCGTCAACTATCTGGACGATTCCCTTGGGAACGATCTTGGTTACAAGAAACGGCAATGCACCGCCCATAATGGCAATGCCTGGAATGATCACAACATCTCCCTTGCTCATGGGCCTCTTGAGGAGCCCCCTCCGCACGAAGTTCTCTATGCCCTGGCCGAAGCTTATTTTGTGACCTTCAGAGATTATGGGTGCTATCGTTATCCTCTCAGCCTCAGAGACCTTGGCCTTCTTTATCTTGACCTTGTCGCCTATCGAGACACCCACGTTCCGTCTGACCAGGCCATCGATCCTGATCAGGTTCTTACCTTCGTCCTCCTGCATGACCCTGAAAAGCTTGGCCGCGGTCGAGTTCTTCCCGCTTATCTCGACGGTCTCCCCTATGTCAATGTTCAAGGACATGCGGGTCTGGGTGTCCACCCTGGCCCTTCCCAATCCAACATCCGATTGAGGAGCCTCAGCAACTCTAAGTTCCACTGAATCAGGCATAGCGCCCACCTATTAAGGAAGGCTATTTAAATACATTACGCAATGAATATCGCTCATCCGCCACTGGATACGTTGTCAGGATTGGTTGTTCTCTTGCCTCTTTATGGCCTCTTCGAGGGTGATGTTCCCCTCCGCCACTTGGCCGGCTAGTGACTTGGCTATGGTGATCTTCCCTTTGCTCTGTATCCTGCTCCTGTTCTGAAGGTCCTTTATCTCTCCCGCAGAGGGTCTGATTGTGTATTCTCTCTTGGCAGGGTGCCCCCTCATGGAGGCTATGTCGATGGCCGCTTCCTGGTCCGGAGAGTCCGACCTGTGGGTCGTGCCCTTCTCATCGACGATTTCTATCTCGTGATTCTGGGTCGATAGGGAGTTGATGATCCTGTTCCTGTTGGTTGGGTCCCCGTGCCCTATCTTCAGCCCAATATGGTCCGCTGGATATGATGCCACTATCTCCTTCATCAGCGGTGCCACGTCCTCGGGTGAGGCTGCTCCTCTGGTCTCAAGCACGATTCCGTCACCAACGACCGCGATCCCCGGCCTAGCCCCCGGGTCTATTCCCACTATCAGCTCATCGAACCGCTCCTTCCCTTTGAGTATGCGCAAGGATTCCGCGATCGCCATTCCCACATCCGTGCAGGCGACCTTGTTCTCGAAATCGATGTCGCTCATCTCGTCATGCGTTGTTATCACGGCACCTACGGTCGGCGGTATCGGATCATCGAAAGAGAGGCTGACGAAAGCTAGGTCTCTCCTCTTGAGAGCTTCCACCAAGTCATGGAACAATCTGAAGTCTCTTGTGAGCAGTCCAATGGTCTTCTCCATTCACTTTTGGATTGAGTTACTGGAATAAACATTTTTGCGAGATTGGGAGAAAATCTGCATAGATTTGCATATCACATTAATATTATTCAATGAAATCAGATGAAAAACACTATATATAATGGTAGCATATGTTTTATATGAGGGGAATTTGAACGAGAGTTCTCGTTTCTCTCATTATTGGAAGGCAGGTATCATGGCTAGAAATGGGAAGAGTGAAGTTGTTAAAACCCTGATTGTGGTCGCCGTCGGTGCCGTTGCGATTTTCAGCGTTTACGGCTTCGTTAAGCTTCTGGCGTACTTCGGTCAATTGCCGATACCTTAGTCCTGCCTTCTTTTGTGGAAAATGCTTTTCTTACCTTTCTTGTGGTAGTTTCCGTCAGCTTCAGCGAACTCCTTCATGAGCCTCCGCTGGTCGGACGATAGTTTCTCCGGCGTGACCACGACCACCTTTACGAGCTCATCACCTCTCACGTAGCCGTCGATGTCCGGCAGGCCCTTTCTCCTGATCTTGAAGATGGTATTGGTCTGCGTTCCTGGAGGTATGGTCAGTTTGGCCCTCCCGTCCAGCGTGGGGACCTCGACCTTGTCGCCCAGTGCTGCCTGAGCGAAACTTATCGGAAGTTCGAGTATGATGTCCGCACCTCTCCTTTCGAAGACCTCGTGGGGTTTGACGTGAACGAATATGTACAGGTTCCCGGGGGGTCCTCCCAGATCTCCGGCCTCTCCCTTTCCGGGTATCTTCAACCTGAGGCCGTCGAAGGCGCCCTTGGGTACATCTATCTCCAGCGTGCTGGTCTTGTGGGTCGAACCGCTCCCCCTGCACTCCGGACACACTTTCTCCGCGAGCTGTCCCCTTCCCCTGCACTTGGGGCATGTGGTAATAGTGATGAACTGGCTGAAGCCCTCCCTCCTCACATCCTGCACCTGACCGTTGCCGTTGCACATGGTGCACGTTGAGATCATCCCCCCCTCTGCTCCTGTCCCGTTGCAGGATTCGCACTGCGCCAGATGAGGTATCTTCACCCGTTTCTTTATTCCATAGGCCGCGTCCTCTAGTGTGATGTCAACATCGAACCTGATGTCTCGCCCTCTTCTCCTTGACGGCCCTCTTCGAGCTCTGCTCCCGAATAGATCACCGAATATGTCTCCGCCGAAACGTATCCCAAAGAGATCCCTGAAGATATCCCTCCCGAAGATGTCCTCTATGTCCCTGTAATGGGTGAAGTCTGACCAGGTGAAGCCTCCTGTTCCAAAAGTGGACTCAACGCCCGCATGACCGTACCTGTCGTATCTCGCCCTCTTCTCCTTGTCCGCAAGAACTTCGTACGCTTCGGAGACCTCTTTGAACTTCTCCGCCGAATCCTTGGGATTCTCCTTGTTCATATCTGGATGATGCTTCTTGGCGAGCTTGCGGTAAGCTTTCTTTACGTCCTTCTCAGAGGCACCTTTCTCGATCTCCAGTACCTCATAATAGTCTCGTTTGGCCATCCTGAGTGCGATACATCACGGACAGAATATAAAGTCTACTCCTCGTCCACTATCTCGTATTCCGCGTCCCTGACCTTCCCGTCATCGGAGGATTCCTTCTCCTCTTCCTTGGGCTCGGCCTGCTGCTGCGCCGCGGTCTTCTGATAGATCTCGGTGCCTATCTTCTGGACCTCTTTTGCCAGGATCTCCATGCTCTGCTTGATCTGTGCGATGTCGTCAGCTTCCAGTGCCTTTTGCACATCCTCGATCTTCTCCTTGACCGCCTTCTTTGTCTCATCGCTTATCTGGTCGCTCAGCTCCTCCAGCGTCTTCTGCGAGGAATAGATGAGCGAATCGGCAGCGTTCTTGGTCTCCACGATCTCCCTCCTCTTCTTGTCCTCTTCGGCGGAGTCCTCGGCGTCCTTTATCATTCCGTCTATCTCATCCTGGCCGAGCTTGGTGGATGCGGTTATTGTTATGGTCTGCTCCTTTCCGGTTCCAAGGTCCTTGGCAGATACGTTCATGATCCCGTTCTCGTCGATGTCGAACGAGACCTCTATCTGGGGTATGCCCCTTGGCGCGGGCGGAATGCCAACGAGATGGAACCTGCCCAATGTAGTGTTGTCCTGGGACATCTCCCTCTCTCCTTGCAGGACGTGGATATCGACGCTCGTCTGTCCGTCAGCGGCCGTCGTGAAGATCTGGCTCTTGCTGGTGGGAATGGTCGCGTTCCTGTCTATCAATTTGGTCATCACCCCGCCGAGGGTTTCCACACCCACTGACAATGGGGTAACATCAAGAAGCAATAGGTCGGTCACTTCTCCAGCGAGCACACCACCCTGGATGGCAGCTCCCATGGCGACGCACTGCATCGGGTCCACGCCGCGTTCGGCTTTCTTCCCGATTATCTTCTCGAACCTCCCTTTAACTACGGGCATTCGCGTCGGACCGCCCACTAGGATAACCTTGCCGATATCCTTGTAGTCCAATTTGGCGTCCTTGAAGACGTTCCCTATGGGCTTTTCGCAGCGGGAGAGCACCGGTTCTATCAGTTCCTCCAGCTTCGCCCTTGTCAGGCTCATTTCCAGATGCCTTGGTTTGTCATCCTTTGACGCTATGAACGGCAGGTTGACGGTGGTGGTCACCGTGCTGGTAAGCTCGATCTTGGCCTTCTCCGCGGCATCCCGGAGCCTCTGCATGGCGTTCAGGTCGCCCGTGAGGTCGATATCCTCCTTCTTTTTGAACCCGTCAGCCAGCCACTCGACGATCTTCTCATCCATGTCCGAGCCGCCCAGGTGCGTGTCGCCACTCGTCGAAACGACCTCGAACACCCCATCACCTATCTCCATTATGGTGACATCGAAGGTTCCGCCGCCCAGGTCCAGAACCACGAGCTTCTGTTCCTCGATCTTCTCCAGACCGTATGCGATCGCGGCTGCCGTGGGCTCGTTGATGAGCCTTTGAACTTTCAGGCCCGCTATCTCTCCGGCGTCCTTCGTGGCCTGCCTCTGATTGTCGTTGAAATATGCTGGAACCGTGATGACGGCGTCCGTGACCTCCTCTCCCAAGTAGGCTTCCGCGTCCGCCTTGATCTTCTGCAGGATCATCGCCGATATCTCTTGGGGGGTGTACTCCTTGTCACCGATCTTCACCTTGTGGTCCGTCCCCATCTTCCTCTTGATCCTCATTACCGTCTTCTCAGGGTTCAGAACCGCCTGTCTCTTTGCAGCTTCCCCCACCAGACGTTGACCGTCCTCGGTAAAGGCGACCACCGATGGGAACATCTTCCCACCGAACGATGTGCCTTCGGCACTGGGTATTATCTTCGGCCTTCCGCCTTCCAGGTAAGCAGCTTCCGAATTAGTCGTCCCCAGATCTATCCCTATTATCTTCGTCATTGCCTTCCTCCTTCACTTCATTCTTGACCACGACCACCTTTGATGGTCTCAATACCTTGGATTTGAAACTATATCCCTTCTGGATGACCTCTGCTATCTTGTTGCTTTCCATCTCCCCATTCTCCACCTGGGATACGCATTCGTGCTTGAAAGGGTCGAAATCATCGCCCACGGCGCCGATCTCTTCCAATCCCTCGTTCCTGAGCGTTTCAAGGAGGTTGTTGTAGATCATCTTGACCCCGTTCGCGTCCTCCTCGTCCTTGATGGTGTCGCCGGCCTTCTCGAGATCGTCCACCACGGGTAGTATTGTGGAGAATATCTTCTGATAGGAATACTCAGTGAACACTTGCATCTCCTTGGCCGTTCTCTTCTTGTAGTTCTCGTATTCGGCCTGGAGGTACTTGAGTCGCTTGAGCAGGTCATCCTGGCTTTCGGCCTCTTCTGCTTCCGGCTCATCAATCTGTTGTTCTGTTGTCTGGTTCCCGTTCTCTTCTTCTGGCATCAGACCTTCCTCGTTTGCCTTAATGCGCTTGAGATGAGTTCTTGCTTGGGCTAGTAGCGATTCCGATGATTTGTATCTATCGTGGGGTGGGAAATAAGAGAGGAAGAAGGTTAGAAGTCTTCTCCCATTCCGCCCATTCCACCAGGTCCGCCTGGCATCGGTGGGCCTTCGCCGCCCTTTGAAGCGATCACATCGTCGATTCTCAGGACCATCACTGCTGCATCCGTCGCAGACTCGATTGCCTGTGTTCCGACCCTTATGGGCTCGAGGACGTTGCCCCTCTTCATGTCCAGCAGGCCGCCTGAAACGACGTTGACCCCGGCATGCTTCTTGCCCTTCTTGTGCGCTTTCCTCAGGTCTATCAGGGTGTCAATGGGATCAAGGCCTGCGTTCTCTGCCAGTGTTCTTGGAATGACCTCCATGGCCTCCGCGAAAGCATCGATTGCGATCTGTTCCCTGCCGCCCACTGAAGACGCATATTCTCTGAGTCTAAGAGCGATTTCTGAAGCTGCAGAGCCGCCGCCAGTAACTATCCTTCCATCTTCGATGGCAACCGCAACAACGCTTAGGGCGTCCTCCAGAGACCTGTCGAGCTCGTCGACCACGTGCTCGGTTCCGCCTCGGATGAGTATGGATACCGCCTTCGGGCTCTTGCATCCAGTTACAAAGGTCATGTCGTCGTCGCCGATCTTCTCCTGCCTGACGCTCTTGGCTGCACCTAGATCGCCCTTGACAAGCTCATCGAGCTTGGTGATGATGGTGCCGCCTGTGGACTTCGAAAGTTTCTCCATGTCCGATTTCTTGACCCTTCGGACCACGTAGATGCCTTCCTTGGCCAGAAAGTGCTGTGCAAGGTCGTCAATACCCTTCTGACAGAAGACCACGTTCGCGCCGCTCTTCTTGATGGTCTGGACCATCCCTTTGAGCATGTTCTCCTCTTCCTGCAGGAACGCGTTCAGCTGAGAGGGGTCGGTTATCTCTATCTTCGCGTCGACCTCTGTCTTCTTGACCTCAAGAGCGGAATCTATCAAAGCGATTCTGGCGTTCTTCACTGACTTTGGCATTCCAGTATGGACAACTTCCTTGTCAATGATTATTCCGTGGATCATCTCCGTGTCGGTGACCGATCCGCCTTGTTTCTTTATCACCTGGATGTCGTCGGTGTCCACCCGGTACTTGCCCTTGCTGTGCTCCTCGGCTACCGAGGTAACAGCATCGACTGCCACATCTGCCAGGAGGTCCCTGTGGGTCGCGGCGCTCTTGCTGATCATTGCAGTTGTCGCAATGTTGTGGAGCGTCTTCCGGTCTTTTATCGAGACCTTCTGTGCGATCTTGTCCAGAACCTCTCTCGCCTTGTTGGCCGCCAGTCTGAAACCGCCTGCGATGATCGTAGGGTGAATGTTGGACTCTATCATGCCCTCGCTCTTCTTCAGAAGCTCTCCTGCCAGGATGACCGCGGTCGTTGTGCCGTCCCCGCATTCCTCGTCCTGGGTCTTGGCGACTTCCACCAGCATTTTGGCCGCTGGATGTTCGATATCAATCTCCTTGAGAATGGTCACACCGTCATTCGTGATCACAACGTCCCCCATGCTGTCCACGAGCATCTTGTCCATGCCCCTTGGACCTAGGGTGGATCTCACAGCATCCGCGACCGCCTTTGCGGCAGCGATGTTGTTGAACTGTGCGCCCTTTCCCTTTTCCCTTCTTGTTCCTTCCTTTAGTATTAAGATTGGTGTTTGTCCACCTAACATTCTTATTCCTCCATTAGTAGTGAAGTGTTTCCTCTATGATTGAACTTCTATATAAACATATCGAGTATTTGGGTATAGGCCATTCCCGGAAAAGTATAATATCTCGGAGCTTCTGTGCTGCAACGATGATAGGTCTCCTGGAGGAGATTGCTGAAGCGGTTCACCTTGCTGTCCGGGATCGGGAAGGGGAGGACCTGAGCGCCGAGATGGGAATGGGTGCTGATGGAACGCCCACGCAGAAGATCGATCGGATCGCCGAGGAGGCCATATTGGAGACTTTGAATGAACATGGGAACCCGCTCAACGTCCTGAGCGAGGAGGCCGACTTCATTGACAATGGTGCCGAACAGACGCTCGTGATCGACCCCATAGACGGCACTTACAATGCTCTGGCGGGGATACCGTTCTACTCAGTTTCATTGGCGGTGGGAAAGGAGGTCATGTCCGATATCGAGTTCGGACTCATCAGGGACCTTGCCAATGGGACCGTCTATCACTCCGAGAAAGGCAGAGGTGCTTACAAGGACGGATCACCCATCAAGGTCAAGGAATACGATCCAGACAAGTCGGTCTTCCTGCTGTATTTGGGCAGCAATGCAAATCCCAAGGCCTTCGAATTGGCGGCAATGGCCAGGAGAGCCAGGAACTACGGTGCGGCATCTCTGGAGCTGGCCATGGTGGCAAGCGGTGTCGCCGACCTGTACATGGTGGACGCCGAACCCATGATCAGACTGGTGGACCTTGCTGCAGGGGCACTCATACTGCGAGAGGCCGGAGGAGAAATATACAATACAGATGGAGATGTTCTCGAAATGAGGTTCGGTCCTCGCGAGAGGTCGAATTTCATCGCCGTAGGGGACAAGAAGCTGCTGGATGAGGTAATATGAGAATAGGAATATCCGCAAAGCCGGACGTGGATGGTCTGGATAAGCTGGCCGGAAGGATCGAAGCGGTTCTTGGCGGACACGAGGTCATGTACGACACCGACCCCGCAAAGGTCCTGGGCAAGGAACCGACGCCGATCGACCAGATGGACGCGGACTTCATTATTACTATTGGTGGGGACGGGACCATTCTCAGAGCATTTCAGCGGTCGAACTCCAAACTTCTTGGCATCAACGCCGGTGTCATGGGCTTTTTGACGGAGGTCCAGGTGGATGACATCGAGACTGCCATCGAAAAGGTCCTGAAGGGGGACTACAAGCTGGATGAGAGGATCAAGTTGAAGATACTCAAGGACGGCGAGAGGGTATCCGACTGCCTCAACGAGGTCGTGTTCCACACCGCACACGTGGCAAAGATGAGGCACTTCAAGATCACGATAGATGGAAGTCTGGCAGACGACTTCAGGGCGGATGGTGTAATGATAGCCACTCCCACCGGTTCAACTAGTTATGCAATGAGCGCCGGAGGTCCGATAATCGATCCCAGGGTGGAGGCAATGGTCATGGTTCCGATAGCACCGTTCAAGCTATCAGGAAGGCCTCTGGTGATACCCGCAAAGAGCTGTATCGAGATGGAGTTCGCAGAGTCGAAGGAGTGCCACATGGTTCTGGACGGGCAGGAGATAATCTCACTCTCGGGGAGAGAGAAGGTGGAGATGACCATCTCAGAGAACAAGGCCAGCTTCATCAGGTTCCAGGAAGATTTCTATGCAAGGTTCATTGAGAAACTGGGTTGAGAGTGATTGAAGTGCGTAGGAAGAGGGCCTATGCGATAACGAGGGAGACACTCGACCTGATCCTTGAGGTTTCAAAGGAGAACTTCCCAAACGAGTTCGCCGGCGTACTCAGGTGCGAAGACGGCATCATCACCGAGATAATGCTTCTGCCTGGCACCATTTCCGGGGGAAGGTCCGCACTTCTCCGCTTACACATGCTGCCAATCGATTACACCGTCGTGGGCACGGTCCACTCGCATCCCAGTGAGTACAACAATCCTTCTGCCGCTGACCTGGGGCTCTTCAGAAAGTTCGGATACGTGCACATAATCACAAAGGTCCCGTACAACCCGGATTCATGGAAAGCCTGGGATCTGGACGGCAACCCCTATTCTCTCGAGGTCATTGACTGAGTTAGCTCTTCGTATACCTTCTCGATCTGGTCCGCGACCGTTGAAATGAGGAACCGCTTCTCCACCTTCTTTCGTCCTTCGTCCCCCATCTTCTTTCGCAATTCAGGATCCTCAATCAGCGTGGATAACTTGCTGGCCAGGTCCTCTGCGTCCATCACGTCGAAGACCAGCCCCTGCTTCCCATCCTCGATCACTTCCCTCACTCCCGGTATGTCTCCCACCACTACCGGCTTCCCAGTTGCCATCGCTTCCAACGTCGCAATCCCGAAGGCCTCCAGTCGAGAGATCGACGGAAGGGTGAAGACGTCACACGCGGCGTAGTAGTTTGGCAGGTCCGCCCAGGACAGGCGACCAGTGAAGATGACCCTGTCACCTACACCCATGGCCTCCGCCTTTGCCTTGTACTTCTTGAGGTTCTCTCCACTCCCGACCACCAGGAACTTTACCTTCTTCATCAATGTGGAAGCTTCCATGATATACTCGATCCCCTTGTGCCAGACGATCCTTCCAACGAAGAGGACAGTTGGGTCGTCGGGACCTATCCCGTG
>JAUVGH010000056.1 GCA_030593885.1 Methanomassiliicoccales archaeon
TATTTGTGTCTTATCTGGTGGGGGATGACTATCTGTCCCTTGGAGCTGATTCTCACGTTCATTTTCTTACTACCTCTTACTATGTAAGATATATCTTACAGAATATATAAGACTATGCATTCGTGGATGTTCGATTCGGATGGTCTCATACATATAGGTGCAACTCGGTCAAATTGAAATATCGAGAACGCTTATCTCCAGAAGACCTCATTACGATGAGAGTCATGACAATCCGGGGGTAGGAATCTGAGAAGACGCGTAATCATCATGGGGGCGGCGGGAAGGGACTTTCACAATTTCAACACCTTGTTCAGGGACAACGAACAGTATGAGGTCGTAGCGTTCACAGCTACACAAATACCCGGGATTGACGATAGACCGTATCCACCCGAGCTTTCTGGCGAACTCTATCCGAATGGCATCCCGATCAGACCTGAGGAAGAACTGGGAGCACTCATCGACCAATACAAGGTGGACGATGTCGTTTTCTCTTACAGCGACGTGAGCTATCAGTATGTCATGCAAAGGGCAGCACTCGTCTCCTCACATGGTGCGAACTTCGTTCTCCCCGCCGCGGACGACACCACGATAGAATCCTCCAAGCCAGTGATATCCATTTGTGCGGTCAGAACAGGTTCCGGAAAGAGCCCCACGAGTCGTAAGATTGGGAAGATACTGCAAGAAAAAGGGAGGAAGGTCGTGCTCGTGAGACATCCCATGCCCTATGGCGATCTTGCGAAGCAGATGGTCCAGAGGTTCGAGACGGTCGAGGACCTGGAGAAACATGATACCACCATCGAGGAGCGGGAGGAATACGGACCCATAATCCGAAGTGGGATGGTCGTGTATGCTGGGGTCGACTACGAGAAGATACTCCGGCAGGCAGAGACAGAGGCCGATATAATCATCTGGGACGGTGGAAACAATGACTATTCCTTCTACAAATCAGACCTGCACATCGTGATCGCAGACCCCCTGAGGCCAGGCCACGAGCTCCTGTATTATCCCAGCGAAGTGAACATCAGGATGGCGGACGTAGTCATCATCAACAAGGTGGACTCGGCAAAGCCAGGAGATGTCGAGCTGGTGAGGCGGAACATCAAGGCGACCAACCCGAATGCGGTCATCATGAAAGCCAAGCTCCGGGTGTTTCCCGACGATGGAGAACAGATCCGAGGCAAGCGCGTTCTGGCGATCGAAGATGGACCAACACTCACTCACGGCAATATGAAGTTCGGGGCGGCCATTGTGGCGGCCAAGGAATTTGGAGCGTCCGAGACCATTGATCCGACGCCCTTCGCCGTGGGTTCGATCAAGGCGACCCTTGAGAAGTACGGTCATGATGACCTTCTTCCGGCCATGGGATACGATGACTTGCAGGTCAAAGAACTCGAAGAGACGATCAACGCCGCTGATTGCGACCTGGTCCTCAGTGCGACACCGGCGAACCTCTCACTCATATTGAATGTGAACAAACCCATCATACATGTCGCTTACGAGCTTGAGGAGATGGGAAAACCCGACCTTGAGGAGGTTCTGAAGGATTTCTGAGATTCTTTAATGCGACTGCTGGTCTCATTTGAAAACCCTTTAATATCCTCCGCCTCATGATATTCGAGAAAGGGGGTACGAAGTGAATTGCACGAATTGCGGTGCACCAGTGGCTGATGAAGCGAAATTCTGCTCTTCTTGTGGCAATACCATTGTAACCTATCCGGCATCCACCGTGAGTCAGCATCCGCCATCCTACGCAGGCTCACCTCAACCCGTTGTCGCGACCGGAGCTGGCAACGAGAGATCCAAGCTCTACGTCATTCCCACGATTTTCAGCTTCTTGGGTGCTTTGCTGTTGATATTTGATGATTTCGGGGGGTGGTACTCGTCCACTGGAACAGGGTATGGGTACATCCGTGAATGGGGCTGGATAAACATCTGGGGCTTTGGAGCGGTGGTGATCATCCCATTGGTAGTTGCTCTGTTCTATTGCACATTCATTTCCCTTCAAGCGGTTCGGTCCAAGGTGCCCATCGCGAAGAAACATGTGAGGAGAGGGTTCTTCGTGGCGTTGCTCGTGTTTGTGGTGGTCACCGTCGGTGGTTTCGCTCTCATCGCAGCAACCTGGGAGGCATCCGAGAATTGGCTCGATCTGGGCTTCTATGGCGGTTTCATCGGCAGTCTGGTCGCGGCCATCTTCTTCGGGGTCGAATTAAGGAAACTGGATCAACCGTCGTACCAAGCACCTGCCGTTTCAGCGTACGCACAGCCTCCTCCGCAGACGTATCAAACCTATCCGCAGACCCAAACACAGCCTCCTCCACAATACCAACAGCAGCCTCAGTACCAATCTCCTCCCGCCGCACCTCCTCCGCAATATGTCGCTCAAGCTCCTCAGTGCCCAAATTGTAACGCCTCAATCCAGCAGGGAGCAAGGTTCTGTCCCAGTTGCGGTTCCCAAATCAACTAGGATCTGCTGAACGTATGAGATGAGCGATTCTCGCAATATCAGGTTTAAATAGTAGCATCTGGTTGAGAGAAATCCCTTCCCAACCGGAAGCAATTCAGGGTGAATATTTGTCCAAGCAAAAGAGGATCGTCGCGGCCATAGGCGGTAATGCACTATACCCTCCCAACAAACCTTCATTTGAGGTTCAGAAGGACCTCATAATCAAGACCTGTAGGAAGCTCGCTGATATTATCGAAGAGGGACATCGACTCATCATAACACACGGTAATGGACCGCAAGTGGGCAACATCCTCGAGCAGAACGAGAGGGCCCGGAAGGTCGTCCCGTCCATGCCGCTTGACGTTTGCGTCGCAGAAACACAGGCCCAGATCGGCTATTTGATGCAGCAGAGCCTTCAGAACGCGTTCCACAAGCGAGGGATGAAAAGGAGGGTCACACCAGTCGTCACTCAAGTACTGGTCGATTCGAAGGATGAAGCGTTCAAGAATCCCACCAAACCCATTGGACCCTACTACAAGAAGAGCAGGGCCGAGCATCTGATGAAAGAGCGCGGTTGGAAGATGAGGTTCGACAGGAGGGGTGGCTACAGAAGACTTGTGCCCTCTCCCAAGCCCTTGAAGATAGTGGCGATGTCCTCGATCAAGAAGCTAGTGTCTCAGAGGGGAAGCGTTGTCATCGCCGCTGGCGGTGGTGGTATCCCCGTGATCAAGAAGCGTGGCAAGCTCGTTGGTGTGGAAGCTGTCATCGACAAGGACCTTGCTTCCGGGCTGGTCGCCGATGAACTGGACGCACAGTTGCTATTGACGATCACAGATGTGAGACGCGTTTCACTGAACTTCGGCAAGAAGAACCAGAAGGACCTGTCCAAGATGACGGTCGACGAGGCACGCGAACACATGAAGGACGGTCATTTCCCACCGGGCACCATGGGTCCAAAGGTCCAGGCGGCCGTTGACTTCATCAAGAACGAGGACCGTCAAGCCATCATCACCTCCCTGGGACACCTGAAGAGAGCATTGGACGGGAAGGACGGCACCTGGATAGTGTACGAATAGCCCACTTCCACTGAAAAGTTTTATACCCGCTACACGCTTCGCTGACGGGGGAGGATATGAAAAGAGATCTTGTCTCCATGCTGGAACTGACCGACGATCTTCCTCAGATACTGGATCTGGCATCCAACCTGAAGAACATCCAAACAGCCAACGAGAGACATGAACCCTTGAAGGACAAGAGCCTGGCAATGATTTTCGAAAAGCCCAGCACCAGAACTCGAGTATCCTTCGAGGTTGGAATGACACAGCTGGGCGGACACGCCCTATACCTGAGCACATCGGATCTCCAGCTCGGAAGGGGGGAGACCATCGCGGACACTGCAAAGGTCCTCAGCAGATACGTTGACGCCATCCTGTATCGGGGCTATGAGCACAGCAGGACGGTGGAGCTGGCGCGTGGCGCGACCGTTCCCGTTCTGAATGGCCTGGATGATCTGGAACATCCCTGCCAGATAGTCGCCGACTTGTTCACGGTATTGGAGAAGAAGGAGGATCTGGGCGGATTGAAGCTGGCCTACCTTGGAGATGGCAACAACGTCTGCAACTCTCTGCTCCTGGGTTGTGCCATGAGCTCGATGAACATCTCGGCAGCATGTCCCGAGGGCTACCACCCGGACAGCGGCATACTGAGAACCGCCAAGGAGATCGGAGAAAAGAACAACGTCTCGGTGGAGGTCATCAGGTCTCCCGAGGAAGCCGTATCGGACGCGGATGTGATCTACACGGATGTCTGGGTATCGATGGGTGATGAGGCTGAGAAGGCAGTCCGACTTGAGGTATTCGCCCCTTATCAGGTGAACGAGGAACTGGTCAGCAAGGCCAAAGATGATTGTATTGTGATGCACTGCCTCCCAGCTCACAGGGGCGAGGAGATAACCAACGGGATCATCGATGGAGAGAAATCAGTGGTCTTCGACCAGGCCGAGAACAGGCTCCACGCTCAGAAGGCGATACTTGTCCATTTGCTCGAATGACTTAATCAAGTCTGAGAAACCCTTTTTATATCGCGAACAGGATGGCATCTAACGATGGCGGAGTTCAAGATCATACACGATTCCATCTACGGAACGATGAAGGTCGAACCACTAGAATTGGACCTGATGGAAACCCTTGAGATGCAGAGGCTCAACGGAATCAAGCAGCTGGGTCTGTCATATCTGGTCTTTCCAGGCGCAAACCACACCCGGATCGAACACTCCCTGGGCACGGGCCATCTGGCCAAGCGGATATCCGATGTTCTTACCCTTGAGAAGCCCGAGAAGGACCTTCTGGTGGCAGCCGGTCTCCTGCACGATGTCGGCCATGGACCGTTCTCGCACACTCTGGAGACAACCCTTGAACAAGCGATCGGAATGAACCACATGGACCTCACCAAGAAGATCATCACCGGGGAAGAGGACAACATCAGCAAGGAAGAAAGAGAGGCATTTCCACACGTCCCGAGAGTGCACGAGGTGCTCGAGGAACACGATGTGAAACCAGACGAAGTTGCCAATCTCATATCCACGCCACATCCTTCACATTCAACCACTTTGCACATGGACAAGGGCCAGGAGTTCTTCAACGAGAAGGGATACCTGACACAGCTCATCAACAGTCCCATTGACGTAGATCAGATCGACTATCTGCTCAGGGACGCTTACTATACCGGCGTAGCCCATGGCATCATCGATGCGGACAGACTGGTGCAGACTTTCGCTATTCATCACAATGATCTTGTTGTCGATCGAAAAGGACTCAGCGCATTGGAGGGCATGTTCGTCGCCAGAGCACTGATGTTCTCTTCCGTTTACTTCCACAAGACGGTCAGGATAGCCGAACTCATGTTGGCCAGAGCCGTTGAGAACTGGAAAGGACTTGACCCTTCATCAATCCAGAGAATGGTGGACTCGGAGCTGATGTCCTCCCTCACCGAGCAGGGTGGTTTCCAGAAGGACATCGCAATGAAGATCAAGTACCGGAAGCTGTACAAGAAGGCCTACGTTGGCAAGAAGAAGGACCTGACCGAGGAACAGGCCGAAGGCCTCAAGAGGTTCGAGGACCCCCGGGAGAGGAAGAAGGTGGAGAGGGAGCTCTGCAAGCGGACCAGTGCCCCCGAAGGGCACGTCATCGTTGACTACCCCCCAGCCGAGATCAAGAGGACCGAGCCCAGGATATCCAAGACCGACATTCGAGTTCTTGACAATGGAAAGGTGAGATTCTTCAAGCATGTCAGTGACATGGGACGGATGATCGAGGCAAGGGACGCCGCCGATTGGCTGGTAATGATCGCCGCCGACCGTCCTTACGTCGAGAAAGTGTCCAAGATCGGAAAGGACCTGCTTTTCTGAATCATCAACAAATTTTATATCCAATGTTTCCTATTCCCACCTGCTCATGGGATGGGTCAATTGCGATTTTGAGGTGACAGCATGAAGTCTATAGTAGAAGAAGCACTGTCAAGACACAAGGCTTTTGAGGCGCACGAGGAGATTCCCGATGCGAAGGTCCATGTAAGGGACACGAAAGTGGACTCAGAGCTCAGGGAGATCCTTTCGAAACTGAGGACGAACATCAGGATAGTAGGCTGTGGTGGAGGTGGATGCAACACTGTCTCCAGGATTGCCGAGGAAGGCATTCACGGTGCTGAGCTCTTTGCCACGAACACCGACGCTCAACACTTGTTGTCCATTCGGTCCCCAAGGAAGATACTTCTGGGAAAAAGGGCAACAAGAGGACTGGGTGCGGGAGCATTGCCCATGGTCGGCGAAGAAGCGGCTCGAGAGTCAAAGGAGGAGCTCACCAAATCCCTGGCCGGATCTGACATCGTCTTCGTGACCTGCGGGCTGGGAGGCGGAACCGGCACGGGCGGAGTCGGCGTGATCTCCAAACTCGCAAAGGATTCTGGCGCCCTCGTTGTGGCAATAGTCACCCTCCCATTCAAAGGCGAAGGCAGGATGAGGATGGAGAATGCGGAATGGGGTCTGGCAAGATTGAGGAAGACGGCCGACACGGTTATTTGTGTTCCTAATGATAAGCTGGTGGAACTATATCCCAGACTTCCGCTGGATCAGGCTTTCCGTGTCGCTGACGAGGTTCTCATGAGAAGCATCAAGGGTCTGACCGAAGTTGTGTCCAAACCGGGTCTGGTGAATCTGGACTTCAATGACTTCAAGACGATAATGAAGGGTGCAGGCGTGGCTATGATAGGCCTCGGTGAGTCCGATTCAACCGGCGGGGAGAGAGCCGTGGAAGCGATCAACGAAGCGATCAACTCGCCCCTTCTGGATGTCGATATCTCCAACGCATCAGGCGTCTTGGTCAACGTCGTGGGTGGAGAGGACATGTCCATCCAGGAGGCCGAGAAGGTTGCCGAGGAACTGCAGGCAAGGGTCAACCGGAACGCGAGGATCATCTGGGGCGCAACAGTGGACCCGACCATGGAGAACAAGATACGGGTCATGGTGGTGGCGACAGGTGTTTCTTCAAGGCATATCGTGGGCCGGTCGTCCGCTTCAGAGTTGAAACAAGGTCCCGTAGAAGTGGTCCGATAGGTATATCAACCCATCAGTCCCAGATACGCTGGGTCAGTCGTTCTCAATCCGAAACTATTTAAAAGTGGTCGTATTTACTTTAGCCCGGTATCAGAACTTTCTGACAGGATAAAATGCAACAATCTGAAGGAAGTGCATCAAGCCTGGAGAGGATGAGTGATGAAGTCCATAGTTGAAGAGGTTCTGTCCCGAGCTAAGGGCAGGACACAGGTTCGAGAATCGCCGACCGAGATAGGCGGGTACAGCACGGACGATGCCGAGCTCGAGCGAATACTGGCGGGTCTGAAGACCAACATCCGCATAGTGGGCGTTGGAGGAGCGGGATCGAACACCATTGACCGACTGGTCGAGGCAGGCGTTCTGGGTGCCGAACTGTATGCGACCAACACGGACGCGCAACATCTGCTCGTCGTCAGGGCGCCGCACAAGATCCTCCTTGGACGAAGGAGCACACGAGGTCTGGGTGCGGGTGCGTTGCCTCAGGTGGGTGAAGAGGCTGCCCGAGAATCAGAAGAGGAACTGAGAGCAATGCTCCAGGGAGCTGACATGGTCTTCATAACCTGCGGTCTTGGGGGCGGAACGGGTACGGGAGGAGCCCCGTACATAGCCAGCATTGCGAAGGACATGGGGGCTTTGACGATTGCGATATGTACTACCCCATTCCACGCCGAGGGTGCGATCCGAACCGAGAACGCCGAATACGGCCTGGACAAACTGAGGAGTTTTGCTGATACTGTCATTATCATTCCCAACGACAAGCTGGTGGAGCTTGTTCCAAGACTTTCATTGAATGCTGCTTTCAAGGTCGCCGATGAAGTGCTCATGCGTGCGATCAAGGGCGTCACAGAGATAATCACCAAACCCGGTCTGGTCAATCTGGATTTCAACGACATCAAGACGGTAATGAAGGGTGGCGGCGTCGCTATGATAGGACTGGGAGAGAGCAGCGATTCGGATGTGAGGGCAGAGGAAGCAATCGAAGCTGCGATCAATTCTCCGCTCGTGGATGTTGATATCTCCACTGCCTCAGGAGCGCTCGTGAACGTGACGGGTGGAACCGACATGTCCGTGGGCGAAGCGGAGAAGGTCGCCGAGATACTTCAGGACAGGATAAACCCCAACTCCAGGATCATCTGGGGAGCGGTGGTCGATCCGGCTCTCGAACAGCGAATGCGTGTTCTGTTGATTGTCACCGGAGTCAAATCGAAACAGATATTCGGTCCTGCAAAACTCAAGAGAGAGGAGACTGCTGGAGTAGAAATGGTTAGCTGAGGTCGAGAAATGGATATCGTGAAGAGGTCCTGGAGAGCCCAACGCAAGATCGAGGAAAGGGTAAAGCGCATCGGAAGGGGGAAGTACGGCCAGGTCCTTCACATGGCTAGGAAGCCCGAGCCGGATGAGTACATCAAGACTCTCCAGCTTGTGGGCGCAGGCCTGCTTATGATAGGGCTGCTGGGTTTTGCGATATATTACATCATGATCTTCCTGATACCTGACTTGGTCTCCAGTTTCTCACCATAGGGGAGGTTTTTTCTTGGGAGTGTTTGAACCGGAAGAGATAGAAGAAGAAGAAGAAGAGGAGAAGAAGGAAAAAAAGCCATCCCTCATTGGCTACGGCCTCCATATAGAACACGACGAGCTTCAAAGGGTTCTGCCATCTGGAGCCGATACAGATTATCACCTCAAGCTTGAGAACACTGGGGATCATGACGACACCTATAATCTAAAACTCGACCTCATATTCGCTGAGGAGGATGAGGGTGCCATGGAATGGTCCATCAGGATCGCGGGCCTGAAAGAAGGTATCTGGGATGTCACCCTGACCGGCGAGACAGAGAAGAACATTGAAGTGAAGAAAGGCAACTCCAAACCCATCGCCTTGAAAGTCGTTGCTCCCAAGAATCCCCGATACGGCTCCCGGGCCAACGTCATCCTCACGGTAATGTCAACGGGGGATGCAGCTGTTTCAGAGACGATAACCACGGTTACCTCGGTAAGACAATCGATTCTGGCCGTCAAGACCTCGATAGGACACGAGAAATCCGTCGCCAAGTCGATAGCCAGCAGGGCTAAACGTCAGGCTTCGGGCATTTTCTCAGTTCTTTCCCCTCCCACCCTCAGAGGCTACGTCCTGGTGGAGTCCATTAATCCGGATGCGCTGGAGCGCATAGTGAAGGGGATCAGGAGGGCCAGAGGCATCGTCAAGGGTGAGACCACCTTCAAGGAGATAGACCATTTCCTCACACCCCAGCCCTTGGTCTCGGGCGTCATGGAAGGAGATATCGTGGAGCTGGTGGCAGGGCCGTTCAAGGGAGAGAAGGCAAGGGTGCAACACATCGACGAGAGCAAGGAGGAGATTACCGTTGAACTGTTCGAATCAATGGTCCCTATTCCAGTTACGGTCAGGGGCGATCACGTCAGAGTGCTTGAGAAGGAGGAAGGATAACCATGGTGGAAGTTCTTGAGATGCTGGTCGAGGCTGGCAAGGCGAACGCCGGACCCCCCTTGGGCCCCGCTCTGGGTCCTCTAGGAATCAACATAGGTGAGATCATCGGATTCATCAACGAGAAGACGAAACATTTCGAGGGAATGAAGGTCCCCATAAAGCTCACGATAGATCCCAAGACAAAGGAGTACGAGATCGAGGTCGGCACACCGCCCACAACTGGTCTGATATTCAAGGAACTGGGAATCGAGAAGGGCTCAGGGACCCCATCAACCTCTACGGCTGGAAACCTCACAATAGAGCAGGTAATGAAGATAGCGGACATGAAGAAGGATTCAATGCTTGGCAAGACCATGAAGGACAGGATGATGGAAGTAATGGGTTCATGCGTCTCATCGGGCATTCACATCGAGGGAAAACCGCCCAAGGAGGCCCAGGCCGAGCTGAGGGCTGGAAGGTACGACGGCGTAATCCCGCCCGAGTAGCGTTCCACCGTTCCAAAACTTTATAAATGGCTTATGGCATTGGTGCAACTCCCCATGTAGGAGGCTCGCGCCGCTAGCACTACAGGAGGAATGGTATTGGCAGATAGCAAGACCGTTGAAACATTGAAGAAGGTCGTCGAGGACTCCAGGAAGAGGAACTTCGAGGAGAGCGTCGACATTGCTTTTAATCTCAAAGATGTTGATCTTTCAGTCCCAAAGAACAGGGTGGAGCTTGAGGTCGTCCTCCCCAAGGGCAGGGGAAGAGAAGTGAAGGTCGCGGTTTTCGGTAGTGCAGAATTGGCGTTGAAGGCCAAGAAGGTCGCCGACCTCGTCATTCAACCAGATGAGCTGGAGGATCTTGCAGACGACAAGAGGCAGGCCAGGAAGACTGCCAACTCATACGCTTTCTTCATTGCCGAAGCTCCATTGATGCCGGTCATCGGAAAGAGGCTCGGCATCGTGCTAGCACCAAGGGGGAAGATGCCCCGGCCGATTCCACCTGGTGCAGATCCCGGACCGATCGTCACCGGTCTCAGGAACACGGTGAGGATAAGGAGCAGGGACAAGAGGACATTCCACGCGCCTGTTGGAACCAAGAGCATGAGCGTGGACGACCTTGCTGAGAACGTGGACGAAGTTATCAAGAGGGTGGTCGGTGTGCTGGACAGGGGAAAGATGAACCTGGCGTCGGTGCACATCAAGACCACGATGGGCCCCTCTATAAGGCTTATGTGAGGTGTCTGAATGAGAGAAGTATCCCCGAAGAAAGTGGAAATGGTCGCTGCTCTTGTGGACGCCTTTGTGAACAGCCCTGTGATCGGTGTTGCCAGGGTGGAAGGCATTCCCGCCCCCCAGATACAGCAAATGAGAGCGGGATTGAGAGGGAAGGTCGGACTTGTCGTTTCAAAGAACAAGTTAATCAACATGGCTCTCGTGGAAGCTTCTTCAAAGAAGAAGGGCCTCGAGAAGCTCAGTGAAGTGGTGGATGGACAGACGGCAATGGTGTTGTCCGACATCAATCCGTTCAGACTCTTCAAGGAACTTGAATCAACGAAGACCAGCGCTCCTGCGAAGGGCGGCGAGATCGCTCCCAGCGATATCATGGTGAGGGCCGGTGACACCCCATTCAAACCGGGCCCGATCGTCGGTGACCTGCAGAAGGCCGGCATCCCGGCATCGATCGAAGGAGG
>JAUVGH010000022.1 GCA_030593885.1 Methanomassiliicoccales archaeon
AAGCGCATCCTCCGGGATCAGACCCACGACCTCCGAGCCCACGATCGGAACCCCATATCCATCTGCATGCGACCTGACAGCGTCAAATACAACGTGAACCGGTGTCTCCCTGAAGTTCACCAGGTTCATGGAGACCTGGACGACATTCTCCCGATCCGTCTCGAACCCAAGGGCCTTGACGTGCTTCAGACCGCCGTCCATCTCCCTCACCGCCTTGGCAATACTCTTCGCAATACTGAGATCTCCTGTTCCAAGGTTGATGTTGTAAGCGATCAGCGGTTCCCGTGCACCGATGACGACCGCACCCGCTGTGGGATGCAGCTCGGATGGGCCGAAATCCGGAGCCCTCTCCGGGTTTGTCCTTATCTCTTCCCTCAGACCCTCGAACTGCCCCTTCCTGACCTTGGCCAGGTTCTGTCTTTCGGGTCTTGTAGCAGCCGCTTCGTACAGATAGACGGGAACGTTCAGTTGCGTCGATATCTCCTCCCCCAACGACCTGGCAAGTTCTACGCAGTCGCTCATGGTGACCTCGCTGATCGGTACGAACGGGATGACGTCCACCGCACCCACCCTCGGATGTTCCCCCTCATGTTGGTTCAGGTCGATCAACTCCACGGCCTTGGCGGCGCAAGCGAAAGCGGCGACCTTCACCTTCTCGGGCTCTCCGACGAATGTGATCACCGCCCTGTTGTGGGTGGCGTCCATCTCCACATCGAGAACTCGAACACCATCGACGGCTCTGGCCATGTCGGCTATCGTATCAACGACATCCTTCCTCCGACCTTCACTGAAATTGGGGACGCACTCGACGATCCGTGTCATGAACCTCGGCGAAAAAGAGACATGTTCGTATATAAGGCTATTCGATTATTGAACTACTATAATCTTATACTGAGTGGCTCCTAATAAATGAAAAAGGTATATATATGGATACTTCTTACTCACCCCGAAAGTCGTTCGACCTGAAGGAGGAGGACGTGGATGAAAAAGATATTTGCTTGGGCTAGCGCATTAGTGGCTGTCATGCTCCTAACCGGCGCCATCCCTATGATTGGAATAGTGAAAGCGGCGATACCCGTACCACACAATTTGTGGGGTCACCCGTATGACGAGACCAGCGTTCAGATGCCAGTCGGCGAGTTGATCACGTCATGGATCGACGGTGTGGAATACGGCAGGAACGACACCTTCATGGCAGCGGCCGAGGTCTGGTTTGACGTGGACACGGCAGGCAACTGGGTCACCGCTCCAGGCGATCCGAACTCACCTTGGGTGAAAGAGGGTGGAGACTTGGATGAGCCCATTATGTACGCGTGGGGCGACATGACCAACATAAAGACCGATCCTGACGGAGATACCGTGTTGAATTCCGGTGTGTTCATCGAGTCCGAACTTTGGAACACGACCGTGGTCACCCTATTGGACATAAACCTGGCCATGGTCCAGCCGACACACTTCCCCAAGATTAGCATGATCATTCCAGAGCCGACTGATGGTTATCCGGACTACGTTTTCATATACACCGAGGACCCAGCATTCCTCATGGATGGCTATTACCTGCAGAAGAACGACGGGGCCCTTAACGGACCTGTCCAGACATTGACGGGTGTATCGAACACAAATGCATACTTCTATGCGAATCTCACTGCGATAGACCTGAACGGATGCGGAGATGAGCTCAAGCTCGTCTGGACCAACACTGGACCTGCATTCGGCGGAAGGGACATCGTGGTAGACAGGGTAGAGTGGAACGCCACGGTTGGCGGATGCCACTTCACCGAGCCGGACAACACGATTGCCACGGATGCAACAGCTCCAGCAACTAACGAATCGATTCGCAGAACTGGTACATTCCCAATCTATGCCGACGACACTAATGACAACGCGGTCGACTTTGTTACCGATACAGCTTGGCCGAGACCCATCATTGGTGCACCGGTCGTGAATTGGGACATACCCGCCGGCGGAGAGGACTGGACAGGTGGGATGAACCATACTATTCAGTTAACTGCATACGATGATAATGCACTGAACAATCAAATCGATTTCTGGGTGAATTACTCTGTGAACGATGGTGTTGCATGGGCCGAGGCCATCCTAGCAGGTGTTCCCTCACATCCGTTCAAGGGAACTGGGGGTGCGGTAACGCCTATGGTCTTTAACTGGAGTGTGCCATGCGACGTGCCATTCACAAGTGTCGCTAAACTGAATGTCGAAGCAGAGAATCCCAATGGGAAAGCTGCACTGGATGTCTGGTCAAGTCAGTTCACAATAGATTGTGAAGCACCAATAATCCTATCCACAAATCCAGTTGACGGTGCCATTGATGTACCTATCAACCAGGCGGTCCGCATAACATTCCATGAGGCGATGAACACTGGCTCTGTTGTCTACACCATTGAGCCAGGTGTGGGAACAACAGACGTTTGGCAGCCAACGAATGACATTCTGAACATTACCCACGCAGTAGATTTCGTAGGAGGCATCAAGTATTGGATTAACATCACAGCCGCATGCGATGATTCAATTACCGGTAATTGCAGGGCAGGAGTCTACAGCTTCAGCTTCACCACATACAATATAACACCTCCCGCAATCACTGTGAGTGTTCCGATGGGTGGAGAGGTCTGGACTGGAGGATCTCCCCACGATATTGTGTTCACAATGACACACGCTGGAGCAGGACCCGTGTGGTTCTGGATCAACTATTCCTGCAATCTGTTTAGTGGCCCAGTAGTAGATGGTGCTGATCTGACGTCGCCGTTCAGTTGGACGGTGGATGTCATAACTGATCAGGACTGCACGATTAGCGCGCTAGTACGAGACACTGACGACAATGCCGAAGGCACTGGCATAAGCGGATTGTTTGAAATCGATTCGGAAGCTCCGACAGTTCTTTCGAATGACCCGCTGAACGTTCAGCTCGATGTCTCAATTGCCACTACGGTCACGGTGACCTTCAACGAGGCGATGGACATGCCCTCTGCTGAAGGGGCGTTCTCAATGCAGGATACCCCAACATCGACTCTGGTAACAGGCACATTCGGCTGGGATGTGACAGAGGAAATTATGACCTTCACACCGGACAGCGATTTGGCAGGGGCCACGGAGTACTGTTTCACCATCACAACGGCAGCAAAGGACCAGTCTGATCCAGGGAACAACATGGCAGTGGATCATATATCCTGCTTCACAACGATTACTACGAACACTGCGCCCACAATAGCGCTCTCGAACCCGACTACAGCCACGGTATGGCTTGGCGGTGGATCAGGAGCGATAGATTGGACGATGTCTGATGGCCTTGAGACCGCGGAAGCAGACCTTACTGTTGACGTGTCCTACATATACAATACAGTAACAACTGCTATAACGACCACATCTCTCGTAGGACTGCTGACCTACACATGGGACCCTGTCGCCTGCCTAGCAGGTGCGAGCACAGATGCAACTGTCCAGATCTATGTTGTGGTCACAGACGAAGGTGGGCTTACCAACGATTCCACCTCTGACGCATTCTCTATAGACTGTACACCAACTGGAACGGTGGCTCACTCTGGCACACTAGAGACAGGTGAGACATTGTCATTCAGCATTACTGGTGCAAGCCACACCATAGTGACATATGCATGGGACTTCGGCGACGGTTCGACCGGAACCGAAGCGACACCGACACACTCCTATGAAGAAACTGGTTCGTACCAGGTCACATGTACAATCACCGATGGAGAAGGGAACTCTGGGGCTGCCACACCAGCCACGCTGACAATTAGTGAGCCTCCTCCTGACGATAAAGGATTCCTCGAGGAGTACTGGTGGATAATCCTCATAATCGCAATCGTGGCGATAATCCTCATAATCGCCCTCGCAAAGAGAAAGAAACCCGAAGAGGAAGAAGAGGAAGCTCCAGCTGAGGAAGAGGAAGAAGAGTACGAGGAAGAGGAGCCCGAGGAAGAGCTGGTCGAAGAGGAGGAGTACGAGGAGGAGGTCGTCGAGGAGGAGCCTGCAGTCGAAGAGGAAGCGGCTCCAGCCGAACCAGAGCCTGCACCAGCGGCTCCAGAAGCGGCACCTGCAGCAGCAGCCGCCCCAGCGGCGGAAGAGGCTGCGCCAGCCGAAGAAGCACCAGCCGGCGAGACCAAGGAATGTCCCTCATGCGGAACAGTGGTCCCCGGTGACGCTTCGGAGTGCTTCCTCTGCGGTGCCACCCTCTAACCTTTTTTCATTTTTAGCCGACCAAAACCCTCATAAGAATGGGGGCATACACCTTGGTGAGATAATATGAGGAAGAGAGAGGATTTCACAGAATGGTACCCGGAAGTCATAGAAAAGGCCAATCTCAGCGACAAGAGGTACCCGATCAAGGGCATGAACATCTGGACCCCGTACGGATGGAAGACCATGAAACTGATAGACGGTTTCATCCGAAGGGAGTTCGACGCCACCGACCACGATGAGGTCTATTTCCCCCTACTGATCCCAGAGACAGAGTTCAAGAAGGAAGCGGACCACATCAAGGGGTTCGAGGAATGGGTCTACTGGGTTACGCACGCAGGTACGACGGAGCTTGATGTTAGACTTCTATTGAGACCGACAAGCGAGACAGCGATGTACCCCGTATTCGCCCTGTGGGTGCGTTCCCACGCCGACCTGCCGCTCAAGGTGTACCAGATAGTGAACGTCTTCAGGTACGAGACCAAGCAGACAAGAGCGTTCATGCGCGTCAGGGAGATACATTTCTTCGAATCGCACACCTGCCACGATTCGTTCGAGGACGCGGAGAGGCAGATACAGCAGAACGTGGAGATCATTGAACGATTGAGCAAGGAGTACTGCCTGCCGTACATATTGTGCAAGAGGCCGGAGTGGGACAAGTTCGCGGGTGCGGCGTACACCATAGGGATAGATTCACTGATGCCCACTGGCAGGACCCTGCAGCTGGGTTCCATACATCAATACAAGACCAACTTCTCGGAGGCGTACAACATCACCTACGAGGACGAGAACGGGCAGCACAAGCCGGTGCACCAGACCACCTTCGGCATGGCGGAGCGTCTTCTGGGCGCGGTAATAGCGGTCCACGGGGACGACAAGGGAGTGATGTTCCCGCCGCAGATCGCACCGATACAGGTTGTGATAGTCCCCATACTTGCGAAAGGATCGAAGACCGCGGTGAAGAACGAGTGCCAGGAGGTCTACCACGAACTGAAGGAAGCGGGCTTGAGGGCGCATCTGGACGACAGGGACCTTCGACCGGGCAACAAGTTCTACGACTGGGAAGCGAAGGGAGTTCCGTTGAGAATCGAGATCGGGAACCAGGACATCCAGGCAAAGGCGGTAACCGTGGTGCGGAGGGACACCGGGACCAAGGACATGATCCAGAGGAACCACATGATGTCCAAGATCAAGGACCTGGTGAATCAGATCCAGACCGAGATGATGGACCTTGGCGAGAAGGAAATGAGAGAGAACACCCATCTGGTGACCAGTCTTGATGAGACCAAACCCGGCATACTAATGATGGGATGGTGCGGAGAGGGGTCCTGCGGGCATGAGATTGAGGACCAGACGGGCATGTCGGTCCTTGGGGAGCCGGTCGGCCACGAGGAGTACTCTGGTAAATGCATCATCTGCGGAAACGATACCAAAACACCCATCTGCGTTGCCAAGACGTACTAGCGTCTTGAGTAGAGAAGGACCCCTGTTATGCCGAACCCTATCAATATCACAACGATAGAATACACACCAATGTTCTGAGGCGCCAGCAGGTCCCAGGATCCGAAGTACATGCCCCAACCCAGGTACATGAAGATGCCCAACACTATCAGAAATGCGTAGAACGCCAAGGCGATCTTCTTTGGAAAAGCACGTGCCTCTTCTTCCTCGTCCATTCGAGCGTCAAAGGTGTGATTGCGTATTAAACCTTTTTGCGGGAGCTAGCGTCATCTTTCTTCTTCTGGGATATCCGCTTGGACTGCTTCATCGAGCTCCGGAACCTTATCCACGGGTTCGCCAGTCCGGGCCACTTATCCGGGTTCTCCTCCAGGTAGAAGAGCAATGCAAAGACGATAGCCACCACGGCGGCGATCACCAGGGCGTAGAGGACCAGGGCCGGGAACGGCTCCAATACTCCAAAAGAGGTGTCCGGCAGTATCCCTGAAACGCCGAGGTGGGTAAGATTGAGCCCTCCCAGGTAATTGGGGTCGCTGGGTATCGTCGGGTCCTGCGTCGCGAACTCCCATTCCTCCGAGGTGAAGAAACCCCTGGACCTCATGAGAGCGTGCTCGGAAGTGCCGTTGGATGGATGCACGTAGTCGAACTCAAGCTCAAAGCGCACGAAGTAAGAACCTTGGTTCAGGATCCCACCGTGAGGAGCGTCAAGACTGGTAACTAGGGTTGCTGATATGTTCTGCTGGCCGAGCACACCTGGTGCAAGGGCCGGAAAAGACCACGTGTGGTCCCTGATCCCCTTCCCATCCTCCTCGAAGTAAGGTTCGTCCCAATCCCAGCCAGAATCCATCGGGACCTCCTCGTCCCAGGACACGTAAAGGTAGATGCTGGCGGTGAGGCTGACATCGGTCATGTCGTTCACATACGGATTGAACAGCGTCAGGTCGACGGTTCCCTTGTCACCGGGCGCAAGCTGCGGTGTCTTGATGATCGAGATTATCAGGTTGACGTCGCTCGGGTCGGCCAACGATGACGCCCCCTTGACATTGGGCGCCAGGAAGGTGAGGATGACCAGAAGAAGGAGAACTCTTCTCATTGAGTAGACGAAAAAACCTCTTCGTTCATATATGTTTGGTGCTGAAGGTTTTTATTGGGCGCAACGATAACAGCCTGATGCTTGCTCTTCGCGTTGAGAGGGGGAAGGCCGAGGACCTGAGGCTCGAACTGTCCAGATTGGACCTCCTGGATTCCCGGAGGAAGTTCCTGGTGGGCGATGGGTTCGTCGAGATACCCGTGCTGGGGATGGAGGGGGTTGATCTTGCCAAGTGGGGTGCGGTATCAGTGGAACAGGAAGAGCCAGTGGAGAGAGCGGAGGTCTACGACCCCCATAAGGAGATCGTCGATAGCCTACAGATTCCGAATCAGCTAATCGGTCTGCTCCCCAAGAAGTGGGAGATGCTGGGGGATGTTCTGATACTGAAGTTGAACGAGGGTCTGAGAGAATACGATACTGAAGTTGCGAAGGTGTATGCGGAGGTTCTGGGTGCCGTTACGGTGCTGGAGGATGTTGGGGGGGTCTCCGAAGACATAAGAAAGCCTGATGTCAGGTTGTTGCTGGGAGAAAGAACGGTCGCCACGCACAGGGAGAACGGGGTCCTGTACAAGCTGGATGCCAAGGAGATCATGTTCTCGTCCGGGAACATCGACGAGAGGATCAGGATGGCGAAGGTGTGCGATGAAGGGGACGTCGTGGTGGACATGTTCGCTGGAATTGGGTACTTCTCGCTGCCCATGGCGGTGCATTCCCAGCCGGAGAAGGTCTACGCGGTGGAGATCAATCCCGTCGCTTTCGGCTTTCTGGAGGAGAACACGAAGCTTAATGGCGTCGAGGGCATCGTCGAGCCGATTCTTGGAGATTGTCTGGAGGTGGCCCCAGAGGGAGTGGCGACCAGGGTTTTGATGGGTTACCTGAGCGGACAGGATTACTTACCAAAAGCGATGAGATTAATAGGAGAAAGGGGGACGATTCACTACCACGAGAATTGCCCGAATGAGCTGCTTCCAGACCGGCCAGCCGCAACAGTTCAGAAGATAGCTGAGCAGGAGGGAAGAGAAGTGGAAGGTCTGAACCAGAGGATAATCAAGTCATACGCGCCAGGAGTCTCGCACGTGGTTCTGGATGTACTGCTGAGTTGAACGACAAATCCATTGATTTCCTTATCTGTTTGGGTCACTGCCGGGGAAAATCAATCGACCCTCAACCACCATATGTCCCAACCTAAGCCGGGGATTGAAGAGTTACCACTCTTCCGAATATTCGTATTCTGATATGTCCTCCACAGGATTCTTCCTTCTATAATAGTAAAGAAGGGCAATGATGAGGAGAATGATGCCGATCAAGATGATTCCTGAGCCTATAAAGCAAAGTTTGGTGGCCGACTCGCAAACGTCCCTACTCACATAGAACACTGGAGCGTCATCACACGTATCTAGACCCTCAAGACTCAAGACCACCATTATTGAGCCGAATATGACAGCACATACCCCGAAGACAAGTGCGGAATCCTCTATGGTCCTGTCCAGCCCGATTCCCTCCTGAATCTCTGATGTTGGACTGGATAGTTAACAGTTTCGCCAGATAGCAGAAATCGACGGTTGCCGAACAGACAGGTTCAGATCTTCTGCGTCGACCCACTGGCCTTCAGAAGCTCCTGCAAAGAATCGTGATAGTCATCCCCTTCCGCTTCCATCAGCTTCTCGGAGTAATCCTTGAGGAACACACCGAAATCGGTCTCCTCCTTGCTGAACTGCCATTCCTTCCCGGTTGCGGCGCTGAATGCCAGCAAGAACGCGTACCTGACCGACTTGATCTTGGTGTCCGGACTGCTTTGAGCCTTGTTTATCTCCATCAACGCCGACTTCTTCCCCTTGGCCTTGTACGCCCTCACTATCCTGTCCGCGAACGCTGCCACCGGCGGCAGGTCCCTGTACTTGGGGAGCGCCGACTCAATCTGGTCCTTCTTCGCTTTTGACATGGCAGTCTTCAGTACTTTGGCCGGAGTGTCTTTCTTCCACTGTCCTTTCTCGAACACATTCTCTGCGATGTCCGGGTCGCCGACTATCGATTCCAGGATGTCCACGCCGTATATGTCCCAGTACATCATCAGTATCTTGTTTGGAGTGGCGCTCTCCACCACGATGCTCTCGTCCAGATCCTCCAGCAGGTACTCCAGGGCCTGTCTCTCGATCTTGGATGGGTTCAGGGCGTTCAAGAATGCTTCAGTGTCGTCACCGTAGCACTTGTTGCCCAATGCGAGTATCATCCCAGCACTGGCTGGCACGTTCTCGCTCACATGTTCCATGTGTTCATCGATGAACTCGATGTCGTCCATCCCTCCCTCCAAGTATCTGGCCAGGGCCTCTCTGGGCGGGATGGTCATCTCATTCAACGCAGACCCGTCCTCGCATTCACATTTGAAGTTGGGGTATACCTCGACTCGGAAGCTGGTCTTAGGATCGAACGAGAGGAATCTCTTGGTCAGGTTGATGTAGGTGTTCTCATTCTTGGCGCAAGACTGGCACAGCATGACCTCCACCTTTGGCGTTATCCAAGTGATCTTGAGGTACGGAACACCTTCCTTCTCGCAGTGGACGCAGATGTGGCATTCTCCTTTCTTGGTCAAGGAACACTTGGCGGCGGCCAGCACTTCAGCAACGTACTTGGACGGAGGCTTGTCCTCCTTGCCAGTACACACGAACCCGTCCCTCATCGAGTAGAGATGCAGCCGCTTCAGCTTGGCGATGCGCCCGAATGCCAGAAGCCGGAGATCAGGGTCGTCGAAGTACTGCACACCGACCAGTATCTCCTTCCTGGCCTTCTTGTTGTAAACGATTGAAACGTCCTTTCCACCCAGGTCGATGGACATCAGACGGGGAACCTCCTCCCGAAGAGCCATCTGAAGTGATGTGGCGAAGACTCTTGACAGCTGGTCCCCCCATTTGGTCAGAGCCGCCAGTTTCTTCTCGTTATCCTTGAATCTGGAGACCCTTTCGAACTTGATCTTGTTCTTGAAGAAGTGGTCCTCGTGCCCTTGGCACTCTGGAAACAGAAAGTCAGGGTCGTCCCTCAGCTTCTTCGCCCTCTTGACCAGGGCCTCTTCCAGAGCCTTGGTGGCTATCCTCGGTCCCCGCCTGCGACGCCTCCTCTTCATCCGTCCAAAATAGGCTAATGCGATAGTTAAGCCTTTGGTTTGCGCCAGACAACCGATGAAGAGCCAACACCGAAAGAATAAAGAGAACTGGATGGATTGAATTGTGACAAGTGCGGTGAGACGCTCACGTGGGATCTAATCACACAATCTCCCAAGAGGAACTGTTGATTCTATTCGGCAGGTATGACTGGATAGACAACTACATGAGCAATAGGGGGAAGTTCCTCAGGTATGCCGCGGTTGGTGGGGGGATAATTGGTGTCATGATCCCAGTGATCTTTGTTGTAGTATTCTGGACGATGGCGGGCTCTTGGGGTCTTGGTTTAGGACCAATGCTCTTGGTCATCCTGCTCTGTGTTACAGCCAGTGTGACCGTATGCTCCGTTTTGACCGTCAGATCATACAATCGGAGCATGCCAAAGCGGGTAGGCATCGGTGAAGACGGTGTGTTGTTCGAGAATCGAAAAGAGGAGAAGACCTTCGTGAAATGGAAGGACATCGACTGCATAGGTCAGGTAAGTTGGAGCGATGTTGGAGAATCCATGGTGCAACATGGTGGTGAGAAGGCCGGGCTTGGATTCAAAGTGGTAAGTGCGGACATAGCAAGGGGGATAAAAGATAAGCTGAAAGACAAAGGTTATGGCGTAGCGAATGATGGTACTGTAATTGAGCCCCAGAGGACGACTCAATAGGGAAACAATAATATCGTTAGATTCACTACTCCGTCAAGGTGTGAAAATGGGTGAAGAAAGTCCTGAGATGGTGCTGCATCACAATGTTGAAGATCTCCGTGTGGAGGATATCTACAGCAAATATGACATTGAGCCTTCCGTCGTCAAACATGGTGACCCAGTGTGGAAGATGGTCGCCGCCCTGATCACGCGTCCACGCGGTCGGAACGTGTATGTGGTCGATGAAGAGGGAAAGCTGATAGGGATGATCTCATTCCGAGACATACTCCGGGTGACCAACGCAAGACTAGGGGCCAGACGTGCCGGCGTAGTGGGTTTCGTCAAGTATCTGGGCGACCTGTTCCGAGAGGACGTTGACGGTCTCATGCGCGATCCAGTCACGGTCAAGCCAAAGACGCCCCTCCTCGACGCTCTGAAGATGATGGAAGAGTGCAAGCTGAACGACATTCCAGTGGTGGACAAAGAGAAGAAGATCGTGGGTGAGCTCAGCGGAATGGAGATACTTCGCTTTGCCTACGCCGACATAAGGGAAGGGGACGAAAAGACGCCAGAGGTCAAGAAGAAGGCATGGGATGAGCGGTAAGGTTATCGAGGGTTCAGATGGATCTGGAAGATAAGATCTCAATACTGGAAGAAGGCACTGAAGAGATAGTGACCAACGATGAGCTGAAGGCGCTCTTAGAGACCAACGACAGCCCCCGTGCATATATCGGTCTGGAACCCTCTGGCTTGATGCATATTGGTCAGGGTGTTCCGATCTCGGAGAAGCTTAAGGATTTTACCAAGATTGGTTTCGATGTTAGAGTGCTTCTGGCAGACTGGCATGCATTCATAAACGACAAGCTTGGAGGGGATCTGGAGAACATCTACGTCTGCGGTAACTATGTCAAGGACGCATTGGTGTCCTTGGGAGTGGACGAATCTAAGGTGGAGTTCGTCTTCGCCAGTGATCTGGTGGATGACAAGTCATACTGGGAGAAGGTGTTGAAGGCTTCCAAGGCGTCAACGGTGGCACGGATAAAGAGAGCCATGTCAATAATGGGCAGGACCGAGGAAGAAGCAGACCTGGATGCTTCAAAGATGATCTATCCGGCGATGCAGGTCACTGATATCGCGCACATGGACCTGGACGTTGCCTACGGTGGAATGGACCAGCGCCACGCACACATGCTGTACAGGGATATTTCGCCCAAACTCAAATGGAAAAAGATAGTTGCGATTCATACTCCATTGTTACCGAGCCTACAGGGCGGAGGAAGGATGGACGCGGCCGACGTTAAGATGAGCAAGTCCATGCCGGAGACGTGTGTTTTCCTGCACGACAAGCCAGAGGACATAGAGAAGAAGATCAACAAGGCGTTCTGTCCAGAGAAAGAGGTTCCCAACAATCCAGTTCTGGAAACTGTCAGGATAGTAGTTTTCAGGAAGAAGGATGAGTTCAAGGTAGAAAGACCAGAGAAGTTCGGAGGAGATGTGGTCTATGGTAGCTTCCGTGAATTGACGGAAGCCTATTCTCAAGGTGAACTGCATCCAGCAGATCTGAAATCTGCAACTGCGAGAGAACTGACGGAGATTCTGAAGCCTTCCAGGGAGTATTTTGGGATTCATCCCGAGAATCACAAGAAGATCGCAGAGATTATTGGAGTCTAGCCAGACAGAGTATTGGACTCATATGTTGGTGCTTCTGGGAATACAGAAAATTGTACTAGCCACTGCAAGAATATGAAGAGACGATGAAGGATTCTGAAGGCAATCCCCTTATAGACTCAGGTTCTAAGGCAGTATCAACATGAGGGTTGCAGGAAGGTTTGCGATCAGTGCAGTCGTTGTTCTGCTCATTTCATTGAGTGTTTCTGGCACTGTCCAGCCTAGTGACAAAGATGACGAAGAACAAGGCATCACACTAACCGTTCTCTGTGGGACAATAACACAGGACGCGGAGACATTCATTGAATTCTACGTCACTTGCCCAGTTACAGTTCAAGCAGGCGTCACATTGAGAATGTGGGGATCAGGCATCATGGACCCTTGGGTGTACATTACAGTCTATGGGACACTCCACCTCAGCGCCTATATGACGTGGAACACAAGCTGGCCTGCATCTGATCCAGAAGATCGGCGATGGGGAGGCATTATGGTCTACTCACCCGGCCATATCGATGGATGGGGCTTCGAGATATACCATACATTCGGATGGGGAATAGTACTGGGGACACCGAACAACGTACTCGAGTATGGTGTAGTGGAGGATGTTGCCATCGAGATGGGGCTTCACGATGGGTATGCCATCGGCATAGGTTCCCACAACAACACAATTGAGGACGTAACAATACGAAACAGCTTCGGAGGAGTATTCCTAGATGGAGGACCTGATAATGTCATCAGGACATCCTCGTTCAGGAATCTGAAGAGAGGCATCCGAATGGGTGATATGTCTGAGGTCAGAGGAAACACGATAGTATGTAACGATTTCTTGGACAATGAGTATTATGTCGTAGCTCAAAGAGCCTATGGGAATCATTTCCATCACAACAACTTCCTTGGAGAAGGTTTTGCATACGAGGAAGGGCAGAATATCTGGGACGATGGATATCCAAATGGAGGCAACTACTGGGCTGATTATGTTGGAAATGACAGCTACAGAGGGCCAAACCAGGATTTCCCAGGATCAGATGGGATAGGAGATGAGCCGTACAAGGGAATCTATGACTTCGGCAACGGCAATTATGACAACTACCCCTTCATGAGCACGGTCCCGAAGAGTGGCTGCCCTTCGCCGCCTCCACAAATGCCTAAGGGTCCTTTTCCGCCCTATGCTCTCTCTGCACAACTGGAAGGCGTATTGTCTTCAGACGTCAACATATCATGGAATCTTTCATGGGATGATGGCAATCCAGGATTCCAGAACTACGCTATCTACTACAGTCAGAGCTACAAATCAGACAAATCTGGATATGACTTCCTGGCCGAAGTCCCTGCGGGAACCGGTCTCTTCATCCACAGTGGAGCAGGGCATGGAGATTCCAGCAACTACTTCTATTACGTCCAAGCAAACGATAGCTCTGGTTATCCGGGGAAGAGTTACGGCCAAGTGGCCAAATTCACAAAGGGGTTGAAAGCTGGAATGAACCTTGTCTCAATCCCGCTGATTCTGACTGACTTGCGATTGGAGTCCGTATTCCAGACAATGAACGTCGAAAGGGTCATGATCTACAATACGTCCACCACGAACTGGAAGGGATACGACGTCAAGAAGCCCTATCAGATCACTTGGTCTCTGAATCCATCTCTTGGTTTGTGGGTCGAGGTTAATAGTGACAGCAATCTGACCATTGCAGGAGTAGTTCCCGCTTCATCCTCGATGGATTTGGCTCCCGGCTGGAATCTCGTGGGATACCCATCCTTTGTGGACCGAGATGTTGCAGCTGCTCTAATAGGAATCCCATATGAGAACGTTGAGGGCTTTGATCTAGGGCAACCACCGTATCACCTCAAATCCATGAACCCCAACGACACCTTGACCGCAGGGGAAGGATATTGGATTCAGGTCAAGTCCGCGTGTGAATGGACGATAAGCAACTAATTCATCAGGAAGAATCCCACCACAACAAAAACGGAAGAATGAAGAACTCAGAGGGTTAACGATCCAGAGAGTCCTTCTTGGGGCCTTATCGGAGGCATTCAGGTCCTACTCGTAGACTACGTTGGGTATGAAATTGTAGTCAATACCAGGCTCAACCCAGTGAGCGTTCTCAGGGTGCGGTCCGCCTTCAAAGAAGAAGAAGTCAACCGCGGTGTGCTTCAAGAATACACCGATATCGGGGTCGTAGTCGCTGTCGCCATCTACCGGAACAAACTCGTGCCAATGGATGTAACCAGGCTGCAGGGGTACCATGCTACCGTCGTTGTACCCGATGATCCCATCGACCTTGTACAACAGTGCACCATCTTCAATGTCAGAGGCCCAGAAACTGGGCATGGGTCCCTCGTTGAAGTGCAGTCCAGCGATGTGATCTCCGTTGACGTTCCAGTAGTGACCAGGTATGTCTTTGAGGAAGGGGGGTCCAGCAAGGTTGTATTCTACTCCCTCGTAATCGATGACCGGCTCCTGCATGAAGCCCTTGGGGACTTTGTCCACGGTCATAGCTGGAGCTGTGAAAGCAAAGGCCAACGTGAAGGCCACCATTACGGCGAATACAGCGCCAATTCTCGCAATCTTCATTTCTTATTCCTCCTTTCATATTGGTATTTCTTTGACGCCCCACCTCGGCGTTCTATGTTCCGTCTTTGGGAAACAATATACCTTGTTAGCCGACTATAATGAAGGTTCCTTTGTCACCGATGAAAGGTGCACCTGCCAGTAATGAATTGTAACGAAAAGAAGTTACTAAATGATGAATCGCTATTCAAAGACAGAGGCAAAACTATTTACCATAGCTAAATCTATCTTCTAGTTGCCAGGAGACCGTGGGCGGCTGACGGTGCAATGCGCTGAGGAAAGTCCCCCCTCCACTTCAAGTGTGGATCGACGCAAGTCGGTGGCTCGAGAGGGTCGGCAAGGGCGCAGAAACGACACAGTCCGCAACGAGGATGAATCGGTTGCCGAGGACGTTGTTGCGGGATTTGGTGAGACGGCGACTCCCCATCGGAGCAAGTCCAAACATGGTAGGACGCTTAGTCAAATGCCGCTAAAACAGAAGGGGGCTTACGGCGGTGACCTGGCACCCCTTTTCTCCCGTAACTGAACACCGATTTGTCCAGACACGTCAGATGGTGCATACGAACAGGGCTGTATTTCAAGGACCTGAACTTTTTTGTGCGTTCCAAGAGCAGGGAGAATGAGTAAGTCACCTTGCTGGAGATGCAGAGCTCACGCTCAGTTGTATCGTTTTTCGATTCCACTCAAACGAATCTCCGATATGGCGAACACAACGATCAGGAAGGATAGAACACCGCAACGGTGTTTCCACTCCAGAAGGCATCACCAGCGCTCATACCGGCCGTCGTCCAGATGGACACAAAGAATGTGTAGGTGCCAGCTGTCACAAGTTCGACCCTATCAGTGGCTGTTGTCGGCCAGTACCAGCTCGTAGGTTGCTGATCAGCAACGACCTCAACTCCTGACCACATATCCTCGATACAATCAAATGGCACCGAAGATATCTTGAAGAGCACGATGTCCCTGGTGGGCGAAGTGTGGTCGATTATCAACACGAGTGACGTGTGGATGGCTACGAACCCATTGGCGGGAACAGTGATCGTCACCGTCAAGCCATCGATCTGGGTGCAAGCACCATAGGGAACCATAACATCGGATGCAGCCCATGCCATTACACCACCGGGTCCAGGCGGTCCCATGGGTCCAGTGCAGTCGAGTACGTCGACCATCAGATCCCCGTTGATGTCCTCAGTTGCCAGATCGGGGATGCCGTTCTGGTTGAGGTCCCAACAGTTGATACCATTGACGCCGTCAATGCCGTCAAGACCATCTGCACCATTCAGACCATCTGCTCCGTCCTGTCCAGTGCAGTCGTTCACATCTACGACGAGATCGCCATTTATGTCCTCGGCTGGGAGATCCCCGGTACCGTTTCCGTTCAGATCCCAACAAGCAATTCCGTCAATTCCATCGACTCCATTCGTGCCGGCGGGGCCTTGAGATCCAACTGGTCCTTGCGGTCCAGTATCTCCATCTTGACCATCGTCTCCGTCCTGTCCGGCTGTTCCTTGAGCGCCTTCCGGACCCTCTGATCCATCCGGTCCAGGGAACATTACCACCCCGATGAGTGCTATGACCAGCGCTATCACGGCCGCGACCAGCGCCGCATTTGCCCTTCCGTGGCTCGGTGCCGCCGGAGGTGCACTTGGTTCGGGTGCTGGTGCATACGCCGGTGCCGGCTGTGCCTCTGGGGGCGCACTACCTGGCTCACTAGTTGTACTCTCTTCTCCATACATTAGTATTCCACCTCACAAGAATACTGTGAACATGCCATCAAGTCGTAATAATGTTTCTGGGAGTATTGGGCCCACTGGAATCGCCCATCGGCAAAACCTTTTTCTATCCAAGGAACCTTCACTAAAACTCCAATTCAAGACCGAAGTCGCACAAGGTAGAATGGTGAGGATCATGGAAGACAAGAAAGCAGACCTGGCCGGCCCCGGGATCGGCAACTACGAAGACCTAGAGAAGATACTACCGAAGGACTACACTTCCCTGCTTACGCCTAAAGAAACGCAGATCGCGATTTCCGCAGCAAAGACGTACATAGAAGAAGGCCTGTCGAAAGAGCTCAATCTCATCCGAGTGGAAGTGCCACTGATAGTGGACGTCAGAAGCGGCGTCAATGATTATCTGGACCGTGATGGTTCGCGAACCCCTATTGGGTTCCATATCTCCAACGATAATGGCAAGAACCCGATAGACGCGGAGATCGTCCAAGCAGCGACCAAATGGAAGCGTATGGCCCTGAAGCAGTTCGACATGAAGCCCGGAGAAGGACTGTTCACTGACATGCGGGCCGTGCGCAAGGATTACTTCCTGGACCACGACCACAGCGCATACGTTGATCAGTGGGACTGGGAAATGGTCATCACGGACGAACAACGCAACCTGGATCTCCTGATGGACGTGGTCGAGAAGATCTGGAAGGTGCTGAAAGGGGCCGAGAACCACGTTCAGGAGCTCTTCCCGCAGTTGAAGACCGACAAGTACCCCAGCCTGCCCGAGAAGCTCACTTTCTTGCATGCAGAGGATATTCTGTCCATGTATCCAGATTTGCCCAGGAAACAGAGGGAAACAGCTATCTTGCAGGAGTATCCAGCGGTGTTCATCATAGGCATCGGCTGGACGCTCAAAGACGGTTATCCGCACGAGATGAGGGCCGCAGATTACGACGACTGGGTCACCGAGACGGTATCAGCGGACGGAAAACCCATGCACGGACTGAACGGCGACATCCTGGTCTGGAACCCAATCACCAAGCGCAGGCATGAGCTCACTTCAATGGGGGTTCGCGTCAACCCAGAGACCCTGAAGATGCAGCTGGAGATGTCCAATCAGCTGGATTTCCTTGAATTGCCTTACCACCAGGCGATAATGAACGGCGAGATACCTTTGAGCATAGGGGGCGGAATAGGTCAGTCCAGGACGTACATGCTCCTGCTGAAGAAGGCCCATCTGGGAGAGGTCAGCGTGACCGTCTGGCCCGATATCCTTAAGGAAATGTGCCGGGAAAGCAACATTCACGTTCTAGAATGAGCGGAGTTCTCCGTTTTTGCCCTCAGTGTCACCCTAGCTAGACATACACAGGGCGTTAATTTCTTTGTTGATAATAGGAGGGGAATGTCTTTTATAGCCTGCGATGTCGAAATCTTCGGTTCAAAGGTTTGGACCAAGAGGTATGTGAATGAACTACGGAAGGCCAATAGGCATAGTAGGTGGAATGCTCGCATTGGTGGGAACTCTGTTGCCATGGGTGACCATCAGCGATTCGTACAGTTCGATAACAGCATCTGGACTCGGAGTGTTCATATTCGGCATCCCGGCCCTGATCCTGGGTATACTCGGACTGGTGTTCGTTGCGATCCCAAAAAAGGGTTTCGCGATAGCAAGTCTGATAATGGGTATTCTGGTCATGATCTTCGTGGTCCTGGCCATAACCATGACATCAGTCATTGCAGGGTTCGCCACCTATACCGGACTAGTGACGGTCAGCATGGACTACGGCATGTACGTGACGCTGGTTGGTGCCATCCTACTGATAGTTGGTGGGGCACTGGCATACGTCCAGATTCAGGATGTCGTCGCACCTGTACCGACACAACCGTTGCCACCCACGAACGGTCAGTTCTAGACCGGGAAACGTGGCATAACAAAGGGAAGAGGCAACTGCAGAGCCAACTTCCGAAGCTTGAGATCCCTCGGGCTTCCGGCTCAATGGGAAGAAGTACCTCTCCCCCTCCAACCTTTTTCCCCCAGATACTTTTCTAAGTCCTTGTCATGAATCGTACCAGAGTTGCTGAATCTCATTTAAGATGTGAACGAAGCAGAGGCTCAGTTCCTCACGCATCCAGTCAAGGTTTCAGAGTATCATCTGAAGCCAGACTGAAATCACAAGAAGGAGCGTGGCAACAGACAACGTAATGAGCATGAACGGGAAGGATTTCACGAAGAAGGCCTTGAAGGAAATCGGATGGCCGAACTTCTCAGAGATGCCGGCGCCCACTAAGTTGGCCGAGGCTCCCACGAGCGAGCCGTTACCTCCTAAACACGCGCCTATCACCAGCGCCCACCACATAGGGTTGATCGCAAAGCTGGACAATTGTCCAGAGAATGCGGCACTTCCCTCCAGGGCGGTGATAAGAGGGATCATTGTGGCGGTGAAAGGGATGTTATCGACGATCGTGGATCCAAATGCGGACACGAACGCGATGAAGATGATGGCCCCGATGAGATTGCCGCCGGTCACAGCTTCCAAGCCACCGGCCAGGACCTCCATGATGCCCACTTCGACAACTCCGCCGACCAAGATGAAGAGCCCTATGAAGAAGAGCAATGTGGACCAATGAACGTGCTGGAGCGCTTCACCCGGATGGATGTTGCCCCACACAAGAAGGAAGACCGCGCCCATCAATGCTATGACCGATATGGGGATGTCGGCCACATGATGGAACATGAACAGGATTATCACCACACCCAGGACAATCATGGACTTGATCAACAGGGGCTTGTTCTTGATCTCCTTCCTTTCGTCCCTCTCCATCAGCACGTCTATGTGCTTGGGCACCTGCTTGAGGTCGTCCTTGTACATCCATTTGAGGAGGTAGAGGGCGACGAGCATGGTGATGATTATTATCGGACCGATGTTCAGTATGAAGGTCACGAAGGGAATGCCTGCATTGCTGGCTATCATGATGTTGGGCGGATCACCGATGACGGTCGCGGCACCGCCGATGTTTGATGATAGGATCTCTGCCATGATAAGAGGCATGGGACGTATCTCCAGGGTATTCGCGATGGAGACCGTGATGGGTATCATCAGCAGGATGGTGGTGACATTGTCCAGGAAGGCCGAGGCGATCGCGGTAACGAGGACGAACATCATCATTATCTTCCAAAGGTCCCCCCTGGCCATCTTAGCCATCTTAATGGCGAGGAACTCGAAGAACCCGGTCTCCATGAGCACCCCAACGATGATCATCATTCCGAACAGCAGGCCGATGGTGTTGAAATCTATATGTTGGAAGGCACCCTCGCTCGGTCCTGAAGAAGATATCGGATAGAAACCCATCAGCGAACCGGCGATCACCATGAGCGTTGCACCGAAAAGGGCAGAACTCGTCCTGTGAAGCTTCTCGGTGGCGATGAGGACGAAAGTGAATACGAAGATGACCGAAACGATGATCTGCTCAGGACTAGCCATAGCTCGCCCCTATCGTCTCCCCTACCAAGAGCATTGGGACTGGAACGTACCGGATGGTTTCGATCTCCATCTTTGATAGGGGCAGTCTCTTGAACACCATGGAGACCCTGTCGCCCCAACTCCGACCTCCGCGGCTTGTCACGAAAAGGTCATGAGCGCCGGCCGTTTTGACTATGTCCTGCACCGAATTGTATTCGCTGGTATCGATGTGCATGGTGACGCCGACTTCTTGACCGGCGGATTCGATGCCTGGGTACATGGCCTTCCTCTGAAGACCTCCGCAGAACATCACGGTGCTGGGTATCTCGAGGTACTTCGCCAATCTGAGACCCAGTCTCAATGCAATATCGGAGTGCTTGGTTCCAGTGTATAGGATGGACAATGATTTGGGTCTCCTGAGTTCGACCGGCCTGTCCATGGCGAAGATGGGCACCGGGACCGACTTGAAGAGACCTTCAATGTGGTGGCTGAACTGGGACTTCTTCTCCTCCTCATCGATGTAGAGCTCGGTGGCAACCAGTCCTATCCCATTCTCCCTCACGTATTTCTCCACGACCGCCTGGAAGTTCCCTCGGAGTATCGTCTTCTTGGGAGTTATCCCGGATTCCTCGAGGATGGTGGCGCAGTGGAGCATGGCCTCGATGGCGCTCTCCTCCAGTGTCTCCTTGATGTAGTCGGTCATGGACAAGAAATCGAAGCTGAGATCGGCTACGCTCAGAACATGATACTCAGAATGGGGGAAGACCTCCGGGATGTACCTCAGAAGGAAGTCCGTGAGCTGGTAATTGTCTGCCAGTACCAGTATCCTCTTGAACATGAGCGCACCTGTCTCTGTCGACGTCCTATAAACTCTCGCGTTGGCTTGGATACCAGAATATCTCTCATTAAATGGTTTTTGTGGTCGTTATCAACTGGAATCGATGTGAATATGGCCTTCTAGTACGAAAAAACCAGGCGGGCCTATCTGCGGAGTCTGCTGGCAGCAGCGACCAGGAGGAATATCAGGAAGATGATCAATCCAAACACTATCGAGGATATCCCCACCTTCATGAAGGGCCGGATCTCTGACTGGACCTCCACGTAATCCTGGGGGTTGTCCTTATCTCCACCCGGAATGAGTTCATCACTTACATCGGTGTCCGTAATCATGAATCCCATCAGTCCCAGGAGGAGAAGAGCCGCTGCGGCGCCCAGCACGACGATTGAGTCCGCCTTCATGGCGTAACCTCCTCTCGGGCAGAAGTATGGCCCCCATTGCAAATGAAGCGTCTTACCGTGTATCGCATCAGCTTGACCTCTGGATTATCATGTCCACGTGGGTGTACGGAGCTCCGTCCAACCAACTTTCTTGTCCTATCCCAACTCATACATTGTCCATCGAGATATTAAGCATTTCGCTACAGGTTATCATGGAAGTATCCCAGAGGTGGTAGTTTTGACATCCTGGCTACCGCGGAGTGGATCTCGATGGCTCTCAGTCTCGATACAAGCACTCAGCAAGGATAATCTCCTGGTCGCTCCGAAGGAAGGATGAGAATCAGAAGAGGCATTCAACCATGATTCTTGACAGTGAACGTTGCACCATAAAGTTATTATATAGTCTGTTGCACAATAATATACATGATAAATCGTGACGTGACAAAATCAGCCGTGATAATAAGTATCGCGGTTAGCATAGGAGCAATGTTTGTGGCTACAACCCCCGTAGCTTTTTTAGCTGGGGCGCAGTACTCCCCGCCTTCTCGGGAGTGGAAGTGGGAGAATGTGACGGTGGTCGTGAAACACGACTTGTTCATCAAACCCGGAGATACTTTCGAGATACGCAACTCAACAATAGAAATGGATTCCAGATGGAGGACGATCGGGATAAGGGTCCTGGGCTTCCTGGTTGTAGTGAATTCCACCATAAGAAGCGCCGGTGACGAGGGCTACTACTTCGAGATCTTTGGCGCGGCCGTGATTGAGAACTCAGTCATTGAGGATGTGAAGACCATCGACCCAGTGGGTGAGGGGATGATGGTCAGTCCGGCGTACTTCAAGTTGAAGGGCTCCACGGTTCGTGGGGACGACGCACATGCCATCACCTTCTATTTCCCCTGGATAAACATGGAGGACTTCATTGAGGAAAGCGACGTGCAGGGAGTAATGCTGATCCATACCTACCTGAACGCAAAGAACTCGACCCTTGGACATCTGTACTTCGAGTATGGTGTCGGAGAGTTCCATCTCTGGAACTGCGAGTATGACGGCGTCTCGGCATCCAATGCGGCTTTTGGTTTCTTGTTTTCCTACAGGTATGTACAAGCCCACACATCCCTGCCGAGATCGGTCCTGAAGGTGACCAGCTGGGACGAATATGTGATCGATGAGGTGGTCACTGACGATGAGGGTTACTGGCGGATGTGGTACCCCTCCAAATGGTCGATCGTGGACCCGAACCGCGACATACAGGAATTCAACAGCAACCCATTCACCTTCGAGGCGGACAAGACGGTCGTGAGGGAGTTCAGGCTGCCAAGCAGAGGGGGTAGAATAGATATGATCTCAATCCGGCAGGACTACCACGGGATAACTGTGCAGGACATAGAAGAGAACTCGATCGTCGAAGTCCACATGAAGCAGGTCTGATTACCCGTTCACGGTCAAAGTACAATCGGCCGCCATATTGACCCAGTAGCCTTTTCCGGGTGACAGGTAGCCGTTGTTGTCCAAAAGCTTCAGCAAATAAGGGTCTGCACCTCCAGCAAAAGCTTCTATCCTGAGGAGTGGGAGCCCCGCGAAGACGTCTTCCACGGACATATCGTTGAGACTGGGATAACCAATGAGGTTCCACCCTGCCAGAAGATCTATCTGCGTGGACCGGAAGTAGGTCCCGTTCGTTCTGAGAACAGTGGCGTTCAAGAGGTGTATCCAGATGCCCATCTTCCTGTCGATCCATTTCAGATCGTTGAAGGCGGTAGGTTTGAAGGAGGTGTGGGTCTTCCAGTGGTCGGCCGGGTCAGAGGGATGGTAGAACCTGACCATGTCGTACATTCCGCTGATGTTCTTCAGGGCCTCGGAGAGGGTCGTATCGAAAGGTTCGAAGGGCAGAGAGATGAGGTTCCAGCCCTTGTTGAGGTATATGCCGTCAGAAATACGGACCTGCTGGCAGACCACGTTATTCTGTTCATCAAGCTCCATGAACTCGTCGTTGGGGTCCGCAAAGACACAGATATCGTAGTTCCCCAGGAACCCGTTGGCTTCCCAACTGAAATTGACCCGGATCCGGTTCTGATAGTCGACCGTCCTTGAGATGTTCATGAACGGAACTCCTCCCGAGCCGGGGATTCCCATGAAGAAGGATATCGTGGCGTTGACGGTGGGAAAGTTGCCGCGGTTCTCGATGATGGCGGATATGGAGACATTGCTACCGATCATTATCTCATCGTTGGATATTGTGAAGTTGCCTTGCGTCACAGCCAGGTCCGGCAGGAAGCTTTCATTGTATGGAGCGACCTTGGGATCTCCGAGTATCAGGTCCATCCAGCTGGTCCCGATCTCCGAAGCGGCGAAGAAGCTCTCTCCCAGCGCCCAGCCCTTGGTGTACCTCTCGAAGAGTATGTTCGGATGTGCGACCGCGTTCAGATATGGTTCATACACGTAGCCCTTGACCCCGCTTATGCCGTCCTTTATGAGGTCGGCGACGAGGGACTGGCCGTATGCGGTCGGGTACCTGAAACTCCTTCCTCCGGTGGATACGTATGTTTCTCCAACGGCACCATCGACCCAAGTGTTGTGCGGTTTGATCTCGATGAGACGTACGTTATCCAAGAAAACGACACCGCGAGATTGTGAGAAGATGGCGGAGACATTGAGTTTCGACGCATTGGCTTGAGATTCGTACACTATCTGGCCCAGACCCACATAGTTGGCCGTGGTCCCGGTTCTGGCGCTACCGTTCCACGTGTTCATGAGAGTCCCGTTCGAATGATACGACTTGATCTGAAGGTGAACTCCTTTGTCAGCGCTTACGTTGGTCAGGTTGGCTGAACCCATGAAAACGTATCTTCTCTCGGGGATGATGCTGACATTCTGTGAGATGGAAGTGTAGTTCAGGTTTGCCTGGGTGCGGTTCATCAGCACCGCCCATGTTCCGCTTGCAGGTTCGACATTGGTCCTTATCACCTGGCTCAAACCAGGATTGTCGGTCTTGAACCAGCCATCTGGGATGTCGTCCGCGTTGGCGTCGGTCTCGAACCCGGTGTTGGTGTTCTCGGGTATGTACCAGTTGCCGTCGTTGCTGCCCCAGCTGGAATATCCTGCGAGTCCGGTCTGGTTGTTCACGAATGTGTTGTTGAGGTCCATGAAGACCTGGAAACCCCTGGAGGTCAAGATGTCATATGCAATCCTCATCCAATCGTTGCCGACCTTGTATCCGGGGGAGCCATCTCTTCTGGGATCGATGTCAAGCACGAACCTGCCCCTCTTGCCTATGCTTCTGGTGGCCCTGTCGACGAGGTCCTTGGCATTCTCTGCCGTATATCCTGTGAGCCTGGTGACCACATAGAGCTGGTCCGCTTGCTGGGAATGCCTTTGTGTGGAATTGAAGTAAGGGTTCGCCATCCACCAACGGTTGCCGATGTTGCCGTCATAGATGCCGTTTATCAATGCCAGTTCGGTGTCAACAGACGCCCTCGTTTCGGTGAAGAGAGTCTTGGTTATCTTCAGCGGAACTCCCTTGGTCGTCACGATGATGTTGATCTTGGTCAGCAAACCGTGAAAGGTCATGTTGACGATTATCTGGTTCATGAGGTTGTCGAATGTGTTGCGGTCAATGACCTCGTTGGAGGAGATGGAGACGTTGCAGATGTTCTCCGGCGGGATGTTCCTCTGCCGTACGAAATAGTCGGCGATCTCCATTGATGTGGGGGAGTTGAGGTTTCTTATCACAAGAACGTCGGAATAATCGAATAGATCGTTGTATCGGGACAGCTGGATCGGGTCCGCACCCTGCCTTGTTTCTCCGATTTCGTCTGAAAGCCCATCATCGCCTTGGATAGCAAAATCCTGCTCCGAAGTCAGTAGTACGCCAGAACTGCCGCTGGCAAACATGAGAGAAAAAAGGACCATCAGAATGAGAACCCTGTTGCCGTGCCCACCGAGACCTTCCACGCGAGGACCTTCCTTGACAAATGGTATTCAGGAGTGGAGTATTTAATCTTCCGCATACAGCCAGCATATGGTATTCAGAAACGAACAAGTATGACAACGCGTATTCTAAAGCGTAGAAGCAGGGAGGGCATTGAATGGTCAGCATCACCATGTATGCAGGAGTAGGGGAGATCGGAGGGAACAAGACACTCATAGAGGATGGTAAGGCCAGGATATTCCTGGACATGGGCCAGAGCTTCGGCTTCGGTGACGAATTCTTCGCCGGCTACTTGATGGCCAGAACAGGAAGGGTCGGTCTAAGAGACTTCTTTGAGCTGGATCTGATGCCAAAGATCCCTGGTCTGTATTCGAAGGACATGCTCGACCGTACTGGCTTCAAATACAGGAAACCGATGTTCGACGGAATATTCCTCAGCCACATCCACTTCGACCACTGCCAGCAAATCGCCTTCGCTCATCCAGATATCCCCGTGCACTTGGGAGAGGGCACCAAGATAATCAAGGACTCTTGGGAGGCGACCTCCGCCATGAACCTCGGTGAACATAACTACCAGACGTTCAGAACGGGAGATAGGATCGAGGTAAACGGTATGGAAGTGGAGCCAATACATGTGGACCACAGCGTTCCAGCTGCCTACGGCTACATCGTGCACACGAAGAAGGGAGCGGTCGTTTACACCGGGGATTTCAGGCAACACGGGTCGCATAAGAAACTCACCGAGGACTTCCTGGACAGGGTGAAGGAGGAGAGGCCGATCGCTTTGATCTGTGAAGGTACCCGGGTCGCACCTGAAGAGAAGAGGAAGAACTACACCGAGGCCCAGGTCAAGAGCCACAGTAAGCAGATCGTGAAAAAGGCTGGAAAGAAGCTGGTAGTGACGACATTCTACCCGAGGGACGTTGACAGGATAAGAACGTTCTACGAGGTGGCAAAGGCAACAGGAAGGAAGTTCGTTGTATCTGCGAGGACCGCCCATCTTCTTCAATCACTGGGACAAGACACAGGGATCAAGCTTCCCAACGTCATGAAGAACAAGCACATTCTGGTCTTCCACAGGGAAATGGCAAAAGCACCGCCCCTTTGGGAGAGGGTTTTCGAAAAGAAATGGATCGGTAGCGAGGAGGTCCACAAGAGACAGGGAGAACTGATACTCCAACTGGACTTCTGGTATTTCAACGAGTTCGTGGACATAAAGCCCAAGAGAGGGAGCGAGTTCATACACTCCAAGAGCGAACCGTTCGAGGAAAATGATATCGAGGACGAGGTGAAACACAACTGGCTGAAGAGGTATGGCCTGCACCACCACCAGTATCATGCAAGCGGACACTGCAGTATGCCTGAGATCAAATCGATCATCGCGGACATCGATCCGAAGGTCGTCATACCCATACACACCGAGTATCCGAATCTATTCAAGAAAATGGCAAAGAAGGTCAAACTCCCCGTGAAAGGGAAGAAATTCACAATCTAAAGGCCAGTGATCGGGGTTCTGGGCGATTTCGGTTTCTCATCTTGCTGATCATGCTCTTCACTACTCTGTTGTAGAAATAGCCCAGAAATGGATTCTGGTGACCCGCGATTGTTCTCTGATAGTACGAGTCATACTCGCTTGCCATGTTCGCCACCTTATCCGGGAACAGAACAGCGAAGAGCTGGGCCAGCTGCATCTGCGCGTTCAAACCCGGATTCTGAGCTGATTCACTGAAGACGAAGTCCCATATGGCGGTTCGAACCTGTGAACTTGATATGTTTGTGAAACCCGCTGCAATTGCATCCACTATCTCCGCATAGCCGTTGATGAATGTTACGTTGACATAAGTGGGGTGTTGAGTGATGGTGAGGTAGTCAAATGCGAGCCTGATATCGGTCACCGTGTAGCTCGGATATGTCGCCTGAATGTTGGCAACTGAAACGATGAACTCGTTGTCCTGATCCAGATGTTCAAGCCACCCCATGGCGAAGTACCTGAGGTTGTTCGTCCCGTTCTTTGCTCTTTCAATCAGTCCCGATGTGAATGCAAGGGAATCGGTCTGTGGGACCCCAGGAGGCAGGAAATGGTCAATATCTGCGAGCATCGCTCCAGCGATGAAGAAGTCATTGTTCAGGGTGTTCTCGGCCAGGCCTCCGTGCGTTGCGAAGTTGGAGCCCAAGATAGGACTGCTCATCATACTGACCGACAGCAGGCAGAATGCCACGGAAACGAAGATAGCATAGCTCCTTCCAAAGACCCACAAAGTACCCACTCGCTCTTACCAGTCAAACACTGCCTTACGAGGTATTTAATCCCTTCTGGCAGAAAGTTAAATAGCAAGATTCACTTAAACACGTCTTGGCTTCAGACCATGGGCCCGTGGCCTAGCTCGGATATGGCGGCTGCCTCCTAAGCAGTAGATCGCGAGTTCGAATCTCGCCGGGCCCGTACCTCGCCACCTACATCCAACCACGAAGACGGAAAACAATAAGTACCATAGCAAACTATAGTCTATTATGGTGATGCGAAGATGCCGACCTCAATCCAGATAACCGAGGATCTACAAAAGGAGCTCGTCAAGAGGAAGTTCCATAACAAGGAGACCTACGAGGAAGTGATTTGGGACATGATTGAGGATTCTCAAGAGCTCAGCGACCAGGCAAAAAAGGAGATAGCACTGGCTCGCGCCGAGATCGAAGCGGGCAAATCCCGCACACTGGCAGAGGTCAAGAAAGAGCTGGATCTATGACCTATGAGGTCATTCTCTCAAACAAAGCTCTCAAACAACTCAAGAAGATGGAGAGGGACGTTCAAGAAAGGATCGTTGCAGTATTGGAGAGAATAAGAACAAGACCTGAAGCACATGTTATCAAACTCGTTGGAGATCCAGGCTACAAATTGCGGGTAGGCGATTACAGGATCATTGTGGATATCGATCCCAAGGAGCTTCGAGTTCTCGTTTTGAGGGTTGGCCACAGGAGGAGCGTCTACAGAAGATGAGTGCCCAAGTCAGAATATGGGATTGAATGATGGAGGCAGGCATCGCCCGTTCTCCCCCATCAAGATAGAGTGCCATTGGATGGAGCGGAACTCTGCAGAAGTTGGGACATATCGAGGCTCGCCTTCTGACATACGGCTGAAGTTCATTCTGCATCCAAATGTCCCGAAGAGGACTAGCAACCATATTCCCTTGCCCACTCCTGGTCGCCGAACTCGCTTTCGTCGCAGTACTGCGTCAGAATGACGGCGTGACCCCCTTCCAGAAGCTCTTCGTTGAGGTTCTTCCCGCCGCAATACACGACAGCCAACATGCGACCATATCGATCGTAGAGCTGGTCGTCGTCCTGATCCACCGTCGCATTGGATCCCACCGGACACAGACTGGCGGCAAACTGAGTGGCCTCTTCAAAACCGTTCTCTCCAACCTCTGGAGTGTCGACCAGAACCAGACGGATCTTGACATTGCCCACATAGAGAGTGTCTCCGTCCACTATCTTGGTGACCGGGCCTTCGAAATACTCAGGTGAACCGTTACCGGGAGTTCCCCCCTCTGGTAGGTTTGAAAGAAGGACGCTGAGGAGCAACAAGACAACAACCACTCCTACGAGGATAATGGTCGATATCGTTTTCCTGCTGAGTGGTAGGCCACGGTCCCCTCCCCTGCTCATAGTCCCTCACTACCCATACAAACTAATAAATCTAGTGATGGGCGTGGTTTTCCAGCCAGCTATCCAATTCCGGAACCCGCCGGACCCGTCTCAAGGCTTCACCGAGGGATTCGGTCAGGAATCAACCCAGAATCTCTATCACGTATCTAGGTGCAATCTTACCCCTGCTTCCAGGGCTTGAACCGAATCAAGGCCATGATTGCAGCCAGAGCGACCACTGGAACCAGGATCCACAACCAACCAGGTAGTCCAGAATCCTTGGGTTTCTTGCCCGCTTCATAGCTCACACAACTCGGCGTCAAGACGAGATTGTTGTATTCATCGAGTTCCTCGCCGGCGGCCGTCATGTTCTGGCCCACATCAGTGGATGGATGTATTCCAAGGGGCAATCTGCCACCAACGGAAGAGAGCAAGGCATCGGCATCCGAGATGGTTGAAGCGATGGATGATGAGTTCGACCCGTTGGCCACGTTCAACTTCGCGGCTATCAACTGCTTGGCAAGTATCAGGCTCGCGTCACCTTTGACGGGTGTCTTGAGCAGGGTAATAAGCTCGGTCTGAGTGTAGGTCTCGCCACCGAGATCCAAAGAAGTCACCGGCCACGCACTGGGATGGTTCTTCCAGAAACCTTGGCTGAACGGGCACGGAAGGCCGTCCCCGCCGTTGCCGCCTGAGGGTTCGGGATTGGGTGTGAAACAATAATCTGCGAGTCCGAACGGTGCAGGATTCCCACTCTCATCAAACAGCTGGACCTGAACGTTTCCGCAGAACGTCTCTCCTTCGGCCGGCGGTTTGTGGGTGAGATTGATGGCCTCTATCAGGACAAGAACCTCGTTGTGAAGTACAATTCCCGGCACTTCGATTTCAAAGAACACGTCAAAGAAACTGTCAGCAGTCCCTGAGGGTGCGAACGGTGGAATGTCGAGGACCCCTGGGTTGTTATTCACACTCTCCTCGATTTCACCGAACGTGCGAAGGGTCGGACTCAGACTGATATTGACGATGCCCAATGTGGGACTGGAGCCTTGGAGGTTCATCGATACTATCTCTGTTTGGACCTGATCCTGGCCATTCCCGTCAGTATCCCTGGGGTCGGTCAGATTGACTTCCACGACCGTGGGTCCTGTAAGAACAAGGACTTCAACTACTCCCCCCGGGCTAGCTATCTGTATCTGCAGCTCCGATTCGGGGAACTCATCAACCTCGATTTCGATCACGACACCAGTCCCAGAATTCGGCGTGTTGCAGAAAGAAGTGATATAGTATCCAGTCGAAGCGCCGGCCAGGTCCAGAAGCTGGACCTCTCCTGATGAACAGAGTGTTTCCCCCTCTGCCGGGGGTTTGTGCGTGATAGTTCCTGAAAGACCAAGCGGGGCTGAATTGACCAGTGTGACTCCAGCAACCTCTATCTCAAAGAATACATCAAAGAAACTGTCACCGGTTCCGTGTGGTGCGAAGGGTGGAATATCAAGGGTTCCAGGGAGGGCGTTGGAAGTCTCCTCAATCTGACCCTCTGAGGGGATGTCCGCATTCAGACTTACAGTCATAGGGCCAAAATCGGGATTGGTACCGGTAAGTTGCATTGCCACAATTTCGGTTTGAACCTGTTCCTGGCCGTTGCCGTCAGGGTCGCCCAGGCTGGAAAGTTCGACTTCCCACGTCTGTGTTCCCGAAAGATCTGTGATAGTGATGATTCCTAGCGGGTCCCGTATTTGAATCTGAGCCAGAGAGCTCGGAAAAGAGTCCACCTCGATTTCGACCACACCACCAGGATCAGTATTAGGCGTGTTGCAGAAAGTATTGACAATTAT
>JAUVGH010000082.1 GCA_030593885.1 Methanomassiliicoccales archaeon
TCATCTACGTAGCCCATTTGCGCTGCGATGTACGGGTTGGCGAACTTCTCACGGTAGTCGGACACGAGCTCCTCGGCCTTCTTCTTGGGATCGTCCGCAGCCTGTATCTCCTTTTTGAAAATGATGTTGACCGCTCCATCAGGTCCCATGACAGCCAGTTCCGCCGAAGGCCATGCGAAGTTGATGTCCGCTCTGATGTGCTTGGAGCACATAACGTCGTACGCTCCGCCGTACGCCTTCCTTGTTATGACGGTCATCTTGGGTACAGTTGCTTCGCAGTACGCATACAGCAATTTGGAGCCGCTCCTGATGATTCCGCCATATTCTTGGGCGCTTCCTGGCAGAAACCCAGGCACATCAACGAATGTCAACAGAGGGATATTGAAAGCGTCACAGAACCGAACGAACCGTCCGGCTTTGGTGGAGGAGTTGATGTCCAAGGTCCCAGCAAGGACCTCTGGCTGGTTTCCCACAACGCCTATCGAATAACCGTCCAATCTGGCAAAACCGACGACAATGTTCCTTGCCCAATGTTCGTGGACCTCCAGGAACTCGCCGTTGTCAACGACCCTGAGGATGATGTCCCTCATGTCATACGGTTGATCGGATTCGGCCGGAACGATCTTGCCAAGTTCCTCATCGGTTCGGTTGGGGTCATCTCCCGTATCCAGTCTAGGAGGGTCGTCCAGATTGTTGGATGGAAGGTAGGACATAAGGGTCTTGATCATCTCGATGCAGTGTTCCTCGTTCTCGGCTGCGAAGTGTGCAACACCGCTCTTCTGATTGTGGCTCATCGCACCGCCCAGTTCCTCGAAGGTGACCTCCTCTCCGGTAACTGCCTTGATGACCTCTGGTCCGGTGATGAACATGTGGCTCGATTTCTTCACCATCAGAATGAAGTCGGTCATCGCGGGAGAATACACGGCCCCGCCGGCGCACGGTCCCATGATCGCGGATATCTGGGGTATCACACCCGATGACAGAACGTTCCTGAAGAAGATCTCCGCATAACCGCCGAGCGAAAGAACGCCTTCCTGGATTCTTGCACCACCCGAGTCATTGAGCCCAATGCATGGAGCACCGTTCCTCATGGCCAGGTCCATTATCTTGATCACCTTTTCAGCGAACATCTCGCCCAAAGACCCGCCGAAGACGGTGAAGTCCTGTGAGAACACATAGACCAGTCTTCCGTCCACTTTGCCATGCCCGGTCACAACTCCATCTCCAGGGAATTTCTTATCTTCCATCCCGAAGTCGGACGTGCGGTGTGTCACGAAGACATCCAGTTCCTTGAACGATCCCGGATCCAACAGCAGGTCCAATCTCTCCCTCGCAGTGAGCTTGCCTTTCTTGTGCTGGGCCTCGATTCTAGCCTCTCCCCCTCCTAGGTGGGCTTGCTTCCGCTTCTCCCGAAGCTCTTTGATCTTATCGCGGGTTGACATTTGCCTACCTCACAGAAACAGATGTGAATTGACCAACTGATATTAATGCTTTCCAATGCCATCTGGACATATCTGGACGCGCTCATCGGGTCCTATGGATACTCCAGAGTGCCGGACACGACTCTTCTCTGCCGGCCCCCATCGTCAACAAGGAGGAAGCCGTCATCGTCGACATTCAATGCCCGGACCATCTTCCCGTCCAGCATCACAGTTCTGTCGAGCGTTGTCGTCAGTTCCCTCCATTCTCCCAGGAGTTCGGGGAAGTTGCCTGGGAAGTCCTTGTATCTTGAAGGCAGTTCGTGAAGAATGACCTCTGCGACCTTATCGTTGTCGACCTCCCTGTCCGTTATCCTCAGGATGGATGTTGCTTTGTCCTTCAATTCAGGCGGAAGACCCCTAATGTCCGTGTTTATGCCCATTCCAAGGATGGCGAACCTGAGCTTCTTTCCCATCGAGGAGCTTTCGCATAGAATGCCCCCCACCTTCAGTTCATCGTGACATAGGTCATTGGGCCATTTGATCTCGATCTTCTCTCCTGTGAAATGTGCAAGTCCCTTGGCCGCAACGTTTCCTGCGAGGAAGACGAGCTTGTGCGACTCGTCCGCGGGAATGTCAGGTCTGAGAATTACAGAAAGATAGAGCCCTCCTCTCGGAGACACCCATGTCCTGCCTCCCCTCCCCCGGCCCCTGTTCTGTTCCTTCGCGATGACGACCGTTCCTTCCTCGCATCCCTCCTCGGCCAGTTTCCTAGCAGTATCCATCGTAGACTCTAGGACGTCATAATGCTGAATGACAAACTCCAGTCCACTTGGCAAAGATATCACTCACTGAGCGTTTCTATCAACTCAAGAAGAACTCCAGAAGTACCCTTTGGATGTATGAAGGCGACCCTGTGACCACCGGCCCCTATCCTGGGCTGATCGTCTATCACCGGCGCTCCATTGGCTTTCAGCTCCTCGAGTTCGCGCTCTATGTCGTCCACCTCGACCGCAACATGGTGGATGCCCTCTCCCCGGTTGGCGATGAACTTCGATATGACACTGTCTGGATTGGTGGACTGTAGCAGTTCTATCCTGCTCTCCCCTATGTTGAAGATGGCGACCTCCACGGACTCCGATTCAACGGTCTCCCTTCCCTCCAGCTGAAAGCCGAGCTGACCCTCATACTTGCTCATGCCCTCATCCAGGTCCTTCACCGCGATGCCGATGTGATGTATCCTCTTGTACAACGAATCCACTCCTTTCTATACCGTCCTTCCTCCTTCATATCTTCCGAGGACTTCCCTGAGAACGTCTGATATCTCTCCTAGTGTCGCTAGGTTGGAGACACAATCCAAGACATATGGAACGAGATTCGTGTCCTTGCCAGTTTCTTCCTTCAGGTCCTTCAATGATCGAGTCACCTTTCCGTTGTCCCTTTCTTCTTTCAGTTTTGCCAGTCCTTGTTTCTGCTTGCTTTCCACCTCGGGATTGACCTTAAGGGTGTCCATTGTGCTGGGTTCTCCGGTCTTGAACTCGTTCACCCCGACGACGATCCGTCCCTTGTTCTCGATGTCCCTCTGATACCGGTAAGCTGAATCTGCGATCTCCTGCTGGAGGTAACCCTTCTCTATCGCCACCGCGACTCCCCCCATCTCGTCAATCTTCTCTAGGTATTCCACGGTCTTCTTCTCTATCTCGTCGGTCAATGATTCCAGGAAATATGACCCCGCCAGCGGATCTATGGTGTTGGTGACGCCGCTCTCATGGGCGATTATCTGCTGCGTCCTGAGCGCCAGGGTCGCGGCGTGTTTCGAAGGGAGCGCCAGCGCCTCGTCCATGGAGTTCGTGTGCAAGGACTGAGTTCCACCCAGTACCGCGGCAAGTGCCTGGATGGCGACCCTTATCGCGTTGTTCTCGGGTTGCTGAGCGGTCAAGGAGACTCCTGACGTCTGGGTATGGAATCGGAGCATCATGGACCTGTCCAGTTTGGCCCCGAACCTGTCCTTCATTATCCTGGCCCACAGCCTTCGGGCGGCCCTGAACTTGGCCACTTCCTCCAAGAGGTCGTTGTGAGCGCAGAAGAAGAACGTCAATCTGGGCGCGAACGCGTCAACGTCCAGTTCCCTGGAGACAACTGCATCCACGTATGCTATTGCATTGGCAAGTGTGAAGGCGATCTCCTGTATGGCCGTCGACCCGGCCTCCCTGATGTGATACCCGCTTATGCTTATCGAGTTCCACCTCTTCATCTCCTTCGAGCAGAACTCTATCGTGTCCGTTACGAGCCTCATGCTGGGTTCCGGTGCGAATATGTATGTTCCCCGGGCCACGTATTCCTTCAGGATGTCGTTCTGGATCGTCCCCCTGAGGTTGGACCTGGCCACTCCCTGCTTCTCCCCGACGGCTACGTACATCGCCAAGAGGATCATCGCGGTGGAGTTGATCGTCATGCTGGTGCTGACCTTGTCCAGGGGAATGCCGTCAAAAAGGACCTCCATATCTCTCAGTGAAGATATCGCCACACCGACCTTGCCCACTTCTCCCGATGCCATCGGATGATCGGAATCGTAGCCCATCTGGGTCGGAAGGTCGAATGCCACGCTCAGCCCGGTCTGTCCCTGATCGAGCAGATACTTGTACCTCTTGTTCGTGTCCCCTGCGGTTCCGAACCCGGCGTACTGCCTCATGGTCCAGAGCCTGCTCCGGTACATTGTCGGGTAGACTCCCCTTGTGAAAGGGAACTCACCTGGAAAACCGATATCAGTAAGGCTCCTGTCCTTCTCCAAATCAAGGGGGGTGTAGATCCTATCGAGGGGGATTCCGGAAAGGCTCTCATAGGTCTCCCTGCCTTCTCCAAGACCTCGGAGGCTTTCCTCAAGGGTTGACTTCTCCCATCTCTCCCTCGCCTCCTTCGTTCTCTTTCTGGAGTCCTCATCGCTGTCCATTGTGAATCACAGCTTCCACCGCTAGAATCCTCCACCACCACGCTTCCAGCCCCCGGTCGTCCATGTAACGCCCAGGATGCCACCCATGACAAGGATGCTTACGATGACCACCGCAATGTTCTGATAGAAGTCGAAATCCATGGCTA
>JAUVGH010000050.1 GCA_030593885.1 Methanomassiliicoccales archaeon
GAGCGGTGTTATCCGGATCGCGACCTCCTGAGACCATTCTGGTGCCGTCCGGAGACCATGCAATTGAAAGCACTGTATCGGAGTGCCCGGTGAGTGTCCTAAAGGGAGTCCCTGCATCGCCGTTGAAAGTAACGGTTGTGAGGTCATAAACGGCAACTGCATTCGTAATCCCATCAATTGGTCTGATATCAAGATTAGCAGCGATTATGTTCGAATCGTTTGGTTTGTAGGCAAGGGCGCGGACAGGAAATGGCAATCCCAATCCGCTTAGATCCAGGTAATAGTCCTGCGGAACCTCGAAATCCCAGAAGTTGATATTCCCATAGCCACCATAAGCCACTGTTATTCCACTGGGACTGAATGTCATAAACGATGCGAAGCCATTTGCGTCCGTGTCCAAGTCCAAAGGCACTCCTCCAACGATCGATTTTGAATAGGCTGGATTCTCCCAGGAGCCAACAGTCCAAATGTACAATTTGTCCTCTGAGATGCTCGCCACCTTAGTCCCGTCAGGTGACCATGCAACGGCATACGGAGGATTCCCGGTACTAGCGTGGTCGTACAATGTAGCGATTCTGGTTCCATTCGAAGCATACCAGATCCTAACTTGCGTGTTCTCTGATACCGTGGCTACCATGCTTCCATCTGGACTAAATTCCGCATCCAGAACTTTGTCACTGTGGGAGGTGTTCGTATCTATGAGTTTTCCTTCTGGGACGATCGTCGTTCCACCCGTTTCATTATCCACATCAAACATCACCCCGAACAGAACCCGAGGCACGAAGGTCTCGTTTGAACTCGTAGTATCAACTCTCATGAATGTCGGGAATCCAACGTACCAGAAGTCCTTGTCGTAGGTGAGATCCAAGTTTTGAAGATCATATTCCACTTTGATTCCATCTGGGTCTGCCCAATTAATACCCTTTGGGTCAGTCCCCCACCTCTCATATGCTCCCCCAAACTCCGTTTCTCCATCAATAATGAGCGTGTGGGAATATTCGAAGGGTCCAGGCCCCACCTGAGTTGTGTTCGCGAACCATGTGTCCTTCGTGTGATTCTGCTCCAAGAAGTTGGACATTGAAACCGGGTCGAACGCTATCGGCCAGCCGTAGTAAGGTGATGTGTAGTCATAACTTGCAGTGATCTTGTCTCCCGAGCCCAAGGGGCTTGCGAAGACGACCTTCCCCATCTTGTCATAGAATTCGTAATCTGTACCCTCCGCCAGGGGTGCTCCGTTGTTCCTCAGATCGAGATTTATGACGTACTGATTGGCCAGTAATGCTTCGGTAACACCTGATATCCCGTCCACGACAACCTCGCCTGAAACACTGCCGAGTATCGTTTCGTCTATTGCATAGGTACCCACGAGGTCAGGATGGCTAAGATCAATTCCAGTGTCTATCAGGGCGACGTTGACGCCGGAACCGTTCACTCCCTGGGCCCAAGCTCCGTTAACGCCGTGACGGTCCAGCATGTCACTCGAATACGAGTTCGTGCCAGCCGGTCCTTCGCCCAGAGGGTCACTTCCTCCAAGACCGCTGGGGTAGAATACCTCCGGCCACTCCAGGTCCTCAAACTCGTCCGGGAGCGACTTGTCGATATCTTCGCCGACTTCAGAGATATCTTCCGACATGCCGTCCATTACTATGGAATCCTCATTCAGAGCGGTCTCATCATCTAGCTCACCAATTACGGGCAATGGGGCAATTACGATGCTGGGAAATGCCATCAAAAGCATTAGAACAACACTCAAAATCGTGCCCCACGTTCGCCTCCTCACATTCATTGCCATAGAGTTCCCTCTAGCCAATATTCAGTACAATTAAAGACATGTTGGGCGATTTATTTATATTTTGTCGTAAGCCATTTAGCCTGGAAACGCTGATGACTGAACGTCGCAAATACTTATATAGGAACACTTGTATAAAATGGTCTAACGTGTGAACGATGGCATACAAGAGAAAGGGTAGAAAAGAGGTCAAGCTGCCACCGAAGAAACAAGATCGAGATACCAGAGGTTTCAAAGTCCTTTTTGCCGTCATAACTGCTGTTGTGATGGTGTTTGTATCATTTGCGATCATATTCTCAAATCCCGATTCCGGTAACGGACCCCCTCCGCCTCCACCGTTCGAGATCACATTGCCCAAGGACGAAGGTCAACACAATGACAGCGAGGAGTTCTGGAAGTTGGACCTTTCTCTCCAGAACCAGTTCGGGAACAGGTTCTCGATCAACATTGATTATTATCTGCGTGAGACCGCCCCTCAGGAGAGGATTGTGACCATCACTGATGAGGGGAACGTTTCTGGCGAAGAGTTCTTCCTTCATATCCGCGAGGGTTCTTTGGGGATCGGCTACGAGAAGCTGAATCTCACCTTCGATTCAACCTACGGGACGGACACTTGGACAGGCGATTACACCGTGCCTTACCAGTACACCTACGAAGGACAGGCAACGGACGGTGTCGACGAGATGTATTACCTCGACCTGGTGATGACCGCCGTGAAGGATCACATGCTCCTCGGCGATGAGGGGACCCTCCTCCTCTCTGACAGCGACGGCAATGCTCTGGGAACCATCAAGGGATACATGATAACCCGCTTGAGCGTCACCGGGACATTCAGGTACTCAGGGGAAACTCATTCGGTTACAGGTGATGCATGGTATGAGCACGAATGGGGCGCAACATCACTTCATAACATGGAAGAGCTCCGGCTTCACTTGAGCACGGCAAGTGAACTGTTCCTGATGAGGTATTTCGATCCCCAGAACGAGCAGATAATCAAGGAGCTTGTGTATTACTCCAAGCCGGACGGCGAGGTCATTGAACTGGGGCCGGGGGACTACGAGTTGGAGTACTTGAGATACTGGATCGATCCACGCTTCCAACCAGCTTCCATTCGTTGCTTTCCCTCAGAATGGAGGTACTCTTACTCTTCGGCCAACACTGACATCACTTTCCATACTTCTGTGGCAAATCAAATGGAGAAGTATCACTGGGAAGGGTCCGTACCCATATCGGGGACCATCGACGGCATATCCGCTTCGGGAAGGGGCTTCGCCCTGCTCAACCATCCCTACTTCAGCCAGCCGAACGTTCTCGGCTTTGTCAGAGACGACAGCGTGAACACCGCCCCGATCCTCACGGTCAATATAGAGAACTCCATACCGATGGACAACGCCACCGTATTCTATCAGGTCAACGGGGGGATCTGGGAATCTGTAGCGATGACGCATGAGGGAGGGAACGTTTGGAAGGCAGAACTGTCCATTTCAAGTGGGAACGTAAAGGCCTATGTGGACGCCTATGACCTTGCAGGAAAGAAGATAACATCTGAACAAATGGAGTGGACCATCTGAGCCTCCAGAGGCGACGTTTTTCTCGCCAGTTGAAACTATTGTGATAAGTTATAAATATGGAATGTTACATAGGTTTTTACAGAAATGGTGGCAGTGGGCAGACACCAATGAAAGTTTGTGACTGTTTAATATGGAGGAGGCATCCATATGAGCTTTGCTAGAGCGAAAGCATTGAAGACATTTTCAGTCGTGGGAATAGCTCTCTTGATGGTCTGGTCAACGGTTTTGGCTTTTACCGCCGTTGCGGCCGACGAGAGTGGCATATATATGGTGAGCATAGATGATGATACTTCCCCGGAAGTATTCAGAACGACAAGGACCAAGGTCCTGGTTGACTACAACAATGGCAACTACCTCGTTCGGGCAACCGAATCTCAGGCTCTAGGCCTGACAAGGCTCGGTCTGGACGCTGTCAAGTTCAAGAACCTGCGCCTATTGGACATGTACCCATCTGACGTGACATTCGACACATCGGAGGGAATCCCGTCCGCTCCATCCGTGATGGACGGGTTCGACACACATCAGGGAACATACATAGTGCAATTCGTGGGTCCCTACAAGTCCGAGTGGGCAACGGCCGTGGAGAACCTGGGCGGCGAGATAGGAAAGGCATTGCACGCTTTCTCAGCTGTTGTGAAGATGTCGCCTAGTGTCAAGTCACAGGTCGAGGATCTCTCATTCGTCAACTGGGTGGGCGATTACAAACCCTGGTACAAGATATCCAGCGAGTTGCTTGACAGCGAGGGCGGCGTTCGAGTTGCCATAATGACCTTCGAGGACGATCAGAGGGCCCCGGTATCCGAGAAACTGGTGGAATGGGGTGCCAGCGTCCTAATGTCATATTCAACGGGGACCATCATTGCCTTCGTTGATGCCGAATTGTTGCCATGGGTCGTATCCATGCCTGAGGTTATGCAGGTGTATCCGGACTACATGGCAGAGGTCCAGGGTATCGTTGTTGCGAAGATCCACAAGGCCTACGATGCGTGGTATTCCGAGAGGAGTGGACTGCCGACAACCTTGACGGGCAGATCTCCCGGACCTGACGGTATAGATTACACAGCTGATGACATCTATGAGGTCATTGGCATCCAGGATTCAGGCTTCGACATGTGCGATCCGGACGCAGGTCATCCGGACTTCTTCCTTGGACCCAACGGTGACAGGGTCGTTAGAATGGTCGATCAAACTGGGAATTCTTGTCCCGACGGAGGGGTATCCGGAACCGCTCATGGAACGCACGTGGCTGGTGATGCGATGAGCAACGGTTACGCATGGGAGTACTTCCTGGGCGAGCCCACGGGCGACATGGACTGGAGTGAGACCGAGGGTCCCGGGAATGCGCCTGAAGCGAAACTTTCCTTTGACGGCATTCAAGGCGGCGGAGGACTCTGGGCGAGCCCGGCTTACTGGGACTTTCAGTACGCCGATGGCGCTCACATCAACACTAACAGCTACGGCAGCCAGCCGTCGGATTATGGCGGCGACTCTTGGGCCGTGGATGACAGAGCCAACATTGACAATGACAGGCTGATATTCTTCGCAGCCTCAAACGAGGGCCCAGACCCAAACACACTCAGCAGCAACACGCAGGGGAAGAACGGCTTGGCGATCGGCGCCTCACTGAACTTCAGACCCGATTGGTTCGAGGCCGACAATCCCAACCTCATAGCCGACTTCAGTAGCAGAGGTGGAGCCCTTCAGAGCTGGGGCAGATTGAAGCCCGATCTGGTGGCCGTTGGAACGGCTGGAGTGGCTCCCTTTGGACCCGGCGAATGGCTTTTCAACGAAATGTCGGGAATAGGCAATCCACAACCGTCCTGCATCATGACGGTCGATGTATACAACTACAACAACCCCGCCGCACTTGACGGAGACGGCATCTGCGACTACAGATACATGGGTGGAACGTCCGCCGCCTCTCCGCACGCGGCCGGTCTCGGTGCGCTGGTCAGGGAGTACTTGAGAGAGATCGAGGGCATCAGCGATCCGTTCGCGATAAACTCACAGCTCGTCAAGGCTCTTATGATCAACGGCGCGGTGAGAATGGATGAGGCTCTGTACGACTATCCCGGCTACGATCAGGGATGGGGGCGAATCAACCTGCAGCAGTCGCTGTTCCCCCAGGTTCCAAGGTCGAATAAGTATGAAGAAACAACCATGATCACAACTGGTCAATGGACCCCCTCGTTCAGCACATATGTCCAGTCTAATGATGTCCCATTCAAGGCGACACTTGTCTGGGTCGACGTTCCGATGAAGGCGTTGAACCGAGACCTCAACCTGATGGTGACATCTCCCAGCGGTGACGAATACTGGGGAAACATATATGGAACTGTTGGGCAGTTCGATGGCTGGTCAATACCCAACCCGTCACCCACCGATGCGAATCTCCTTTGGGACAAGAATTTTGACGGATGGGACGACGTGAACAACGTTGAACAGGTGGAAGTCCAGTTCCCTGAAGTGGGAGATTGGTTTGTCGAGGTCATCGGGATGAGCGTCATGACGCCCGCACCTCTCGCAATTGTGGTTGGAGCCGATTTCGGTCCCCAGCAGGAGTACAAGATCGACCTCGATACCACAGCCGCATTGTCAATGGAGGCCACACAGAACGGAGACGTGTTCTTCCCGTTCACCGTGACCAACTTCGGAAAGAGTGTGGACGGCGTGTTCATGAGCTCCACGACCATTCCGGGAATCACCATCAACTTCGAGGAAACCGTCTTCCTTGGAGTTAAGTCCGAGGAGACGATTAGCAGCTACGCCATCATATCCGTCGCTGGCGGTGTAATGTGCGGTGTGCATGACCTGGCGATCAAGGGTACATCTCTCGGTAACACGAATGTCACCGATCAGATAGAGATAGAACTGTCCATCAAATGTGATCTGGTAGTGACACCGTTCCAACTAACGAACGCAACGATCGATGAGCTGGACCCGTCCGTGCTGTCCTTCAGCGATGGATCTACGGACTGGCTGTTCATAGCCTACAGAAAGACCACGGCGGTCGCGCCTGACGATCGGTTCGGAGGAGTGAACGTTTGGGTCGCCTACACCACCCTTGACGGTGAGGGCATGCCAGTGCTGCCTTTCACCTACGTGGAGGTGTCCAATTGGAACGACGATCCGAACGACTTGAGATGGACGTACATCCCGGCCGGAACTTACCAGTACAGGGTCATATTGACCTGGACCGGTGACGACCCTGAAGCGGCAAACCCGGACCTTGATTCATACGGTGTCCTGTATTATTCGGATGGGCCGTACACTCAGTGGAACAAGACAATCATCGAGAGGAACGCTGGGAGCTCCCAAATGAACGAGGCGAGAGTCAACATACCCATTTGGAGGGACGACGGAATCACCGCCGAGGGCGAGTTCATATGGGTCTTCGAGCACTTGGATTACCCGAATCCGGACGCTAACAATCCGCTCCGGGTTCAGACATGGATAGTCATCTCGCACGACGGTGGGGAGACCTTCCCGCCCTGTGACGGCTCAAGTCTCGAATGCAGAAGGATCAGTCCCTCCGGCAACAACTTCTACTTCTTCCCGAACGCTTGCACCGACTCTAACGAGGTTCTCTGGGTGTTCTTCTACTACAGGCTACCGGCAGGGAATGATCGAGACCTGATGGTCAGATTGTATGACGGCACCTGGCAGGGTGACAGTACACCTATCAATCCAAATGACGACGTATCCCTGCTGTGGAACTCAGATGCGACAAACCTCCAATGGCCGGCATGCGTCGGAAACATCGTGGGTGGCAACAACACGATGAATGTGATGGTGACCAATGACCAGGGCGGAGTGGACCTGACCCTGTGGGCCGCCTACCTTGAAGGCGATTATGACGCTACCAATCCACCAATTGGATTGGGCCTCACTACCGTAGGCGTCAGTCCTGACCTCAAGGACTTATACGGGCCAATGGGCCTGTCGGTCTCCAACTCCAACTACGATCGAAGGCCGATCACCCAGATGGTCACGACCAATGACGGGCATACATGGATTATGTATATTGAGAACGCAAATGAGTTCGGTGTCGGCAATCTGATGACGGTGGCAACCAATGACACCTTCAACAATAGCCGAATCTTCTCAACACTGACAGCCGACTCGTATGCCAAAGGTCATCAGATGACTGATACCTTGACAGTGAACGGGACCCGTCACAACGTGTACGAGGTCTACCACGCCAGCAAGGGTACCGAGTCTGACGTGAACTACGATGTCTATCTGCTGGTCTACCATATGGGCTGGGAATCCGATCCGGACACCATTGGACCTGTGACACATCCGATAATCGCCGTGCCAAACCCATTCGACATCTCCGTCGAGGGCAAGAACGTGCAGCTCTTCGCGACCATGACAGACACATCTACCGGGATGAGCAACATCTTGAACGCGGAGTGGATAGAGGTTCCGCTGTCGGTCGTCGACCCAAGGCTCATTGACTGGACCGGCGCTCTGCCCATGACCATTGGAACGGACTCACCCACCGAGACCGGAATGGCAACCTACACGCCGACCGGCTGGGACGGCGGTGAGACGCACAGGCTCTGCGCCAGAGGACAGGACGAGTTCAATAACTGGGGAATTGGAGATTGCGTGGACGTTACCACCATAGGCAAGAAACCGGTGTACAGGGAGTTCTGGATCAACTTCACGGCCACGGGTTGGCAGCTGATATCCATACCCTTGACGGTATCCGATACGACGTTCAGTTCGGTCTTCCAGGACATAGCTGGAATGTACGACGAGCTGAGGGTGTACGATGCTGTTGCGGGTAAGTGGCTCTCATATAACGCGATGAAGCCTGCCCAATCATTGACAGACGTGGACAAGACCATGGGCATATGGATACACATCACCAACGCCGCGGCGAGCATCCACATCACCGGCAATCTGACCTACGTGACGGAGATACCTCTGGAACCGGGTTGGAACCTGATAGGATATCCGTCGCTCAACGCGACCGGAATGACCGTTCAGCACCTGCTGGACGATCCATCGCTTGGCATCGATAGGGTAGAAGGCTTCGACGGACTTAGGTCGCCTTACTTCCTGAAGTCATTGCCTGGAGGCTACTTCCTGCAGCCGGGCGAAGGATATTGGGTACATGTGGCAGGCTCAACCGGAAGAACATTGCCCATACCAGGTGGGTTCTAGGACCCGCCAATCTTTCCATTTTTAGAAACCCTTTTAAATCGCAGTATCATCTCAAATGCTGGATGGACAGGATTGTGCTGGTAGACGAGAAAGGAAGGAAGAGGCTTGTTCCTTTTGGCAAAGGTCCGGAGAAAGTGCCTGGTCTGGGTGTGGTCGACTTCTCCAAGCTCCCCAAGGACCCGGAAGGGAAGAGGGTGGAGATCGCCGGTAAGAAATACATTGTTCTGAAGCCTTCAGTGTTGGATCTTGTTGACACGATAGAAAGGGAAGCCCAGATCATAACTCCCAAGGACAGTTCGTCCATAATCTTCAACTGCGATGTCAAATCCGGTGATAGGATACTGGAGATAGGTGCTGGTTCTGGTGCAATGACAATAGTCCTGGCTCATTTCGTCGCTCCTGAAGGTACGGTTGTGAGCTACGAGAAGAGGGAGGATTTCGCCCAGCTGGTCACCAAGAACATAAAGAGAGCAGGAATGGATGGAGTGGCGGATGTGAAGGTCCAGGACGCCCTTGATGGAATCGGGGAGAAGGACTTCGATTGTGTTGTCGTGGACATCCCTAACCCGTGGGACATCTTGGGTCAGGTGCATGAATCTCTGAAGCCTTCGGGTCATCTGGCCGTATACGTCCCGACAGTGAATCAAATGGAGAAAGCCGTAAGAGAGTTGAGGAGGCTGCCTTTCATCGACGTAAGGTCCATCGAGATCCTCCAGAGGGGAATGGAAGTGGGGGATAGAGGGGCCAGGCCCAGCTTCGAGATGTTAGGGCACACTGGTTATCTCACGTTTGCCAGGAAGCTGGTAGAATAGTCGTGCTCCGAAGTGAACAAGTCCTGTTTACGCCGTTGGGAATGTTGCATTGTCGGGTTCACACAAGGTCGTTCGGAACGTCGTGCGGAGGGTGTGATGTCCCGGTAGTGAATCCGGCCGTTTCCAGTCTCTTCATTACATGTGGGTAGGTGATCAGTTCCTCGATCTCCAACTGCTGGAAGAGGCTTCTGTCTATCTCATCCAACCTATCAGAAAGTGCTGCGAAGTTCTCTTTGGTTGAGAAGGAGACCATGACTGCTGGATGGCAGCTGACCTTTGCGTCCTTGAGTTTCGACAGCGCTGCAAGCTGCAGCTTGAACGACTCTGGCTCTGCACCGGTCATTGAAGTGAATTCCTCTTCACATGTTCCCTTCAAGGACACTCTAACATGCAGTTTTCGAAACACTGAGAGGGCAGAAGCATAGTCTGGCTCGGAACCGAGAAGTATTCCGTTTGTCTCAAGAATGAATCTATAGGACGACTTCTCCACCAACCCCAGGAGCTCGAGCAAATGCTCCCTTCCGATCGTTGGTTCCTGTCCGCTCAAACGAAGTTGTGAATAGCCTCCCTTACTGGCGATCTTGTCAAGCCTTGAGAAAGCCTCCGCAGGTGAATGGTACTTCCCCACATCCTGAGGCCTGTCCATGATGGAATCCCCGGCCCAGCAGAAAACGCACCTCAGGTTGCACACGGCTACATCACCGGTCGCTATCCCTCCGTACCATTTGGCTCCGCGGAATCGGTAATACCTCCTGCCCCCACCATGAAATGCAATCTTCTCCAGCGACCTCGTTCTTTTGATGGGATCGTACATTCTGCTCCTTAATTGGGGTAACCGATATTAATAAGAGGTCATCTTTCACATAAGGTGGATACATGACCAGTTCCGTTCTTGAGACGATTCGAAAGAGGAGATCTATCCGAAATTTCGATCACCAGGATATTCCCAAGGAGACAATTCAGGACATACTCACTGCGGCATTCTTCTCTCCATCTTCTTCGAACCGAAGACCGTGGCACTTCGTGGTCGTGTCAGACAAAGGGTTGATAGAGAAACTGTCCAAAGCCAGGGATGGAAGCTCCAGTTTTGCATCAAGTGCACCAATGGTGATCGCTGTGTGTTCGGATTCGGAGATCGCCGGTCGATGGATAGAGGACAGCAGCATAGCTGCGACACTGCTACAGCTGACGGCCACTGAACTGGGACTTGGGAGCTGCTGGATCCAGATTAGGGATACTGTACACTCCGAAGAGCAGTCTGGTGAGGACTACGTCAGGGAGGTTTTGGGAATCCCTTCTTCAATAAGGGTGCTCTGCATGATTGCCTTGGGTTTCCCAGCTCAGGATAAATCACCACACCAGGATGACGAATTCATGCCCGATAGGGTCCACTGGGAAGGCTTCTAGACTACCACCACTTCATGCTGTTCCCGAGTTTGCTCAGGTCCTCTTCGCTGTCTGGTTTTCGGAAGACGAACAGATGCTTGTGCGATATGAGAAGGAAGTTATCCCTCTTCGACCTTCTTGCCCAGAATCCTGATTGAGAGCAGTTCCACTGCTTTTTGATGACATCTTCCTTGAGCACGAACCCCACGTCCAGGAAGTCCTGCAGGACCCTGTGGGATATGGGTACGAAGTGCTTGTGCCTCCTCGTGTCCCCGACGAATATCGCGCAGTACTTCTCGGGCTTCAACGTTCTGAACACTTCCGCGGCCACGCGTTTGAGCTCGGCGCAGTATTCGTCGAAGCTCGAGACGAATGAGAGGTCAGACGAGTTCTTCCCGTTCACGTTTCCTATGTAATCCGGCTGGGGCGGATGGATGAGTGCGAGATCGATCGATTCGTTGTCAACCAGATCCATTCTCCTCGCGTCCCCGAGATACAGTTTCTGGGAGCTTTCCGGTATGTCCTCACCGTTCGCATTGAACTGCAGTCTGCTCATGGCCACCAGAAGTGCGCCGGGATCAACGTCCAACCCTATGCCGTTCCTTCCGGTGATTTTCGACTCTATCATGGTCGTCCCGCTGCCCACCATGGGGTCAAGAACTGTATCTCCAACCTTGCTGTACCTGAGGATGATGTTCCTGGGGATCTGAGGCATCCAGTTCCCTCTGAAATCTCCTTTGTGCGTCGCCCAATCTCCTCGCTTGTTGAAGGACCAGAGCGTGGTGTGTTCGAGCTTGAAACCTTCCGGCTGCAAGTTCTCGATTTTGTCCTCTTCGACCGGTGTTTCCTCATTCTTGAGGGAGGACTTCAGTTTTCCTAGAACGTCTTCGCCTATCTCTTGCATGGATGTGTAGTTTTGTGTCTTTGTCTTTGACTTGTCTTTCATCGGCTAGCCTCCTATCTGAGTAGCCTCTTCAAGACCTAGATGATTTAAACCGTATCCACTGAATGTACGCTAATTGTCAGGAACCGTGGTTCGCTCCGTCACCAACACCATTAATATCAAAATCGCAATATCCTCCCCAAGTGGTTGAATGACGACCGCACAGGTGCAAATTCATCTCAAGAGAGGGGTGGCCGATCCCGAGGGAGGCAACACGCTGAAGGCGCTAAAACTCCTGGGTTTTGATAACGCTGTCGATGTCAAGTCAGCGAGGTTGTTCGAGATATCCCTTGAGGAAGATGACCCGGACAAGGCGAAGCAGATCGTCGAGGAGATGTGCAGGAAGCTCCTGGCGAACCCGGTCATTCACGATTATACCATCAGTCTGAAATGAGTTTGAGCTCATGATAGGCATCCGGACCTTTGAGAAGAGGAGTGGGGATGAGACAACTGTTCCATAGCAGGAATCTCGGTTTCGAGCTGTTCGATGTGGACATTCTATCGGCCACTGACGAGGAGCTTCAGACCGTGAGCGACGACGCGGGTATAGCTCTGAACTTGGACGAGATGAAGCGGATTAGGTCATACTTTGAGTCCAAGGGGAGGAACCCTACTGACGTGGAGCTCCAGTCCCTAGGTCAGGCCTGGTCCGAGCATTGTTGCTACAAGTCCTCCATGGTCTTTCTGAGGGAGTATCTCACGAGCATTGACTCCGATGCTGTCATTGATCGAGGGGACGCTGGTATCGTTGAGTTTGACGAGGATCACGCATATGCCTTGAGGATAGAGAGCCACAACCATCCGAGCGCGGTGGAGCCCTATGGCGGCGCTGCGACCGGGATTGGAGGGATCATCCGGGACGTTCTCTGCATGGGTGCCCAACCAGTAGCGCTCATCGACCCACTACATTTCGGTCCTCTTGATTTAAGGTACAGGGACCTTCCCCCGGGTGTGAAACATCCAAGGTATCTCATGGGAGGTGTTGTTTCAGGCATCAGGGATTATGGTAACAGGCTTGGGATCCCGACCGTGTCAGGTGCCGTCATCTTCGACGAGGGCTACATCGGGAACATCATAATCAATGTGGGCTGCGTCGGCATAGCTAAGAAGAAGAACCTGACCAAGAACAGGGTGAAGACCGAGAACGATGTGTTCATACTGGTCGGAGGCAGGACCGGAAGGGACGGGATTCACGGTGTAACCTTCGCATCCGTGGAGCTCACCGAGGACATGGAAGAGCAGTGGAGAGGTGGCGCTGTACAACTTGGGGATCCGATCCTGAAGGAACCGCTGATCCATGCATGTCTTGAAGCCGCTGAGAGAGGCCTTCTCAACGGGATGAAGGATCTCGGAGGCGGAGGGCTTTCTTGCGTGATCGGCGAAATGGCTCTAGCAGGTGGTTTTGGGGCCGAGGTCGAACTCGAGAAGGTGCCTCTGAAGGAAGAAGGTCTGGCCCCATGGGAGATGTGGGTCAGCGAGTCACAAGAGAGGATGATGCTTGCGGTCGCTCCCGAGAACGTGGAGAAGATACTGCACATCTTCAAGCTCTATGATGTTCTGGCGACCCCGGTCGCAAAGGTCATCAAGGACAAGATCGTGATCAAAGGGGTATCCATCGACGGGGTTATAGAGATAACCTCCATGGAGTCCAACGGCGTTGAAACGATCAAGAACACCCTCCTGGCGGCAAAGGAGGTAGCCTCGGAGAACGACGCGGAAGCGGTCCTCACAAGCTTGGGCGCCCCCAAGTACAGGATAGAGATCCTCGCTGAGGACTATAAGATCGC
>JAUVGH010000066.1 GCA_030593885.1 Methanomassiliicoccales archaeon
CGCTCTTCCCCTGATCTTGAAAGAAATGGCCTGTCAACAACATAGGCAAAGTCAACTGCCTTGAATGGACCCGTGAACTTGGGCCTATTGTACTGGTGGAATAGTTGAATCGTATTACGCCACAACTGAAGTCGATTACTAAGACTAGCCAAACACTTCCCTCCCATCATGATAAATTGAAGTCTTACCGGCGTTATCTTCACCTTGGATAACTGCAATCCTGGGCGCTGCATTCACACAGCCATCACCGGGAATTGCCAAATAGGCGTAATCGGGGCCTACATCCATAATCACGCGATCCCACGTGTGCAAATCTACACCTTTGAATCTACGAAAATCTTCCTCAGCTTCAATCTCCGCCAGCCAGAGCCTCATTTCCCCCTTTCCCTTCGTAACGGTGTTCGAAAACGCCTCCAAGTCGATTTCTTGAGTGAAATCCAGTTCGAAAGCACACATACTCCTATCACGGAAGTCTGTGGCCTCATTGATTGCGTCATTGTAGTGTTTTCCCATTTCTGAGATATGTATAATCACTTCATCAACATCCAGAGCACGATTTATCGTAACTTTTCCATTACTGTACCATTCCCCCGAAATAGTAATGGAACCAGCACTTGTCTTCTGCCACCTGACGCTATATATTGCGAATCTCTCTTTGGCATTGTCGAGGATTGATTCCAAATCCTGGATGTATCTGTGTGCACCATACCAGGCCTTCAGGCTGAAGTTGCCGGCCTCTTCTTCAGGGGCCAAACCGTCATGAAACTTCAATCCCAAACCTCTCTGATTCCAAGATTCGGTATGTTCCCAGTGCAGTAGCTGATTCCTTGATAACCATGAATAATCCAGACCCTTGACATTTTTAATCCAGTTACGTATCCTCAGATCCGATTCGATGGCATCCATTATGCTATATACTATCCATGTTCGACCCTCAGTGGAATCCAAGAATAGTGTGTTTGGAAAGTCTCCATCTCGGTTAACGAACCAACCCAAGGAATCCAGTTTGTCCCACGTTCCGTCAGGGCATACCCCAGCTTTCGGTTTGGGGAGATTGCTTTCCACCAGATATGCTTTCAATTGAGTAGAGTATGTCTTGCCGAAAATCTCCAATGACTCCTCATTATTATCGAACCCTGCCTGAAATCTCTCTTTCATATCTTGCAGAGACTTTATTTCGCGCATGATTGCCCTCCCTCAGGACGCAAGCTAGCCAGCGATCGAATTGTCCATCTCTTTCTTCTCGTCCTCAGCATATTTGGCCAGCCCACAGTCATGGTTAACGCGGAATCACTATTGAAGTTTATCTTAGTTTTGCTCCACGTTAGTCATCTTCTCTCAGTGATTGGAAGTATTTAAACTCAATCCGCTGGGGTGGATGAATCTGGTGTATTCGATTCTGAGACGTCCAGTGGGTCTACATTTGAGAGTCCGTGGGGTGAATGTTCTAATGCGAAATCTCGAATACTAATTTCACCAAGAAAGGTGAAGACTAATTAGGGTCAGATTAGATTGACCAGGCGTATTCAGATCAAAAGTCCAGCAATTGAACATCAACCAGATGGAGTCTACAACCTGACCATCAGGCTGTTCAGGAAGAACCGGTAGACCTGATCCCCCTCCAAGAACTCGACGTCCTTTATGAATAGAATATCAAAATGCTTGAAAAAGAGCTGCCTAATCTGCTGTTCCGTGAACTGGTTCCATCCCGGGCCGTTCTTGTGGCTGAAGCACAGCAGGAAGTACTTTCCATCTTTCTTAAGAACCCTGTGCACGCCCTCGATGTAGGTCGTCCTGTTCTCAGCCGCCACATGGTGGAAGCAACCGCTGTCCAGCACGAAGTCGAACTCTCCGTCGTCAAACGGGAGTTCCAAAAAGTCCTGCACTCTTAGGTCCATCTGGACATTGGCCTCCTCGGCCTTCTTCCTTGATATCTCAATGGCCTTCGACGAGATGTCGATGCCAACGACATCGAAGCCGTTCTCAGCTAGATATATCCCATTCGTCCCTGCTCCACAACAAGTGTCCAGCGCTCTACCGATCTCGATCATCCCGGACTCCACAAGTTCAACCAGCATCTCCCTGGGCTTTCCCCTTTCCCAGGGCAGCTCGCCAAGCGACCGTCTCCGATAGATGCTGTCCCAATCATCACGTTCGAAACTCAAACGGATTCCTCCATCGAGCTATAACCAAGTCGACCACAATTAAGAACATTTCTGGTAAGGGGCTACTCCTCACCGTGTGCTGGAGTCAGTATCTGGACCTTGTCGAACTCCTTCCTGAGCATGGCGAATTCATCCTTGCCCAGGGAGCTTGGTGTCAGGGGAACAAAAATCGTGGCGTCGCTCACCGAAGCCAGATCATTGATCTTCTTGACGAAGCGTAGAACGCGGTCAAAGCCGTTCTCGACGACCAGATACTCGATGCCGTCGATCATGAGGACTCCCCTTGGGATCTCCTTGAAGAAGTTGCTGACGGCCCTCATCATCTCGAAGTCCAGTCTCTTGGGGTCAATCGTCTTGACGGACGGGTCAGATACAGTATCGGAGAGCCAGAACATGTCGCTCTCACCTATGTCGAACTCCTTCCTGAGCTTCTCAGGGAATGTTGTAGAGATGCAAAGCCCGGGAACATCCTTCTGCAAAATGGTCTTGTATTCCTCATAGGCCACAGAGGCGTTGTCGTCCACGATGAGATAGTTGTAACCTTGGGCAACCTCTTGGAGTATCGAGCCACATGATTCGCAATTAGTCTTGAGCAGGTCCGCGTCACCTTCGACCAACACGATGTCGCCGCAAGAAGGACACTTGACGGTCAACATCCTCTTCTCCTTGGGCTTCACCGCCTCAAGCAGGCGGTTGCAGTTGGGACATCTCTCGGCCTTGGCCGCGCAATCCTTGTGGAACACCTGCCCACAACGACACTTGATGCCTTCTCTAGCAATATCATGGAGGTCCTCAAGGCAGACGCTACAAGGAACTGCAAGCGCCATCCCTCCGCCGGGAATCGGAGCGAAATCAACCTCAGGAGCCTCAACGGTCACCTGGATTTCCTCTTCCTCGGGAACCGGCTCTGGAATGGCATGCTCAGCCTTGAGATAGAGTATCTTTGTGCCGATTATGATTCCAACGGCCAACGCGATATAGAACACCCAGCTCGTAACCCCAATCAGATAGAAGTTGACACCAGCAAAGACGAAGAGGGATGGGAAGAAGTAGAAGATTATGAACAGAAGTATCAGTATGATTCCGATCCAGTGAATCCATTTCCTCTTGTACCAACCATGCCTGTGCATCACAGCGTACATTCGCCTGTAGTTGTTGTAGTACTTGTTCTGGAAATGTGATATCATGTAAGCGCATACGAACATCAACCCGAAGAGTATCTGGGGGTTGTCCATGAAATTGAAGGAGCTGAAGGTGGCCTGATCATTCGAGGGCGACTCAGAGTCGAAGGTGGAGCTGTACAGAAGTATCATTCCAGCGGGTGTCCTGATCAGGTTGGTGGTTCCTTCATCAGGGTAGAACGATGAATAGCTCAGGACGCCGACGATATAATCGATGTGGTGCATCTCTATCTCGCCAACGTAAGAGCATGGGGCATTGATGTCGAAATTGTCGATGAAGAAGCCGGTGCTGTTCTGGCTCTGATCGGAAGTGAAGTTGAACATGACCCTGACCTTGCTTCCAACGTAGGAGTCCAGATCGAAGACCAAGGTGTCAAACGAATTCCTGTTGTCACTCATGTCCAAGATCTTCAGAGTATCATAGCTGCCGCCTTCCACCATTATCTGAATAGCGAGAGAATCCCCCGAATCGACACTCCCCTTGTAATCGAAGCGCATGGCCGCTTCATTGGCAAAGCGAAGGTCGAAGTCCGCGAACGTGGTGGCAATGAGCCTGTTCTGATAGTTGGGTGTGTCCACGGGACCGTGCCACAGGGCAAGATCATTAGGATCGGATGCATCATGTTCCTTCAGGATCCATGCCTGTGTTCCAAGCTCCCCAACGCCAGAGAAAGGTGAAAATCCCCCTAAATCGAAATCGTTCGACCTGTGGAAGCTGAAGCCTCGGTAAAGACCGTCAATGGTCAGGTTATCCGATTGAACGTACGTCCGGTCCTGTGCACTTGACCGCATGTTGAATAAATGCTCCATCTCGATGGCTTCGGTGGAATTCACGTCTGTGCCCACAAGACCGCTTGTGCTTAGCTCGACGGTTGAGGTGGTCTCCCCTTCCTGCAACTCGACCTTCGTCATATCTCCATAGAGATATGGAACCCCACCTTCCCATTGATGGTACTGGATCCAGAGTGAGTAACGAAGCACTTCAGCGGCGTCGAGAACGCCATTGTTGTTGCCATCAGTGTCCCAATTCGCGCCGCCAAATCCATCTGGAACGCGGGAGGGCACAGAATGTTCATCGAACATCCAGATTATCTTCTCTCTGAGCGCAATTGCCTGTTCCCCGGTGATTCGGACCTTCATGTGTCCTCCACCGTTATACTCGCTCAAACCGATCATTTCAGCATCGGATTCGGATATTGCGACCCCATCTAAGTCTTGGCTCGACACCAGTGCTGGGATCACGGACGCAAGAAGTGTGAAAACGATACCCGCAAGCAGGATCCTCTGAAGGTAGTTTTCCTTCATTCGCGTCGATATAACCATCTTCGATTAAAAGGTTATTGAGATGGTTATCACTAGGTCTGAACGATCCCAGAAAGGCTTAAGATGTTAGATTGGAATTGGGATCCCGTGAGCTTGAGCGACCTGTTGGACGCGGGAATCGATCTGAGAAAGGAATACGAGAAGGCCTCCAGAACTTTGGAGTCCATAGGGCTCTCCAACTACGAGGCTCGGGCGTACATCGCTCTGATCGCCCATGGCTACGGGGACGCCGAAACGATAGCCGAGACCTCAGGAATACCAAGGACGTCGTCATACAAGGTCCTGCAGTCATTGTGCCAGAAAGGTTTCGCGATGTCAACCAGCGGTCGACCGAGGATCTTCAAACCCGAGGAACCCGAGAAGCTCAAGAAGAAGATCATACCTCCGATAACAGACACATTCGACAAGCTGGAAACGCTCAGCGAGATCATGAGGGACAGGGGAGAACCCCAGCTCGTGTATACCATCACAGGGAAGTCAAGAGTCATAGCCAAAATCGGGGAACTGCTGGATAAAAGCTCCAAATCAGTGATAATCGCCTCACCCAACTTCCACGAGATCAGAGCTCCTTTGGCAAAGAAGATGGACAACGCGATAGGAAGGGGCGTCGGCATCACGATAATAACCGGTGCCGGTCAGAAGGTCCCGGAGAACGCCAAGATCGTTCGCAAGGATGGGTTGATTGCCAGTGATGTGATAATCGACGGTACAACAGCACTCCTCGCTTCTGCAGACCTGGCCGCTTGCGGTTTCACGGACAATGCATCCCTGGCAAAGCACCTCGAGAACTTCCTGGAGATACTCATAGAACACTAGTTCTCCGAGAATCGGAACGCAATTTCTTTATCTGCAATTATCCATCATATTGTCGATGGAAGGCAGTTGTCCTCTGTTCGGAGGAGAGAGAAGACCGTTTTGTGCTTCTTGTCTGGCAGTCGGCGGGGAAGACACCGAGGCAATGATGGAAGCGTGCATCAAGGCGCTTTCACAGGCTGAACCGTGGGAGAGGCCCATGCTTCGGGCCATACTCGACAGAGCGATCTCGATGGGCAAGATGCGCAGGCTCTCCAAGCAGCAGAAGACCAACCTGGCCACTCTTCTGGACTCCAACGTCGACCTGGCGGAATATGAAAACGACGTGGCAAGACTGCTGGGTAATGCGTACGCTTTCCTGGGATTCAACAGCAGGGCCATGGAGGCCATCGAGATCGCCCTTCACAGAGATGATGGGGACATGACAGCGCTCAACAACAAGGCCGTTCTTCTGGCGAGAACTGGCAGGGAGGACGAGGCCATCGAGTGCTACGGTAAGGTCACAAAGCTCGACCCAGAGAACGAGAATGCCTGGTTCAACATGGGAAAGGCATATTCCAGATTGAAAAGGTTCAAGAAGGCCAAGAAATGCTTCAGAGAGGTCGTGCGAATGAACCCCGACAATGTCAGCGCCTGGAACAACCTTGGTGTCTCGTTGCGATCCATGGGAAAGACAAAGGAAGCGGTGGAGTGCTATGACGCCGCCCTGAAGGTCAATCCAGAGTACAAATGGGCGTGGAACAACAAGGGCATCGCATATATGATACTAAGAGAATACAAGAAGGCGGCTCGGAGCTTCCGGAAGGCCCTTGAGATAGACCCGGACTTCAAAGAGGCAAAAGATGGTCTGGAAGCGTGCGGTGAGTGACAGCGCCTAGAACGTTTTGGTAACGTATTCGAGAACCGATTCGAAGATGACCTTCCCGTCTCCGTCCTTCTTTATCGATTTCCTTGTCCAGTCTGGGTGCTGGTATTGGTAGAACACCCTTTCAGGATGGGGCATCATGCCGAAGATGTTGCCCTCGGCGTTGCATATCCCTGCGATGTTCTCCAGCGATCCGTTGGGATTCCAGGGATAGCCGGCGTAGTTCCCGTCCGGATCCACGTACTTGAAGACTATCATATCCATTTCTTCCATCTTCCTGAGCATCTTCTGCTCCTGGCTCTGGGGAAGAACGAACTTACCTTCGGTGTGGGCGACGGGTACGAGAATGACCTTCTCCTTGGGGAGGTTCTTGGTGAAGACGCAGTTGCCACGGTTCTCATGCTTCAATAGAGAGGGTCTGCACTCATACTTGGCCGAGTCGTTGGTCGCGAGTGCAACCTGTGGAACGGGTGACATGAATCCGTTGAACGCCGGAAGCAGACCCAGCTCCACAAGCACCTGGAAGCCGTTGCAGATCCCCAGGATAGGGCGGCCTTCCTTCCCGAACTCCACCAGCTCATTGACCAAGGAGCTCTTGACCCGTGCACCCAGAATCGCACCTGCCCGAACATAATCCCCGGATGAGAACCCCCCGGGTATCATCACTATATCATAGTCAAGAAGATCCCTCTTCTCGTCCTCGTTGACGTCCGAACCGATCAGCTGCTTGAGGTGGACCTTCTCGGAGTTCGCGCCCAATCTCTTGAATGACCAGTAGGACTCTTCCTCGCAATTGGTGCCCTCTATGTAGAGCACGCAGACCTTGACATCCTCGACCCTCATGCTCCACCTCCCAGTAGATTGTACAACGTGTTCGTCCACGCCGCCCTGACGTCGTCCAGGGGAATCTCAATGCTACTTCCATCGTTCTTGATCGATAAGGTATCTCCAGTGACGGTCCCTATCCTTCGTACCCAAATGTCCCCGAATCTGGAAAGGACCCGGTCCTCATTCCCAGAGTCGATCTCAACGAGCCAGCGGGTGTTGGATTCAGAGAAGAGTTTGTGATCGAACCTCAGGTTCGGGATTCCTGTCAAGTCCAGTTCCGCTCCGACGCTTCCTCCTAGGCACATCTCGGCCACCGCGACCGCCAGGCCTCCATGGGAGATGTCATGGCATGAAAGAAGAAGACCATCGTCGATCGAAGTGAGGATCCCCTTCATACCGCTCTTGAGAGGGTTCAGATCGACAGAGGGCACAGTCGAACTGTAGGCGCCGTTAAGGCTATAATACTCAGAACCACCCAGCTCTTCCTTCGTCTCACCGATGAGGAGAATCGAACTTCCCTCCTTCTTGAAGTCCGTTGTGACGCACTTGGCGAGATCATCGAGAATGCCCACACCCAGCAGCACTGGCGTGGGTTTGACAGGGGCAAATGAGGTCTCATTGTAGAAGCTGACGTTGCCGGAGGGTGTGGGAAGACCCAGCGCCATGGCCGTCTCACCGATGCCGCGAACTGTCTCCCTGAACGCTCCAAGCCTGTCGGGTTTCTCCGGATTCCCGAAATTCAAGCAGTTGGAGAATGAGTGAGGACTGGCACCCACCGATACGAGGTTCCTGCACATCTCATCAACGGCCGAGGCGCCTCCCAGATACGGGTCAATCGCGGTGTAGTGTGGTGTTGATGAAGTGGTAACTGCCAGACATCTGTTGGAGGACTCCAGCGGTTTCAGGACGACCGCGTCACCATGGCACGCCAGACCTATCTTGCCCTGCAGTGGTTTGAGGACGGTGGATCCCCTAACCTCGTGATCGTACTGCCGGATCACCCATTCCTTGCTGGCGATGTTGGGCGAGGCAATGACATCCAAGATGGCTTTAAGATAATCCTCAGGCTCATCCGGAACCGTCTCGGACTGCTTCATGGATTCGAAGTCGGTCACATACTCCCGGCAGTACTCCGGTCCGGCCGTGAGGAATTCCAGGTCCAGCTCCAGGACCACTTCACCTTGATACTTGACGCGGACGATCTTGTCCTTGAT
>JAUVGH010000062.1 GCA_030593885.1 Methanomassiliicoccales archaeon
AAGTTGCTCATAGATTCCTGGAGCTGGGGAAACAAGAGATAATGGACGGGAGGGCAAGCGGTGACCCCATCAGAATAAGAGAAGGTGCCGAAAAGGTCTTTCATGCCCTTACTGAGGCTTGTGCGGCAAGGATACAGAAATACGGTCTACTTGCACCGAAAAGCCACGACGACGTCAGAACCGGTCTTAGGTCTGCTCATGAGAATGAAATCAGGACGACCTATGAGGATGCTTTCCTCCTACTGCACAGTGCCACTTACTACAAGGGCTGGTTGGATGTCAAGAAGATTGATGACCAGATCAAGGAGATTGAAAAGGCGATCAACAGAATCGAAAAGAAAGTTGGGAAGTGAAGGTACTTGCCGATTAGTAAAAAGGAATTCAAGAAGGGGCGTCTTGTCACTTCTCCCGAGAAGGACGTGGTGGATTTCCTGAAGAAGAACCCCCAGAAAGCTTACACCGCAAGGGAGATAGTGGAAGCTATCGGCTATCTTCTTGGCGTGGATGTGGTCTCGGACGTAACCACTACCGGGGCAATCGTAGGAATCCTGGAAACTCTGACCAAAGAGAAGGCCGTTGTGAAGAGACAGATTGGTTTCGTCGACTACTATGTGATCAATGGCTGACATTCAGAGTTGAGGAAGGCATGGGGACCGGGCCTTTCACCTTGTGGTCCTCATAATAAACGATTTAAGCACCTTGACCATTGTGCAAATATGGAGGTTCACGAGTATAGTTCTGATGACCTGCAATGCATCCTCCACGAGATGAACGGGAAATATTCGAAACGACGGGAGGACAAACTTAAACTGGTGGGGTGCTCGGACGCCTTCAGATGCTTTGTGGCAGAGGATGACTCTGAGATCAGCGGTTTTGTGATCGTGGAAGACCTCGGGGACGGCGTTTCGTTTTATGTGGTGCAGATCAATGTGAATGAGAGAAGACAAGGGATTGGAGGAATATTGATGCGAAAGGCCTTCGAAGTCGTAGGAAAAGGAGGACACATCAGTCTGTGCGTCAACACGGACAACGATGTCTCGATCAAGTTCTTTGAATCAATGGGATTTGAAAGATCGGGACACGTTGAGGGGTACAGAAAGAACCAGGACAAATTCTGGTATCAGATTGATCTGTGAATCATCCCTCAACAATCGCTAACTATTTGAACCTTAATTGAACTAACCAATGGGTTGGTCATAGGTAAAGGGGCAAGATGACAGCAAAGACGAAACAGGATTCTTGGGACGTAATCATCGTCGGCGCCGGGCCGGCGGGTATGTTCGCTGCTAACGAGATGGCCGATACCGATCTTTCGATTCTAGTAATCGACATGGGCAGGGAGGTCAAGAAGAGGATCTGCCCCTTGGGTCACGACATGGGATGCACCGAATGCAAGCCCTGCCACATCATGTGCGGCGTCGGCGGCGCCGGAACTCTCTCAGGCGGTCGACTCAACCTGCGTCCAGATATCGGAGGAGACCTCAGCGAGGTCACCAAGGACCTGGAGAGGGCGTGGGAACTGGTGAACTACGTCGACAAGGTCTTCCTGAAGTACGGCGGGCCGACGGAACTGCACGAGCCCAAGGGGGAGGACCTGAAGCATCTCAGGAGGCTGGCGGCAGCATCCGGGATCAAGTTCATCGAGATACCTCAGAGGCACATCGGTTCGGACCACGCTCCCAAGGTGATCCAGGCGTTCGCGGACGACCTGGAGGAGAGGGGAGTCGAGTTCCTGTTGAGGACCAAGGTCAAGGACCTCATCATCGAGAAGGGCAGGTGCAAAGGCGTGGACACGGTGAGAAGGGGCGAGTTCAGGTCGAACTACACGCTCCTAGCTCCAGGAAGGATAGGCGGGCCATGGGTGGAGGAGATTGCACGAGAGAAGAAACTGGCAGCAAGTTTCGGTCCGATCGACGTCGGGGTAAGGGTGGAGGTGCCGGCGATAGTGATGGACCCTGTCACCAGCATCAACATGGATCCCAAGTTCCACATCCACACCCCGAGATACGACGATTTCGTCAGGACCTTCTGTACCAACGAGAGAGGTTTCGTCGTCAAGGAATGGTATGACGGGTTCATAGGTGTCAATGGCCACGCGCTGATAGACAGGGAATCCAATAACACCAACTTCGCCCTGCTGGTAAGAATCCAGCTCACAGAACCGCTGGAGAACACGACTGCGTACGGAAGATCGATAGCAGAGCTAGCCACGACAATCGGTGGAGGAAAACCGATCCTTCAGAGAATGGGCGACCTCAGGAGAGGGCGGAGGTCCAACTGGGGCAGGCTCAAGAAGAACCTGGTCAAGGCCACGCTCAAGGACGTGGTTCCGGGGGACATATCGATGGCTTTGCCGCACAGGGTGGTGATGGACATAATCGAAGGTCTCGAGAAGCTCAACGAAATCATTCCCGGCGTAGCAGCCGATTCCACTCTCATCTACGCTCCTGAGATCAAGTTCTACGCGATGGAGCTTGAAGTGAACAAGCACCTGGAGACCAGCGTGAAGAACCTGTTCGCCGCCGGTGATGGGGTTGGCCTTTCGGGTGATATCGTAAACGCTGCAGCGACAGGTGTCATCGCCGGACAAGGTATCATGAAGAGTGCCGGAGTTAAGAAACCCTAAATTTACTCTCGGAGAGATGTCTATGCCATGGGTAGGTGGGATGGAGGAAGAGGACAGGAAGAAGAAGGACTTCGAGCTGGCCTTCAAGAAATCCTGGGACGACCTTCAGTCCATGGATCCGAACGATGTTGCGAGAAGGTCGCTCGCCGAGTACGATGAAGGCCAGGCAGTTTTCTCTCTGAAGTTCATGGGGACGGAATATCACGTGAAGAAGGACGAGAGGGCGGTCTCCACTCGTGAAGGCGAGAGGACGAATCCATTTTACGCGTTCTTGATCGTGCATTATCTCTGTGGGGCGAAGGATATCCCTCTGGCCAATGAGCACATTTCCTTTAGGGAGCTGTACGGAGGAGATGTCTACTATCAGGCGTTCAAGAGCAGAGCGATTGACTTCATCAGGAGGGAGTTCGAGAACAGGCCTGGAGAACTGGTGCAGAAGGGGGTCGAGATGGGAGGTGAGAAGGCCGATCTGGGCGATTTCTCTGTGACAATCCCCGTTTTCCCAAGGATCCCTCTGACCATTGTGCTTTGGCTGGGTGACGATGAGGTTCCCACAAGCGCCAACATTCTTTTGGACAAGACTGCTGGAGAGCACTTGCACACTGAAGATATCGCTGCGATATCCGAGGACCTGGCCAGGAGACTATCTAGTTAGACCGGACCCTGTCTCCGTTTCTTTTTGTTCCCGAGGATATCGGAGAGTTCCTTCAAAGCTTCCTCAATGGACAAAGGCAACTTGTCAACGGTTACTCCGTTCTCTCTCAGAGACATGAAGAGCTTGGTGATATCTGGAACATCCAGGTTCGCCTTCTCCAAGAGAGTCGATTGCGAGAAGACATCCCTCAAGGTGCCCTCCGCCAGCTTCCTCTCGTTCAACACAAAGCCCCTGTCGGCAAGAAGGGTTGCGGCGTTCACGTCATGAGTGGCGACTATCATCGTCTTGTCCAGGCCACCAAGGATCTCTATCAGCTCCCTCCTCCCTTTGGGATCCAAGTTGGATGTGGGTTCATCCAGAAGGAGTATGTCTGGTTCCATGGCCAAAATTCCTGCAATCGCAACACGTTTCTTCTCACCGTAGCTCATGTGGTGAGGCACCCTGTCCGCATGGCCCTGCATGTGGACAACCTCCAAAGAGGTCTCAACAAGTTCCCTGACCCTCTCAGGCGGAAGCCCCAGATTGATCGGTCCGAAAGCGACATCGTCCCACACCCTGGGCATGAATATCTGGTCGTCCGGATCTTGAAAGAGAACTCCCATCTTTGTTCGGAGGACGTCCGCGTTCTTCTTGCTCAGTTCCTCTCCATCAACTATCACCGACCCTGAATCGGGAAACACCAGTCCAGCGAGGATCTTCAGAAGGGTGGATTTACCCGCCCCGTTTGGACCCAGAATGGCGACCTTCTGACCGCCTCCGATCGACCATGACACGTTTCGCAGGGCAACGGTGCCGTCCGGATATGAGTATGAGATGTCCTTCAACTCTACACCGCCCAAAGCAACACCTCCCAATCACTGAGAAGGAGAATCAGAGATATCGAGGACAGGAGAAGGACGAAGACCCAGGCCAGTGCTCCGAATCTCATCGGATTCAACGTTCTCACCTTTCCGTCGAATCCACGTGTCAGCATCGCGTCGTAGACCCGGTTCCCCCTCTCGCTCGCCCTTACCAGAATCGATCCAGCGATGAAGGATATGGTGCGCATGCCAAGACGGTCCAGGATGTGCTTTCCGCCCCGGAAGCCTCTTGCCCTTCTCGCCTGGGACATCCTGTGCATCTCGTCCGTCAGAAGGAAGATGAACCTGTACATGAAGAGCAACAGGATCAGGAACACCTGGGGCATCCTCATCCACTGGAACCCCTTCAGGATGTCCAAGAAATCGGTCGTGGCCGACAAGATGATGAGAGCCAGAACGGTGGTCGAGATCCTCACGAACATGGACATAGCCATCTCATTCCCCGAACTCAGCAAAGCCGCCAAACTTGCGAACAGGACGAACGGAAGAGCGATGAGATAACGGGTCACGAGATGTTTGGTGGGGACCGCCGATGCAACGCCAAAGAGGAGTATCACAAACAAGGCCAACAACAGGAAGAACAAGGACTGCATCAGTGCAATGCAGACCACGAACAGAAGGAAACCGATTATCTTCGCCCTCGGGTCGATCCGATAGAAGGATGAGCTCCTTGCATATTGATCAATCGTTGTGTGCTTCATCTTCCCTACCCAGGATCCTGCCTAATAGAAGAACGAGTCCGACCACCGCAAGGAATCCCGCAATTCCCATGGCGAATGCCGAAAGATAGTCCCCACCATAGTCCAGCGGGGCCTCGTACGCGGGTTCTCCCTCTTCGACCCCTGCCTCTTCCATCGTCTTCTCGAGTCCGTCGCCGTACTCTGCGGAGAAAAGGAAGAAGAAGACGAGGCCCACGGCAAAGACCGCAAGGATCACGATCACGAGCCTGATTACCTTCCAGTGCTTCATTCGGAGACCGCCTCCCTTGTCTTGGGCCGGGTCTGTCCAGCGTGGATCATTTCCGGTGAGACGGTGGAGATGTAGCTGATGACGCCAAGGGTAATCAGCGCCTCACCGATGCCGATGATGGCGTGGAAGATGAGCATCGAAGGGAATGAGATGACCGCGGTTATCCCGTACGCACCTCCGCTGATCGAATGGCTGACGGACAGTTCGACGGCGGCGGCCACGGACATCAAGAACACCGAAACCTAGGATGCCAGCAGGATGCCGAACCTCTGATACTTCTCAGGCACGGCCCGATAGACGCCCCATCCCACGAAACAGCCGATGAAGGCCATGTTGAATATGTTCAGGCCCAGCGCGGTAACGCCCCCGTCGCCGAACAGGAAGGCCTGGATGATGAGAATGGTCACGATGATGACGAAGCCTGCAACGGGTCCCAGCAGGATAGCGGCAAGTGCGGCCCCGACCAGATGTCCGGTCGTACCTCCGCCGATGGGGAAGTTCAGCATCTGGGCGACGAAGATGCCTCCGCCGATGACCGCCATGGTCGGGAGCTGCCTGTATGGAAGCTTCTTGTTCAGCAGGCGGACAGAAAGAATGATAACGACAATAGCAATCGCCCAACCGATCAGCAGAACAAAGGGATGCATCAGGCCGTCTGGAATATGCATTCTCTTCCTCCCCGTATTACTTTTTCCCGTTTCGTGCTACCGAATAGATAGAATGCCCTTATTAACATTTGGGTAACAAGAATTATACATTAGTAACACGATTAGCGTCGGAGATAACATGGAGAAGGTCACCAGGATAGGCGTGTCGCTTGAACCCGACCTGTTGAAGAAGTTCGATCATTTGATCAAGAAGAAAGGCTACGGAACCCGCTCAAAGGCGGTCAGGGACCTCATCAGGAAGGAACTGGTCAGGGAAGTTGCCGTGGCGGAGAACAAGCAGGTCTACGGGACCATCACCATGGTCTATGACCATCACATCGGAGGGGTGACTGACAAGCTGCTCACACTCCAGCACGACTACAGGGACAACATAATGACGACGTCGCACGTTCATCTGGATCACGATAACTGCCTTGAGGTGGTTGTGGTCAAAGGCAAGGCCAAATCGGTCAAGGAAATGGCGGACAAGATCGCGAGCATCCGTGGAGTGAGGCACGGGGAGCTTTCGATCACGGGTTTGGAGTAGCAGGCCAGAGACTTCCGATAATCCCCATTCTTTCATCGATGATGGTGAGGTGTCATCAATCGTTGCGCGGCCCAGCACTTCGAAACTGAAGTTCGAAGCCCTCCATCGGCTTCTGCAAGAAAATAGCCTGCAAACGGGTAATCACACATCCTGAAGCTAGCCAGTATCAGGAAACACAGCCTAACTCCCTCATTAATGACAAGCAAACGTACTTATAGCCAGGGACGTCATGGCCAGCAAGGAGAATATAAATGAACATCTACGTAGGCAATCTGGACCGTGAGGTCACAGAGGATGAACTTCGGGAGGCTTTCGCTGCTATCGGCGAGGTTTCATCCTGCAAGATCATCACAGACAGATTATCTGGAGCATCGAGAGGATTTGGATTCGTCGAGATGCCCACAGATGAGGAAGCAAAGAAAGCGATGGCAGAACTGAACGGAACCGAATTAAAAGGACGAGCAGTCACTGTCAACGAAGCCCGATCTCGGGATGATAGCTGAGGTGGAGGCGGACGTCGCTTTTGATCTGCAATACTCTGAAACAAGAGAACTTCGACAAGCACCGACCTGGGAACGAAATCATAGATCCTTTGGGATCCTTTCTGATATCTTCTTTTGTCTGATTCGTTTGGCGATATTCGAATAGGTGTAGCGATAGCCATGTTGACCCAGCTGGTTACGAGGAGAGAATGCCGAGTATTATCTGGGAATTGTGAAGTCCAACAAGTGCATCAGTTGCAGAAGTCGGCTTTGAAACTGAACTTCCAAGCCCTCCATCGGCTTCTGGCCCGCTGCGACCACACAACACTGCATTCCTATCCATACTAATGACAGAAGAGTGGGAATCGATAGGATTGATTACATAGTAGGATCACAATACAGAACGTCATACATCAAGCGAAGATGGTGAAAGCCAACCGCCACCCTGCATTCTAATGTCAACGACGTACAGGGAGGACGTCCTTCTTCGGGCATATTCTCAGCTTGTTGACTTCCATTCTATAACTGGGTGATATCTGGGCGGATAATCACGAGTGATTTCTTCATATACCCTCTGCGTTTTTTTGTGCCAAAGTAAAACGGAGGAATGGAAAAATGACAAACCTATCGGGAAGAAGTGTAGTTCTGCTGAAGGTGCATCCAGACCAACTGGAGAAGGCCTCTAAGGAAATAGCAGGAATGCCGAACGTGACGAAGGTGTGGCCTGTTTTGGGCCCCTACGACCTTCTGGTGACCGCTGGTTTCCCAGACTATATAAGTCTGAGGGACTTCGTTGGAAAGCTGAGATCGAGACCTTACGTCGGAGAATGCAAGGTCCATCCCAACTTCTGGGACTGGGAGAGAGAAGGAAGAACGGATACACCGCTGAACGGGTGGGTATTCATAGACACCACGGACTTCGATTCCACATTCGAGGGATTGAAGAAGATAAGCCAGGTGAACCACGTCATTTCCACATCCGGCGACTACAACTTGATCGCCAACATCGGTGTGGATGAGATCAGGGAATACGGAAACATTCTCAGGAAGAACGTGCTCACCATACCCGGCGTAAGGAACACGGAAACATACACCCATACGCCTGAGTAGACCAGTGACAGGGGTCCAAGGGGACCCCACCTCTCTTGCAGGATTGACTGGAATTCCAGCGAAAGCAATGGCTGCAGACCAATACGATTGAAGGGATGAACTTCGACAAACTCCTTAACGATGCTTCACAGCCAGCCAAGTATCAGGACTTGAGAGCTGACAGATAGAGCGGGAGGTTGGCCTTGTCCAATAAGTGTGCTTCCTTGATGTGCCAAGGTGGTTTCCACTTCTTGAGCCCCTTGGTAACCTCGAATCCTATCTGCCGTCCATCATGGACGCACACCACATCCACCTCGGTGTGATTGCGCCAGTAGTACACGGGATGTTCCCTGGAGAGATTCACGGCAACGGTTGCTTCCGTTACCCAATCCATGCTGGCCTCAATGTTTACATACTCACCCAGGACCTTGAATATGAACGGGTCCGAGAAGTGGACCTTCTTGTTCTTCCTGCTGTCTATTCTGGAATCATGGCGAATGAGATTCAGGACAATGAGGGATTGTATGCCCTCGAGCGTCTCAACATAGCTCTTCACCGTATTGGAGGAATTGATGCCAGTCTGGGTGGAGATCGAGTTCCAGCTTATCGGCGTGCCCCGTGCCCGAATCAGATATGACAGTATTTCTTTCATTGATCTGTCGCTCTTCCCCATCCTTGACCAGTCCCCTTTGATCCAATCGAGATAGGTTCTGGTTGTTTCAACTGTCACCTTGCCGTACCGGACATGGTCACGCACGCTCCTCGGGAATCCCCCTATTCTCACATAGTCCTTGAACAGCTCAACAAGCCTTCGGGAGAACAGACTGTTGGCCTTGACGTTCCTTTCGAGTGCGGATATCCCGCCCACCTTTGTTTCCAGACCGCCTAGCACCTTCGCGAACCTGGAAAAGCCAAGCGGATGAAGGACGTAATCTCCCCCATATCCCCTTCTGCCCGGGAACGTTTCCTTCTGCTTCAGGAGCTCAATCCTTGCCGAGCCCGTGATCACGACCACATCCTTCTTGAAATCACCCGCATCTATCCTTGACTTGACCGCTCTCCACCAATCATCGACGAATGTGACCTCATCGAGGAATATCACGCTCTTCTTGATGCCCCAGGCATTCCTGGCAGAGAGATAGTTGTCGAGGACATCTCCCAATTCTCTGTGATCCGTTAGCTCATCGCAAGAGTAGAAAAAGACGGATTTGGAGGGCATCGTGTCTATCAACTGTTGGACGAGGATCTTAATGGCTGTGGTTTTCCCGACCTGCCGTGGGCCTGTTAGAAAATGCAACGAGAACGGTTTGAGCTTGATCTTGCCGACAACGTCCGGGATCCAATTGACCTCGGATGCCCTCCACTCTTCATACAGGATGTCTGGCTCTTTCATCCACCAGGGGTTGTACCTCTCCATGTCCGAAGTTAATCCAACAAGCTCTATTTAAACTGTTCGCAATCAGATTGCAAATCACTATTTAAACGATGTGCAATGAGAGTGAGGATGCTTGTGGCCTGCGGAATCTCGGTCTTGCTCGGAAGGCCAGGCGCGGGGCAAGGAACGGCGAGCCGTTGACTACTGGGTTGGAATAACGGGCACAGGTTACGCGGGATTCCCATTCATCAATCAAAGACTTTGACGGGTCATCGATCATTGCCTCGGTCTGCACTTCGAAACTCAACTTCGAACCCTCAATCGGCGTCTGTAGGATCTGAACTCAAGGACCCGCCTCGGAATCTGCCTCAGAAGTAGACTCCGATTCTTCTTCCTTCCTTTTCTTCTTCCTCAGAATCACCAGCAAAAGAAGAATAATCACGAGAACACCCAATATGACTAGCAGGGTTACCACCGTCCAAACGGAGCCATCATGATCTCGTGGGGGTTCCTCGAAATTGTTGATGATCACATTGACATCGACCACACTTGAGTATCTGTCCCCATCATAGGCTCTGGCATAAATCGTATGATTTCCGTTGCTGACTGTGGACGTGTTCCATTGATAGATCCATGAAGTATTGCCTGTGGCATTCATCCATGAACCGTTATCGATTCGAATCTCTATGTGCAGATCTAAGGTCACATCGTCGAACGCCCAACCCTCCACGGTCGCTGTGCCGGAGAGGGTTTCGCCATGGGTCGGCGCCACTATCG
>JAUVGH010000080.1 GCA_030593885.1 Methanomassiliicoccales archaeon
ATAGTCCAGCAAGACTCCATATATCTCCTTCTCACTCCTAGCGGCAAACTTCTTTGGAGTCGAACTGTGAGCCTCACAGAAATTGCCCAACCGACGAAGATAGACATCGGCAGTAACAACAGATCCTCTTGCATTGTTCTCGTACCACCTGCGGACTTCCGAATCCTCGAGCAACTTCGTAAACCGAGAACCACGGCCTCTTTTCACCATGTTGAGGACATGATTCTCAGATTATTTAATGGTTCTGAACCCAGAAAGGTATGGGCCTGGGCGGACTCGAACCTAATCCAATCTGTAATGCTTGTCGTAGAACTTCTGTACCTCTCCTGCGGAAGGGATCTCACAACAGTTCCAGATGTCCATGACTTCCTGAAGTTTCTCGTCGCTTTCTTGCCCTCGGAACAGGTCCTCCAGAAAATCCGTCCTTTCTTTGATGTCCCTTTGATAGAATGCGATGTACTCCTCAGCGGTATAGTAATTCAGGGGATTGAACCGATCCCCGAAGTTGATCATTTCGTGGACTTCCTCCAGTTCTCTTGGCTCTGGTAATAGGTAACCGAAAACGGGATTCTTGATCCAGTTACTGATTTTTCGGTGCGAAATCAGGTCAATCAGCTTCTTCGAATCCTGAACCGTAATCTTCTCACCCTGACCCACGTACACATCTTCTCCAGCCAGGTCCTTCTCGACCTCACCATTCTCGGTCATCTTCCAGATGAACTGTCCGTCCCCGTCCACCTTCCGAATCTGATCCCCTTGGACGTCATACTCGCCCACGAAACCCGCATTGTTGATGAAGAACACCAACTTCCCATCGAGGCCGAGGCCCAAATCCGAGTACATCTTCAGCTTCAGTATCGCCTGCCTGGACTGCTCCCCGACCATGAAGTCGGTGGCCGCATATGATTTCACCCTGGTCCCGACCTTTTGCGCCGCAATCGCCGAGGTTATGATGCTCTCGCAAGCGGAGTCCAACGCAGCAGCCATCACCGGGTCGGTCACCCTGAACATGGGTTCAAGGACATCGAACCTCTTGAAGCTCAACGACTCGGTCCTGAGATGTTTGGTCCTTCCCGAGCCCCAGCCGGGATTCAACTCACTGAAAAGGAAGATGAACCTGCCATTGGTGGTCTTGCTCTTCTCATAACGCATGGGCGTGAGTGAGCCAATCTCTTCTCCTGGAATCTGCTGGGGGATCTTGACCTCATAATCGCCGATCTTCTTCATGACGAACTCGACGCCCTCACAGTCTATGTTCATGGCGAGTACGACCGGCCTCTTTCCATCAGGCCCTACCTCCATTGATTTTATCAACCCTGGCCACTCTGGACTCCCTGGCTTCAATCCTTCCGATTTTGCGAAGCTTGCGGCCTCCAATCCGATGAGTTGCACATCTGTGATCTTGCCATTCTCGATCATCGGTTTTCCAAAACAAGCGTCATCCTGCTCCAGCTCGGGACCGACCGTTAGAGTTGTCTTCCCCGTGCCGCTCAGCCCCTTCAGGATCCTGTCCGATGTACATCCAGCGTGGTATGACACGAGTCCATCCAGTTCCCCCTTGTTCCACACCATTGTAAGATTGGGCTTCTTGAACGCTCCCCCGAAATAATCGATGCCAAGGGACACGACCTGTCGGTGATCGCTGCCCATCTCGGTCATGTCATAGAGCGTTATCGGGTCGCTGGGATCATATTCCGGCCAGAATTCCTTGATCTCGTCAACGTACTTTTGGGGAAGTGGTTCAGGTATCACATAGTTCCAGCAGTGCACATCCATGCCTTCTTTCGGAGGGAAGACCATCAACTTCGCCATCCACGCTATGTAAGCGCTGTGCGGGTTCTCGACACTGACGGTGAATCGAAGTCCGACCTCGTAACCGGCTTCGCCCTGGATACCTTCCAGAACGATTACTTTCGCGTCCCTGATATATCGCTTGGCAACCTGGATCAGTTTCTTGCCGATGGCGACATCGAAAGGCCTCTGTTTCTGTCCCAGTTTGTACCCTTCTGGCACCATGAAGAAGGCTCTGTCCGGTCTCCTGCCCGCTTGAGTGCAGGCGAAAAGATACTGACCGTCCTTTGTGAAGATGTAATACGGTTTGAGAAACTCCCTGTAGAAATCGTCATCTGGATTGTGGATAATGTTCACCTTGTTCAGATCAAGGCCCTCTTCAATTGAGAATATCTCGTTGGACATGTAGAACACAGCCTCTACATTGTAATCCGTTTTCGTGAATAAAGGTTACCCGTTTTGAATTCCGTCGCGGATGAGGTTTCTCGCAAAAAGCATTATAAACCTGGACTCGGCTAATGTCTTAGGGGTGCTGTGGGCATGAGTGGTAGGGTAACAAGCTCAATCTTGGCATTGATTCTAGTCGCAGGCTCGCTCTCATTCATGCTGATAGTCCTGCCAGAGAATGTGAAAGGAGACACTCTATTCGTGGGAGGAGCGGGTTTCGGCAACTATTCGACGATCCAAAGCGCCATAGACGCCGCGCAGCCTGGTGACATAGTTTTTGTGTTCAACGGATCATATCCTGAAGCTTTGGTCGTCGCAAAACCTTTGACCATCATCGGAGAGGAGAGAAATGCTACGACTGTCAACGGTAGCCTGATAGGAAACGTGATCTCAATCTCGGCCATAGGGGTGAACATCAGCGAATTCACCATAATTGGCAGTGGTAGAAATGGCGGTGGTTTTGGGATATATCTACTTGATGCCACCGAATGTAGCATCGCGAATAACAATGTGTCAGGAAACTTGTTTGGAATCCTTGTGGAGAATTCCCACAACAGCACACTCTCCAGCAATACAATCTCGGACAGTCAGAATGGTATTGTATTTCGATCGTCAAGCTACAACACTGTCTCGACCAACACAGCAACCGACAACAAGCACGCCATCTTTGTAAGTCGATCGACCAATCTCACGATTGTGGGGAACGAGATCTCCAGAAGTCGGATTGGAGTGTACATGGAGTACTCTTATCAAAACAACATCTCGAACAACAACTTCGCTCGCAACGATTACAGAGCGATTGAGATCTACAAGTCCAATAAGAACGTCATCTCCGACAACATCGTCTGGAACGACTGGGATGAGGTCGATCTGCAAGGAATCTGGGATGGCTATGACGGTATTGAGATTGATCACTCAAAAGGAAATACAGTTTCACGAAACACGGTCTCAAACACCAGAATGGGTATCTTCCCAGATTACTCCACTCATACCACAATCAGTGAGAATGTGATGGTGAACAGCGGGATCTACATGTGGGGCGATAAGTTCGACCAGTGGAACACCCACGAAATTGACACGTCCAACATTGTGAACGGGAAACCCGTCTACTATTGGAAGAACGTTACGGGAGGAGTGATTCCTCAAGGCGCTGGTCAGGTGATACTTGCCAATTGCACGAATGTTGTCGTAAGGGATCAAGAACTGCTCAACACATCCTCGGGGATAAAGGTCGGTTTCTCATCAAACATCACATTAACCGAGAATACGATATCTGGATCCCATTGGGATGGCATAGGGTTCGTCTCATCAACCGATAGCACGATCTCCTTCAACAACATCTCTGACAGCGTAGAGTGGGGCCTATGGCATTCCTCCTCCAGCAACAACATGATCGAGTACAATCTGATATCCAATACGATAGTCGGAGCCATGAAGGGGGCGGGAATAGACTTCTGGGATTCCCACTGGAACATTGTATCTGGCAACAAACTCCAAGACAACGAATTCGGGATGCATCTGACCTTCGATTCCACTAACAACCTCATTATCAACAACAGTCTGGAGAATAAATGGACCAGTTTTCAGTTGAGAAGTTCCACTGATGGCAACTGGGTTTACCACAACAACATTTTGACGCATGCAAGTAGAGCTATAGACCTAACGGACACGAACAACTGGGACAACGGCTATCCGTCGGGAGGAAACTATTGGCTGGATTATGCTGGTGTGGACCTATGCAGCGGCCCGAATCAGGATGTTTGTCCTGACCCGGATGGAATTGGCGATACACCCTATGTTCTTGACATCGACAGCAGGGACAGATATCCTCTCATGTCACCTGTGACCTTCAGGGTCATGAGACCCCCAAAGACACAAGATGCGACCCTGAGTGGTATCGGGTTCGAGAACGTCTCCATCAGATGGTCTCTGTCCCCAGACGATGGAGGCGAGTACCAGACAGTGATTGGATATAGGATTTTCAGGAACCTCAACTACGATCCTGATGGTCAGGGGTATCAGATACTGGCGGACTTGTCCTCGGGAACATCGATGTTTGTTGACGCGTTGGCGGGAGAGGGTGATCCAAACAACTACTTCTATCGGATCTGCGCAGTTGACACGGGCAATGACATTTCCTGTGCGGCCAGGCAAGCGGGAAAGTTCACCCGTCCCCTGTTGGAGGGACCGAACCTCGTGTCGGTCCCATTGATTCAGGCAGATGAGGGCGTCAAGACAGTCTTTCAGACTGTGAAATGGGACAAGGCTTGGAAATACGATTCATTTGCTCATAAGTGGAAGTGGCACATGAAGTTCAAACCGTTTCAGAGAGAGCTCGAGAGAGTCTCTCACAGAGAAGGAATCTGGATTAATGTGACCGAGATTTCCAACCTGACGGTCGCGGGGATCGT
>JAUVGH010000074.1 GCA_030593885.1 Methanomassiliicoccales archaeon
TCTGAAGAACGGGGAGATAATCACCAATCAGATGGAATACAGCCTGCTAATGCGCGATATCGAAACTGAGATCCTACCCTTCCAGAGGGAAAACGGGATCGCCACCATTGCATATTCACCATTGGCCATGGGCGTTTTGTCCGGCAAGTATGATGAGAAGACAGAGCTTGACGAGAAGGACTACCGTCGGAACGATCCATTGTTCATGAACAAGGAGAATCTCAGGGAGGCTCAAAAGCTCATCAGCGTCATGAGAGAGATCGGAGAGTCTCACCAAGCCACACCCGCTGAAGTTGCACTCAACTGGCTGCTTAGATCAGATGACGTCCTCCCGATATTCGGTTCAAAGAACGTCGAGCAGGCTCAAAGCAATATCAATGCCTCCAAGTGGACGCTGAGCGAAGACGAGTGGAAAAGCATCACTGCAGCTTCAGATGGTCTGAACCTCGACTTTTCAATCGATTTCAGCAAGCTCTAGGTAGGAGCCGAACCGGGCTGTATCTCCGGGTTCTCTTCTTTTGAGCGAGAAGCGACCAGATAGATCCCCACCAAGATCAGGATGCCTCCGAGTATGACCCAGTTCGTAGGGACTTCACTCAACAGGATGTATGCCAGTATCGCAGATAATATCGGCTCGCCCAGGATGCTCATGGACACCATCAACGCAGTCACGTATCGCAAAGTCCAGTTGTATACCGTGTGGCCGAGGATCATCGGGACTATCGCCAGTGCCAGGAAGAGGACCCACTCCTCAACGGGGTAAGGCAGCAGTGGGACGCTGAAGATGAAGCAGCCCATGAAGAGCACTATCGTCGCAACTCCGTAGACAACCGTCACATATGGAAGCACAGGCGTTTTCTGTCTTATCCGCCTCCCGCTGAGGATATATGCCGCCAAGGCGAACATCCCTATCAGTGCAAGAAGATCTCCGTACAAGCTCTCCTGGCTCACCGCGAAATCGCTGAATCCTATTATGACCATTCCAGCAAGTGCGATACCAACACCAGCGCCAGCGGCCATCGAGATCCTCTCCTTGAGGTAGTAGTGGGACACCACCGCGATGAGAATCGGATGCGTGCTCACCAGGATGACCGAATTGGCCACTGTCGTGTACTTGAGCGAGGATATCCAGAACCCGAAATGAAATGCAAGTGCAATACCGACCAGAGAAAGGACAACATATTCCTTTCTTGTGAGTGCCAGCAGTTCCTTCCTCTGGAAGGCCAGCGTGGGTATGAGGAGAATCAGGGTCGCGAAGAGCAGTCGGTAAGCTGCAATGGCCAATGCAGGTGCCTGACTCCACTTTATGAAGATGGACGCGAACGAGATCGATACAACAGCGATAACGATCGCACCTTTGGGGCTCAATTTGGGGTCCACGAGCAACGCATGCATTTATTGCGTTTTATCTTTGCTGAGTTTCTATGACGGGGTAATGGACACCAAATCGCCGAAACATATTTAGTGATACAATTTGATGGACATTCCAGCCTTAGAGGGAAAAGGGGAGGGGGTCGAATGAAAAACAGACGATTAGTGATTGGAGCCGCTCTAATTCTAGTGATCATGGTGATGCCTGCTTTCTCATCCGTATTCGGGGGACAGGCCCCGCCGGACCCAAGCAGCACATTGAGAAAGGCGCTTTTGCAGATTAGGAACGAGTTCGAAGATTTGTTGCCCAGCGGAACATGGGGCGGATGGGATGGCAGTGCCAGTGGTCTGAGCTATGGTTCCTCCGGAGGTACACCCACTCTGACCTTCGATAGTTGCACGATTGCACTTCCACCAGACAACTCGGGAACACCCGCGCCGACCTCTGCTGGAGTGGCAGTTCCACAGCCGCCTTACTCACCAAGCGGTCAGGTGAACATCTCGATAAACGTTTCATATGTTGATTCGGACTTGGCCAGGATGAAGGTCGTTCTGTTCCATGAGCTCGTCCACGTCTCGCAGTGGCGGGACACTAGCGGTGAGTGGGATTCCGAAGGAGGTAGCTTCAAATGGAACTGGACCAAGGACAGGAACCTCACCGGTCTCAAGGAGATTCAAGCGTCAGGACTCTCACTGAAGTTCATTCAGAAGCTCCTCAATAAGAAGGAGTTCCAGACCAAGTCGATGAAGGATGAGTTCAAGAGGGAGATGCAGAACCTTCAGGCCAGGCTGAAGAAGGCTGGCTGGGATCGCGCAAACATCTCGGGCTCTGACTGGGGAAGGGACCTTCTCAGGAAATGGTTCCCACGCGATCTTATCGCGTTGATACTGATGAAGAAGGCGGTCTTCTACTCTTGGGCGCATTCAAGCGTAATCAAACCAGAGGAATATGCTCATATTATGGAGGTCGCCGAGACGGCGGAGGACTTTGACGCCTACGACGACGATCTGATCTACGGAGATTCCTACGGGAAGGTCTTCGCTGAGGGTCTTCGGGATGCCAAGGAAGAAAAGGAGTTCCACGGTCAGTTATTGGGTAATGCTGTCCAGTCTTACTACAGGGGGCAGTTCGGAGCGGCGATAAACCAGGCCAATGCATACATCAATCACCTTGAGGCTCAGAGGGCCAACATGGGGGACGAGGTCTGTGACAAGGCCATTGAATTCGTGAAACACGTCCTCGACTACATCACGGTCGTTGACGTCTTCCCACCACAGCTACAGATAATCAACCCTCTCGATGGCATGATAATCGGACGCTGGGCCATTGTTGAAGCCGTCGAGCTCACAGGAGCCGATGATGTGGTTTCCACAGTCTTCGAGATATCTCCCGACGGCGCGATATGGACCAATATCGGGGTCGACACGGATCCGACCGACGGCTGGTGGATAGAATTCGACACATATGCATTCCCGAACGGACCATACTTCATCATGGCGACAATGACAGACTTCGCTGGCAATGCTGGCTCAGATGAGGTCAGCATACTCATAGACAACGTCTGAATTGCCAAGGCCCAATAACCGGGAACGTTTATCTACGAATCGGACTTTTCAGTTTCGACCATGGATGTCCTTCTCCCCTTTGCTCTGGCATTCGGTCTGATCATAGTGACCGAGATGGGTGACAAGACACAACTGATGACCATCTCCTTCGCATCCAGATACTCCAGAAAGGTCGTCTTTCTCGGTGCCTGGCTCGGAATGGGGGTGACCACGGTCATCGGAGTGGTCATAGGTATGCTGCTGGGAGTGGCATTTGACGATTTTTGGATCAAAATCATCGCATCTGTTATCTTTGTGGCGTTCGGGGTGTGGACTCTCGTGAAGAGGGAAGAAGAGGAGGAGCAGAAGGAGATCCCTGAGAAGAAGGTGTTCATCCAGACTTTTCTGATATTCGTTCTTGCCGAGCTCGGAGATAAGACCCAGGTCGCGGTCATTCTCTTGACAGCGAACTACGGTGCGCCAATCGCGGTTCTGATCGGGGCCCTTCTGGGTTTTGCCGTAGTGGTCGCAGTCGGCGTTCTGATTGGAAGGGAAATCGGGAAAAGGGTGGAAACCAAATGGATAGTGCTGGTGTCTGGAATACTCTTCATCGTTATCGGGATCATCGTGGCCATTGAGGCGTTCTTCCCGTTTGGCTGACCTAGGCGATATCTCTCAGCTTTTCCGCGATATCATCGTAGTTAGGTTCCACGCCAGGGTCCTCAGACACCCACTTGTACCGGATCGTTCCCTCCCCGTCAACTATGAATACCGATCGCTTTGCGGCCGTGTAACCGTTCATTCCCGCGAAATCTTCCAAGGCGACATCGTAATCGGTCACCGCCCTTCTCGCGTAGTCGCTCAATAGAGGAAAATTCAGCTGGTTCTGGTCAGAGAAGGCCTTGTTGGAGAACGGATCATTGACGCTTATCCCTACGACGGTGGCGTTCATCTCGTTGAACCTCGCCAGAGAGTCCCTGAGAGCGCACATCTCCTGCGTGCACACTGATGTGAAGGCCCCAGGATAGAATGCGATGACCAGCTTGCTGCCCGAGAATTCGCTGAGAGTCCGCTTGTTCCTCTCAACATCCAGAAGTTCGAAATCCGGTGCTTTGTCTTCCACATCTGCTGCCACTACATCACCTCATCATGCCTACTGCGATTATGTTGATAAGCTTTTCATATGGAAGTCCAAAAGGTTTAAACTACTCGAGGAAATGGTCACGGAGAGCTGTTGGCCTTGGACATAATACTGGTCTACATACTATTGAGTACTTTGATCATCAGCCTTATCGCCTTCAACGGGGCTTTCACGCTTTCCTCAAACGATGCGCTCCTTAGAAAGACACTCCTGGTCCTGGTCAGTCTGTCGGCGGGGACCATGATCGGCGGCGCCTTCATCCATCTGCTCCCCGAGGCCGCGGAGGTGTCCGGCCCTGACATAATCTCCTTTGCCCTGGTCGGCTTCTTGCTCTTCTTCGTGATAGAGAAGGTCCTCATGTGGCACCATTGTCACGACGGGATATGCGACGAGCACACCTTCAGCTACATGAACCTGATAGGGGATGGAGTTCATAGCGTCATTGACGGTCTGATAATTGCAGCTAGCTTCGTGGTTTCCATACCGCTGGGCTTTGCGACTACAGTGGCCATCGCATCACATGAGATACCTCAGGAGATCGCCGACTTCGGCGTCCTGGTGTATGCCGGGTTCACCAAGAAGAAGGCGCTTGTCCTGAACTTCCTTGTTGCTCTGGCAACGGTCGTCGGAGGAGTTGTCGGCTTTTTCATAGCCAGTCAGGCCACTGACATTGCCAACGCTCTCCTGCCATTTGCTGCTGGAGGGTTCATCTACATAGCAGCGACCGACCTCTTACCCGAGATCAAGAAGGAGACCGCCATTAGGAAATCGGTAGCCACTCTCACGGTCTTCGTACTGGGTATAGCTCTGATGTACCTTACCAAGATAGTCTTTGGTGGATGATGATTCTCTTGATTTGATAAGCTTCCCACAATCTTTTTATGCATCCATTTTTCATCTATCGCTGGTGGGACAAATGAGGTTTAGAAGTTTCGCAAGTGTATTCGCCGTGTGTTTGATGCTGAGCATGATGTTCGCTCCTGTCGTGATAGGCCCTCCTCCGGAACATTGGGAAGCCGGGGACGAGGTCGCTATCACCGGCCATTCGTTCGATGAGGAGTACTGGACAGCCGACATCTCCAATACGACCGATGACGGCGCGGAGATAACCATGACCATGTCCTATGTCAACAGAGACGAAGCCCAAGTGTTCCTCCTGGCCTTCAAGACCTATGAGAAGGCGGGCAACGTTTCCACTCTACCTTACCAGCTCTTCGGGATGCATTTCACCGGTCTCGGGGGGCATGATGTGTTCATTGGCGCAGTTCTGGCGTTTCTGATGGTCTTCAATGATACGTACAACGGTTCCGGACCAGGCGAGAACGGGATGCCAGATCCAGCTCATGAGGACGTGTACTACGTCATACCCTTTGGAGTGGGTGGCACATTGACTAATGGGACATATGTCCCAACCGTTTCCGCCATCGAGGCCGAGAGCTTGCCAGGCAACCGCTACAGGTTCGGAATGACCTACGAGAACATGTATGCGAAGATCATCGACGCCAACAACCCGCTTGCCTTGATCCTCAGTGCCGCGTTTCCGCTGTACATTGCCAGGTTCAGTGAGCTGACAATCGTCTACGACATCACATTCAACGACGACAACACGATCACCACCGAGACCTTCTACACACTCGGCCAGGTGACACAGCTATGGCTTTGGGGCCAGGAAGTTGACCCGCTGGAGATCCCTGATAACTGGGGCGTTGCAGCGGTTCACTATGTGGCTAGATTCGGTTCCACCTACAAGGTCACAGGTGATACCACCAATCATGTCATCGATACCGGAATCCAACGGAAGCTCAATGAGGGACTGGACCTCTCCGTAGGGTCCCCCGAAAGGAGGGTCTTCAATCTGGGCGTTCGGGGCACTTTCGATCTGATTGACGAGACCACACAGCAGGTCGTTGCAGAAGACGAGAACGCTTACAACATGATAGTCGAGGCCAGGCTTTGGGACCTGTTGCTCGTCGCCTGGCAGGGCGGTTTCAGCTTGGGCGTGATGGCGACTATGGCATATGCCTTGAGCCCCGATCTTCAGGCCCAATACAGCGGACCGCTTGATCTCTTCCAGAATGGAAAGAACTCCTTCATAACGTCAACTCTCTGGTACGCGGTCTCATTCCCGCGATGGAACAGTTATAGAGTGGAGCACGACCCGGTCTATACCGCTTATCTCGAGCCAGCACCAGAACCGGAATGCGAAGGAGACGAATGCGCCCAGGAAAACTGGGGAGGTATCCTCCTGTTATTGCTCATCATAGTAGTCGTGGTAGTATTGGTGGCAGTCGTGGCCGTCAGAAAAAGAGGCGCAGTTTGAGGATTCTGGAACGAACTCAATCCTTCACTTCAACCAGTATGGCCCCGCACTGATTGCATTTTTCCATGTGGCAGGATATGGGCTCTCCGCAAGATCCACAGCGCCACCTCATATCCTCTTCCTCTAACCATCTCTCGGTGTCGCCAGTTCTGATTCTCTCCATGTTGCCCCGCAGGTTTATGCCGAGCTCCATGTAACCATCGCTCAATTCTGAGAACTTCTGGCATCCGTCCAATTCCCCACACTCGTAGCAGAACTCCAGACCCTTCTTTCTTAGGCAGATAACGATCTTACACCCGTTCCCCCAGCAGTCTGGTGTCAGCACCTGGCACCCTTCACATCTCACGAGTTCCGGAGCACAATCAAAGGATTCGGCCACTTTCTCCAAGTAGGCCCCGTTGTCCTTGTAAGCACGATAGATCCCACAAGTACCGCAAAACAACCCACATCGTCCCGCCAGTGAGAGGTCAGCCATGGTGTTCCCAGACTTTTAATGCTGTTTCAAATAAAAACGTGTCGAGTTATATGCCTTCATGACTCCCCAGACTCTTGGGGGGAATCGCGGCCTAGGTTCCAATCTCCTTATAGGATAGCGTTATCTCCTCATCACCATCTATGAAAGCCTCTGTTGCTTCGTCGATATTTATCATCATCTCCGGCCTGCCCTCAAAAAGGCCTCCTCCACCGTCGGCGCCGTCACCCTTGATGATTGAATACAGCGGTATCTCCAGGTCGGCCAGCAACGACCTCATCTGAATGATCGA